>DASVEF010000076.1:0-3384 GCA_036380715.1 Thermoanaerobaculia bacterium | reverse complement strand
CAAGAGCGCGGCGAGCCACGAGCGGTTCCGCGCCGACCTCTCGCGCATGATCGAGCTGATCCTCGCGGGCCGGAAGGACGCCGCACGTGCGCAGGCCGCGCCCGCGGAAGGGAACGAGATCGCCAGGCTGCCGGCGGTCGCACTCACGGACCTCGACGGCAGACGCGTCTCGCGCGAAGACCTCGCCGGGCGGGTCGTGCTGGTCGAGCTCTGGGCGACCTGGTGCCCGCCGTGCCGCGGGACGCTGGGCTGGCTCGGCGAGCTGAAGAAGCGGCACGGCGACCGCGTCGTGGTGGTCGCGATCGCGGTCGAATCCGACGAAGCCGGCGTCCGCAAATTGGTGAAAGAGCTCGAGCTGCCGCTCGTCTGGACGATGGGCACGCCGGAGCTGGTGCGGGCCTTCGGCGATGTGAGCGCGGTGCCGACGCTGCTGGTATTCGACCGCGAAGGCCGCTCCGCCGGAGCCTTTTACGGCGCGCCTCCCGGCCTGCACGCCGAGGCCGAGGCGAAGCTCGCCCGTCTTATCGAATAACCCTTCAAACCCGAGCGGAAAGACCGGCCGATCTCTCACCTCTTGACGGTCGAGAGGAGAGAGGTCTATTCTTTCTCTCGGTCCTCGAGAGGAGAAGGCATGGACAAGGACGGCGGAGATCTGATTCAGGGTACGCTGGACATGCTTGTGCTCAAAGCCCTGCAACTGGAGCCGATGCACGGGTGGGGCATCACCGAGCGGATCCAGCAGTGGTCGCGGAACGTCCTCAGCATCAATCAGGGCTCGCTCTATCCCGCGTTGTACCGCCTGCAGCGGCAGGGGTTCATCGCTTCGGAGTGGGCGGTGACGGAGAACGGCCGCCGCGCCCGCTATTACCGGATCACCCGGTCCGGGCGCAAGCAGCTCACGGCGGAGCAGCGCCATTGGGAGCGGCTTTCTCAAGCGGTGAACGGCATCCTGGACATGACCACGCCCTGAGGAGGGATGAGCGATGGAAGCTCCGCGGGAGATCTGGTCGCGTCTGCGGCTCTGGCTCGGATGGGAGTCGATGGAGCGCGAGATGGACGAGGAGATGCGTTTCCACATCGAGCAGGCGACGGAAAAGAACCTCCGCGCCGGCATGGCTCCCGGGGAGGCCCGCCGCGCCGCCATGGTCAGCTTCGGCGGGGTGGAGCGCTTCAAGGAAGAGTCGCGGCAGGAGGCCCGGCCGCGGTTGCTCGAGGAGCTGGCGCAAGACCTGCGCTACGGTCTGAGGACGATGTGGAGGAACCCGGGCTTCACTCTCGTGGCGGTCCTGACGCTGGCTCTGGGGATCGGCGCCAACGCCGCCGTCTTCAGCGTGGTCGACGGGGTGCTGCTGCGGCCCGTGCCGCTGGAGGGGGCGGACCGGCTGATGATGGTCTGGGAGACGGACCGGGACAGCGGGACCACCCGGGAGCCGGCTTCGGTGCCCGATTTCCTGGACTTCCGGGAGCGGAGCCGTCGCTTCGAGAGGCTCGCGGCTTTCCAGGGCCTGGAGGTGAACCTCACTCCGGTCCACGGAGAGCCCACCCGCCTGGCGGCGCTCGCGGTGAGCCACGAATACCTGCCGACGGCCGGAATCCGCCCTCTCCTGGGCCGGGGGTTCCTGCCCGCGGACGACCAGCCCGGCGCTCCTCTCGTGGCGCTGATCGGGGAGGACCTTTGGGAGCGGCTGTTCGCCCGCGATCCGCAGGTGGTCGGCCGCACGTTCCGCCTCGACGACCTGCCGTGCACGATCGTCGGAGTGCTGCCGGACGGCGCCGATTTCGGCAGCCTGCAGATCCTGTCGGCCGCGGACTATTCGCGCTCGTTCGCCGATCGGGGCCACGGGGTGGAGGTCGAAGTCTGGGTGCCGCTGCGGCCCGATCCGGAGGCGACTCCGCGGTACAACCATCCGATCTTCGTCCTCGGCCGCCTGGCTCGCGGGGCGGCTGCGGCGGACGCGCAGCAAGAGATGAGCGCGGTCATGGCCGAGCTCGAGAAGGCCTATCCGGAGAACAGGGCGCGGGGCGCTTTCCTCGAGCCGTTTCCGGAGGTGGTCTTCGGCCGCGTCCGTCCGGCGCTCTCGGTGCTGCTGAGCGCGGTGGCGCTGGTCCTGCTGACCGCCTGCGCCAACATCGGAAGCCTGCTGGTGGCGCGCGGCGCGGTGCGCCGGCGGGAGGTGGCGGTGCGGACGGTGCTGGGCGCCGGCTGGCGCCGCATGATCCGCCAGTTCCTGATGGAGAGCGCGCTGTTGACCGCGGCCGGCGTCGGGGTGGGGCTGGTGCTCGCGTTCATAGGGCTGGAGGTCCTCCTCGCCCTGGCGCCTGCCGGAGTCCCGCGCCTTTCCGAGGTCGGGATCAACGCGCGGGTGCTGGGAGTCACGCTGGGCGTGTCGGTTCTGGTGGCCCTCACGGTGGGGCTGATCCCCGCCTTCCAGGCCCGTCGGACGGACCTTCAGGCCACTCTCAAGGAGGAGGCGGGCCGCGGCGCGACGACCGACCGGAAGCGGAGCCGGCTGCGCTCGGTGCTGGTGGTGACAGAGCTGGCGCTCGCGGTGGTGCTGTCGGTGGGCGCGGGGCTGCTCCTCAAGAGCTTCTGGCTCCTGCACCGGGTGGACCCGGGATTCCGCGCCAAAGGCGTGATCAAGGCCGAGCTCCAGCTTCCGGCGAGCCGGTATCCACGGAGCTTTTCCACCTGGCCGGACTGGCCGGAGCAGCGGCGCTTCCACTCCAGTCTCCTGGAGGAGGTGCGCGCTCTGCCCGGCGTGGAGTCCGCGACGGTGGCGGGAAGCCATCCCCTGGACCCCGGCTTCACCAACTCCTTCTCCGTGGTGGGGAGGGAGGAGGAGGCCGAGGACTGGCCGGAGATCGCGGTCCGCCTGGTGGGCGTCGAATACTTCCGGACGATGGGCGTGCCGCTGATCAACGGCCGCCTGCTCGGGGATGGGGACGACGTGTCGGCTCCGCGCGCCCTGCTCGTCAACGAAGAGACCGCGCGCCGTTTCTTCGCCGGCCGCGATCCGCTCGGACAGAAGATCGTCTTCTGGCGACTGGAATGGACGGTCGTGGGAATCGTGAGCAATGAGCGGTTCCAGGGATTGACGGAGACGCCGCCGCCCGCGGTGTACGTTTCGCTCACCCAGGCTCCTTCCGCGAGCGGGAGTGCCAGCCTGCTGGTGCGCGCCCAGGGGGATCCGGAGGCGCTGATCCAGGCGGTCCGCGCGGCCATCCGGAAAGTGGATCCCGAGTTGGCGGTCTTCGGAGAGGAGACGCTGGAGAGGACCCTCGCGGAATCCGTCGGGCAGCAGCGCTTCACCATGCTCCTCCTTACCGTGTTCGCCGGCCTGGCTCTCGTGCTGGCGGTCGTGGGCGTGTACGGAGTGCTGAGCT
>DASVEF010000075.1:0-50343 GCA_036380715.1 Thermoanaerobaculia bacterium | reverse complement strand
GCCCTCTACTGACTAATGATGTCGGCCTATCAACTCTTTTCCTTACTGATAGTTATGGAGTTTCCGAGACGTCAGGGTTAGAGTAGAAGCCGTCGTTGAACACATTCAAGCATTAGAGCTCTGGCAATGCTCACGGTCGCGACGAAAGAGTTCCACTTGGGGACCAAGGTTCCAATCGGCTCCGTTCATGGGCGTTTTCAGCCGCTCCATCTTGAGCACTTGGACTACATCTTGGAAGCGAAGTCTCGCTGCGACTTTCTATACGTTGGGCTCACCGCGTTCGACATCAGAGCCATCCATGGTCCGGCAGAATCACCTCATCGAAAGTTTAGAGCTAGCAACCCGCTCACTTACTTCGAACGAACGCGCATGATTTCTGACGCGCTGGCCGAGGCGAGCGTGCCCGCCTCGACATTTGCCTTCACTCCATTTCCTATTGACGATCCGGATCAACTTTTCTGCTTTCTGCCGACTACGGTCACATGTTTTACTACCATATGCGACGAATGGAACCGGAGAAAGATCGATCTCCTTTCGCGTGCGGGGTATCCGGTGGTCGTCGTGCGCGAACGTGAGCCACCACGGCTCCGGGCCGGCGTCATTCGTGATCTCCTTAGGCGGGGCGACGACGCATGGACGACTATGGTACCTCCCGCTGTTGCTCGTTATCTGCACTCGCTTCAGATTCGTGACCGCTTGGCCGTGCTTGAGACCGAAGGTGTGGCCATCAGTCAACCGGAGCCATAGCAGGAAGCTTTTGCCCAATGTCCGATATCTTCTTGGACGTTTCGGAGGGAAATCGATATCGCGAGTACCTACAGGCACTCACCCAATGGCTTCACTTGCGAGCGCTCCTCCCTTGGAGCACGGCTCCTGAAATTACCGCTTTTTTAGCCGACCGCAAGCATACTCTTCATCAAGTGGCCTTAAGAGAGCTCTCCGCTACTCGCCAGCGCGCTCCTTTCGCGGCTAATGTGTCGCTTCTGCTGGACGCTTTTGTTCTCCTAGCGACTGTCCGGCGAGGCGCTACAGAGGTGCCTGCTGGCGTCCCTCCGAGGAGGGTGTATGAGCTTGACTGGCTGATCGCCGAAACCGGGAGCTTTCTCGGGTGGTCCGAGTTAGACAAAACGCTTGGAATATTGAAGAAGGACTTGCAGGCGTTGGCGATCGACAAGAGACACTCTCAGAAAGTCATTACTGTGGACGGCCCGGCCTGCTCTGGTAAGGGGTATCTAGCCGACGCCATGCGGTGGCTCGGCTTCGCGTATATGGATACAGGGATGTTGTATCGCATGGTTGCATACCGAATGATCCGTCGGGGACTTACGACCTCCGACGAGCGAAAAGCTGGCCAGGTTGCTCGTGAAGTTGTCGCCGAGCTCCACGCGCGCCATCATGAGGTCGAGGCTATCCTTCGCAGGCCATTGCGATCGCTACAGGTCGCACAAGAGGCCACCCTGATCTCGCGTCACAACGCGGTTCGCGATGCCTTGACAGAGTACTCAAGATACTTCGCGCGGCACCCGCCGAAGCAGGCATTCGGCGCCATCCTGGATGGACGCGATGCGGGCTCCGTCATTTGCCCTGAGGCCTCGGTGAAGATCTATGTGGGAGCGGACACTAACGTGCGTGCCGCCTGCACGCGAAAATATATGCTTCATTACGGAGACGACTCAATCAGCATTGGAGATCTCCACGCTTACATCTCCCGCCGAGATGCTATGGACAGGCAACGCACACGGGGCCCCCTTGTGATTCCCAGGGGAGCGCACATATTAGACATAACGAGCGTGATGTCTCACGGCTCGACATACGAAGGGTCGTTTCCGGTTGGAACGATCGATGCTCCCAATTTCGTTCAGCTTGTGCAGCTAAAGTACCGGATGCTTGAGCAGGAAAATCCCACGGGAGTAGCCCCAATGCATGGCTCCTTCTCTATTATTCGCAGCCGGGGGGAGGCACGATGAAAAGTGTCGATCTTAAGTTCGCCACTGTCAGGAACTTTCCACGAACCGGCTTTGTCTTCCCCGACATCACCGTCCTGCTCGAAAGCGGCGGGCCTACATTCCGGCATATCGTTGACGCGCTGGCCCAGCCGTATCAGGAGCAGCCGCCGCAGTGTCTATTGTGTATCGAATCGTTCGGATATATATTCGGCGGCCCAATCGCTTACCATTTGGGATGCAGGATTGTCTTGGCGAGGAAGGCCGGAAAACTCGCTCGCAGAACCGTTCGTAGACCATACTCGATGTGCTATGCAGAGGGTAAGTGCCTAGAAATCAATCGTGACGCCATTCCGCCGGGTGCCACCGTTGCTTTGGTTGACGATTTCCTTGCATCAGGCGGAACGGCACTCGCAGCTGCGGCGCTCTGCTCCGAAGTCGGCGGGCGCGTTGTGGCGGCGAGTTTTGTCGCCGAACTTGAGTCCCACGAAGGGCGCCGTCGGTTGGAGCAGGCCGGAATACCGGTGCGTAGCATCTGCTCATTGTCTCTGAACCCGTACACGGAACAGTGGGAGGTGGCTAGATCTGAGTTTGAGTCTGACGCAGGGTTTGAAGGGAATAGCCGGTGTTGATTGTCTTGTCTGGTCCATCAGGGGTTGGTAAGTCGTTGACGCTTCGACATCTCATCTCTCGGCGCTTGTGCGGGACTATCGTTCCGTTTACCACTCGCCGAAGACGTCCATCTGAAGTAGATGGCCGGGACTACTATTTTCGATCTGAGATCACTCTTAGAATTCTCTTCGATGACTTTCGATCGGGTTACTGGGATCAGCCTCTAGGCGCCGATTGGTACGGGTATTCCGCATTGGTAGATGTGGCGGCTGTTCAGGCGCGGTATACTGTGATTCAGGCTTCCTCGAGCATCGCTCTAGCCTTGAAAGCGAAACACCCGCAGGCACAGATTGTCTTTTGTGATTTTGCTAGTGACGACACCATGTACCGTCGAATTAAACTTCGCTGCGAGTCGTGCATAAATGATATCGAGGTCCGACTGAGGCACGCAAGGGCAGAAAGGAGCAGGAGCAATAATTTTGATGCAATAATTAGATTGGATGACCCCTTTGAACTGCGAGATGAGGTTGTGCGCGAGTTCGACCGGATTGTCGGGAATCTAGCGTAGGCACGTTGCGGCAGCCAATCGCTGCATGATAGTTGGCACACCACGCATGTTTGACTCAGGGGTATCGGTTCCGATCAGGGTTGCGCGTATTTATAAACGCTCTGACTATCGACGCAGAGCGATGGGGTGCCTAAGCATGATAATAAACAGCAGGCCTACGGAAGACGGAGACGCTTTAACCTCAGGCTTTGAAGTTGAGATTTTCCTTTCGTATCGATATGAAGACGCTGTTGCGCGCAGCCTTGCGCAACTGATTCGGGTGAAGCTACGTGCTCTCGGTATAGCCACCACAGCCGCTAATGAGGATCATGAGGCGGAGGACGATTCCGTGGCGCGCAACGTACGTACTCTGGTGTCACGAGCCAGCGGCGTAATCGCTATTCTAACACCTGTACCCCCCACAAACCTGAGTTCCCTTTGGGTTAATCAGGAGATCGGCTTCGCCAAAGGTGTAGGCAAGCCGGTTCTCGTCCTACGTGATGCGCGATTGGGTGTTGATCACGGACGGATTCTCGGCGACCCGGAATTCATCGAGTTTACTAGGGCGACTATTCACCGCTGTGCCTCGAAGGTAGTCAAGCAGGTCCAATCCCAGATTGTTGCCCAACCACACAGGCCTCGACTCATCGCCGACGACGGTCTACGGTTATCCACAGGGCTCATCGAGTACGCGCCCAAGCTTAAGATGAGCACCCTACATCCACGATACATGATTGACATGATCAGGATCGGATTCGACTTTATGGGGCATGGAGCGAGTAAGTGGACTGTCTGGACGGACAAACTTGAGCGGGCTCTAAAGGCCATTCAGATCAATGGCTTCACGGCACGCTTTCTTCTCCTTGATCCGGAGTGTGACGACTGTCCGCCTGACAAGCAGATCCGAATTCTGAATAGCCTTCTCCTGCTGAAGGGAGTGCTTTCTCGGCTTCCGCGGCACAGCCGCAAGCCCGCGGCCATCATCCGGTTGTACAACCACAGGCCTGTATTCCGTCTAGCGTTCATCAATCATAGCCATGTCGCTGTCGGGCACTATATGAAATACACTGACGAGAGCATTGACACACCGTTGCTGGTGTTCGAGACAAAGGCTTGGAGTTTTTTTACTGCTTTTCAAGATTATTTCGAGCACGAGTGGTCGGAGGCGCGTAGTCTCTCGGATCGAACCCCTGCCCTTCGCGCGCTGGCTCGGCGACACGGCCTTCGTTATCAGATATAGGTGCAGGAGAAAGTGTTACATCCTATGCAGGCCCTTCAGCAGGGGGAAAGTGCTAGGGGTAAAGAATCAGGCCTTTGCTTAAAGGGATGTGAAGCGGGGACGTCGGCGGTGGTGCCTCGGATCGGATCGGATCGGGAGGGTAAAGTGGGAGGGTAAAGTGCCAGATCCTATGCGGGTCCCTTCCCAAGGGGGGGGCCTAGCTGAGTAGAAGCGAGGGCGGGCCGTAGTTGCTAGGCTTCCTTCTTGTGGTCGGCAAGAAAGGAGGACCTCATGGACGCAGCCACGACCCGCCACGGGCCGGCGGGGTAGGGTAATGCAGCGGGGTAGGGTAATGCAGGGTAAAGTGCCAGCCTCCTCTTGAAGAAGTAGGTGAAATGAGGCTGGCGGCCGTACCTCGGATCACGACTTTGGCTTGACGGCAGAGGGATGAGTAGACGTTTGGGAGGGGAGGGAAGGCCTCTGGACGAGCCTAGATCGGCGGAGAGGCGGCGGGAAGGCACACCTCCGCCCTATCTCGCAGCGCGACACGAGAGAGGTAGGGACGGAGGTGGTCGGGGACGGGGGAAGACGGCCGAGATAGCCGTACGTTATCCGCCGACCCACGGCAGAGCGGGTGGGAAGCTCCCAGGAGGGAAGACGGCGGTCAGGTCGCCAGCCCTGAGCTTCTCGGCCGCATCCCGGAAGGCAGCCACGAAAGCCGCGTACATCTGGTAGAGATCGTCGCGCACCCGGCGGGTGGCGGCGTGAAAGAGCGGCGCGGGCGATTTCTTCACCTTGCTGGGACGATCATGAGGATGCTTGGCGCAGACGGCTGCCGGACCCGGCGGACTGACGCCGCTCCTCTCCCGCTCGGCGGCGGCCTCCTCTTCGATCCCGCTCACCAGGCCGGCGATGCGCTGCCGGTGGGTCTCCGGCGAGAGGTGCTTCCAGCAGGGGAGGGGCTCGAGGATGACCTCCTCCCGGGTCGCGTACTCGAGGCGGCCGAAGTCTTCCCCGCGCAGGCGAGCGGCGTACTCCTTGGTCCGGTCGAACCAGTAGCCGGCCAAGGGCTCGCCGTCGAGGAGCGCCTGGACGCAGTGAAGGCCGGGCCAATGGCGGAGGGCCTCGACAAGGTTCTCTTTGACCCCATGGCTGAGGACGTACCGGAGGACCTCGACCTGAGCGGCCTCCTCATTGCTGATGACGATCGCCTGGTAGCGGCGCGACCAGACCCGGGCTCCCCAGTCGGTCAGGCGGGAGATCTCGCGAGCCGCGTTGCCATTGAAGTAGCCCATGAGGCCGGCGAGCTGTTTGGCATTGTCCACACGCAGGAGGAGGTGGTAGTGATTCGAGGCCGCCACGGCGGCGCACACACCTGCCGGATAGAGTCTCTGGGCCCGGGCCAGGACGCCGATGACGATCTCGTTCAGCGCCGGGCTGGGCCGCAGGAGGTATCTGCCCTGGATTGTCCGGGTGGTCACATGGACCAGGGCGCCGCCGTCAGGCACGAAGCGCAGTCTTCTCCCCATCAACCCTATAGAGAACGGAAAACGGGGCGGGAATGTCGCACACTTTTTTCAGACTTTTTTCTGGGAACCCCAGACCGGGGGCGGAACGCGGGGGACAAAGTAGAATTCGAAGCGCCCTTTTTCAATACAAGTCTACGGAATCCGTCGAAGAATCCGCCGTTTTCGGAATTCAGCCGGTCTCGATCTTCCTCGAACCGGGCTTTTCAGACCGAAAACGCCCTATAGCATTGTTCTGGGCGCTTTTTCCGCCACCAAACACCACAGAACATTGTTGAACCGAGCTGGAACAATGTATGACGCCGTTCAACAATGTTCAAAGCCGCCAGAACAATGTTTGTGGCGCTAGAACAATGTTGAAAGCCGTTAGACATTGTTCCAGGCGGCAGACACATTGTTTTTGGGGAATCAGGGGAGCAACAGCGGGGGTGTGGGCCCGGGCTCGCCAGCCCTCGCGATCGAGCGAAGATCTCGGCGGGCTCAGGCGAAAATCTCGGCGAGCGGGAGGCGCAGGCCGGGCAGCAGGGGCGTTGTGAGGGTGTCGCCCGCCTGGGCCGACAGCTCGTCCGCGGGCTCGGGCTGGGGCTGGGAAAGTGCCAGCCTCCTCTTGAAGGAGCCCGGAAGGCGTAGGCCGACATGGACAGGAACAGCAGGGCGAGCACAGCAACGGCGATGTCCTTGCCCTGCCACTTGCGGGCAAAGAAGGAGCGGAAGCGAGAAGGGACCTTGTCCCGGGTCTGCGGCGTCGGGTCGGACATGGCGGTCGGCGTCTCCTGTTGGCTAGAACCAGCAGGGATACGCTACACCAAAACGGCGGGCGCACGCGGCGCTCCAGGAGGCCCTGTCATCCTGAGCGAAGCGGCGGGCCGGACATCTCGGGTACACTGTCGTGAGGGCAGAGGTCTGCGGGTGCGAGGAGATAAGGATGAAATACGAGTTGACGATCGAATATGAGGATGACGTCCTCTTCAGCACAGGCTTGAGCCGGGATGAGTTCGATGATGAGGCGTCGCTCCTGCTCGCCGCCAAGTTGTACGAGCTCGGTCGCCTGAGCTCGGGACAGGCCGCCAAGCTTTGCAGCAAGAGCCGCGTCGACTTCCTGCTGTCCCTGCCTCGGATCGGAGTCTCGATCTCAAACCTCCGTCCGGAGGATGCCGTTGACGAGGTGAGGTTCACGCAGGGTGCCTGAGCGCCTCGTCATCAACACCGGTCCGCTCATCACGCTCTCGCGAATCGGCTGCCTGGATGTCGCGGGCCAACTCCCTTACGAGCTCCTCTGTCCCGACGCGGTACGCCGCGAGCTCGATGAAGGAGAAGCAGCCGGCTATCCCCGGATCGCGCCTGCATGGCTCGCAGTACGCAAGCTTTCCAGGCCCTTGCCGGCAGTCGCTCTGCCGCTTTGGACGAGGGAGAGGCCGCGGTCATTCAACTCGCTCTGGAGCTGCAGGTACCAACCGTCGTCATCGACGAGTGGAAAGGTCGGCGCGCCGCCTTGGCCGCCGGTCTGGAGGTTACCGGGACTTTGGGGCTTCTCGGTCGAGCGAAGCTCCTGGGGCTGATTCCGGCTCTCAAACCGTTGATCGAGAAAGCTTCCCAAGAGGGAATCCGGTATCACCCGGATCTGGTTCGAGCCGTGCTTGATGCTGTTGAGGAGTAAGCTCTCCCCCAGTGCAATGCCGCGAGCGGCCATTCAGCATAGGGACAAAAGTGAGGAGCCGAGCTCCTTCCGTGCCTGGAGCATCTCCGGCTTGCCCGTCCGAATGTTCGGCTGGCACTTCCTCCGGCACTTCCTCCGGCAGTGACCTGACCGCCGTCTTCCCGCCGGGGAGCTTCCCGCCCGCCTTGCCGTGGGTGGGTGGATAACGCGCAAATCTCAGGCGTCTCCCCCTCCACACTACCTCCGTCCTGCCTCTCTCGTCTCGCATCGCGAGGCTGGGCGAGGTGTGTCCTTCCGCTGCCTCTCCGGTCGATTCGGGCTCGTCTCGAGATGTTCCCTCACCACGCCGAAGCCTGCTCACCCCTCCGCCAAGCCCAAGTCAACCCCAAAGTCGCGACCCGAGGCTGGGCTGCCGGCCTCACTTACTCACCTCTTCAATACGTGGCTGGCACTTTAGCCCGATCGTCATGGCTTCAACTGATAATCTTCGCCCAATGGGCCGGCCCCCGCGAGATACTTCCGGGCGCGCACCAGCTCCGCGATCTGCCGGATGTGCCCGATATCGTGAAGCGCCCACTCGTGCAGCATCTGGGAGAGCGTGATCTCACCGGCCGACCGATGCAACGCCTTGCGGCCGCCGGTTTCCGCGGGCAAGCCCCGCAGCAGCTCGATGTTGGTTTCACGCTGGTCCTCGAAGTGCCCGAAGTCCTCCTCGGGGTCGGCGTTCCGGTACACGTCGAGATGCATCTGCGCGTCATCCGGCTCGAACTCCGGACGCTCTTCGGCGAGGAACCGGTCGAGCCTGGCGCGGTAGCAGTGCGCCTCGGAATGCGAGAGATGCGAGAGCACCTCGGCAATCGAGAAACGGTCGGCGGCCGGCTTCCATCGCGCATCCTCTTCGGAGATCTCGGACATCAGGCCGCGGAGGATGGCGGGAGTAGCTTCGAGCAGGTCGAGGCACGGCAGCACGTCGTTCATGAGAACTATCCTACGATGCTCTCGCCGCCATCACCCAGGCATGGAGGTGCGGCATGGAGGTGCCTGGCACTACTTCGCGAGGCACGATCAATGCGCATCTCCGCATTGGAGCCACCGCCCCGGGGCGGTGGAACTCGATGAGGAGGACGGCCATGAAGAGACTTCGACTTGCCGCCTGCGCCTTTCTGAGCGGTGCCATCGCACTGTCAGGTCTTTCCACGCCTGCTCAAGGAAAACCGTCCTGCAAGATCCCGCCGCCCCTGCAACCGGAGAGCTGCGTCTGCCCGCGGATCTACGCACCGGTGTGCGGGTGTGACGGCAAGACCTACGCGAACGACTGCATCGCCCGTTGCGAGGTGCTGTACTACCCCCCAGGTGAGTGCCCGGGATAGAGCCTTCGACTTCCACACGGCCCGAGGCTGACCATTCAGATCACCCGGTTGGTGGCCGCGACCCGCCTCCAACAGGAGCTGGCACTTTTCTCGGCCGTCTCTCCTGCCTCAGCCACCTCTGCTTTTCGCGAGGATTGGCGGAGGTGTGTCCTCTCGCTGCCTCTCAGGCGATCCGAGTCGTCCGAGGAGGCCTCCGCACTTCATCCGGCTTCCCGCGCGCAACCCACTTGCAACAACTCCCGAGCCTGCGATTCAACTTGCAGCAGCATTTCTGTTGAGTACAATCGGCGTCCTCCTTATCACGTCTCCCTTCAATAAGAGGCTGGCTCCCTACCCCCCGCACGTCACGGCGCTCGCCGAGGCCGTGCCGTGCGGAGATCGAGGACGCCTTCGCGACGCGTTGATGCCCGCGCGGCCTAGCGGTCAGCTCCTGTCACACGCGTCGCCCTTGCCGTCGCGGTCGCGATCGGCCTGGTCGGGATTCGGCACTCTCTTGCAGTTGTCGGTGCGATCGGGGATGCCGTCACCATCGCGGTCGGGCTGCGTCGTCACCGGGCAGCCGACGCTGTTGACGGGCGTGCCGGGCTGCGTCCCCGGACACTCGTCGCGCGAGTCCGGCACGCCGTCGCCGTCGGTATCGGTGTTGTCGCGGACGTCGACCGCCGCGGTCGCCGTGTTGGCGCTGTGGCCGCCACGGTCGTCCTGGACCCGCAGCGAGGCGAAGTACTGCCCGGTCGCGCTGTAGACGTGGCTGAAGATCGGCGAGGTCTGCTGGACCAGCGGGCTGCCGTCTCCGGGATCGAGCACGTAGGCGGCGATGCTGCCGTCCGGGTCCTGGCTGGCGGAGGCATCGAAGGAGACGGTCAGCGGCGCCGGCCCGGCGTTGCCGGAGGCGGCGAGGGCCGCCAGCGGTAGCTGGTTGACCTCGCAGGCATTGGCCGCGCGCAGCGTGTAGTTGGCGCTGCCGGCGTCGTCGTAGATGAGCTGGTTGTTGGGCGTGAGCTGCGCGCGGATCGACGGCGTGATGGCGACGATCGCATCGCCGGGCGTCGTGGCGCCCACCAGCGCCTTGTCAAGGAGCAGGAAGATGGTGCCGTCGGGCGCGAAGCCGCTACCGGGCGAGAGGTCGCCGAGGACGGTGAAGACGCGCGCCGGCACCGCGCCGGCCACCGGCAACGTCGGCACGCCCGTCGTACCGTAGACGAAGCGCGGCCCCTGCGGCGCGCTGGTGCTGGTCTCGCCGGGGATGGTGGTCATGCCCACGAACCAGTCCTCGGCGCCGGCCGGCAGCGTGCCGGAGGTCTTGAAGCGCAGCACCCAGCGGGTCGCCGGCGGCACCGCCGCGAGGTCACCCACCTTGTAAGTGAAGGCCACCTTGCCGGGCAGGCTGCCCGGTTCGGCGACGCGCACGGAACGAATGTCCAGGGCCGCTACACCACCCGTGCTGTCGCCGCTGGCGTCGGTGAGCAGCGTGAGGCCCGGCGCGATGCAGGCCGTCTCGGCCACGGTGAGCTCGAGCAGCGCGACCTGGTTCGACTGCCCGCTCTCGCCGAACGAGTTGACGGCGCTGACGGCGTAGTAGTAGCGCACGCCGTCCTGCACGCTCGTGTCGTCGAAGCGGGTGAGGCTCGTCGAGTCGGCGAGGTGGGCGAGCACGTCCGGGCTGGTGCCGCGGTAGACCCGGAAGCGGGTGATCGGCGCGCCGCCCGGCAGCGGCTGCGTCCAGGTGAGGTGCGCACCCGCGGCGTCGCGGCGGCCGGAGAGGCTCGGCGTGCCGGGTACGGTCGGGTCGGGCGGGTCGTGCGCGGCGAGCAGCCGCCGCCCGCTGGCCTGGCGCACGATGACGCCGTTCTCGGTCAGCGAGTTGGTGCCGCCGGTGACGCAGGGGCCGGTGCAGCCGTCGGCGAAGGCGGCGAGGACGCGCCCCTTCTCGTCCATGATGGCGTCATTGAAGTCGAGCAGGTTGCGTGTGCCCGCGGCCTCGCACGGGCTGTTGAAGCCGCCGTCGCAGATCGCGCCGCGCTGCACCGGGTCGTCGGGGGTGACGTTGCGCACCGTCCAGTTGGCGCCGCCGTCGTACGTCGTCGCGACGTAGGCGTACCAGTGCGCGTCGTCGGCGGGGTCGGCCGTCGTGTTCCCCATCGACGCGGGGTCGCCGGAGTGGCCGGCCTTGGTGGTGCCGAGGAAGAAGTAGGCGGCACGGAGCGGATCGCCGGCGACCACCGCCGGGAAGACGGCGTTGCGGATGCCGTACGGCGCCCCCACGTCGACCGGGTCGGACCAGGTCAGGCCCTTGTCGTGCGAGACGACGACCATCGCCTTGTCGTTGCCCTGCTCCATGTAGCCGGCGTAGAGCGTGCCGTCGGAGGCGACGGCGACGGAGGGGTCCCAGCGCCCCTGGCCGGAGCCCGGGATGGGGCGAATCTCCCAGGTCTGCCCCGCGTCCTCGGAGACGATGAGCGCCTGGCCGCCGGTGCAGCCCTTGTTCGGCAGGTACACGGTGCCGTCGGGCGCCACCTTGGGGTGCCCGTGCAGGCCGCCGCACTGGAGCAGCGTGTAGACCGGCACGCTGGCGCCGAAGGTCACACCGCCGTTGTCGCTGCGCGAGCAGTAGGCGGCGTAGAGGTCCTGCGAGCAGTAGTAGACGGCGTTGAGGTAGGTGTGCGGCACCTGCACGCCGGCCGGGTAGGGGCCGACGCCGAGCGCCTGGTGGTCGAGGCCGGCTTTGAAGCTACCGCCGACGCTCGGCTCCCAGCTCTCGCCGTCGGTGTCGCTGTACTCCTGGATGCTGTTGCCGGGGCCGAGCACGAGTTGCGAGGCGAAGATGCGCCCGGTGTCGCGATCGGCGACGAGGATCGGGTCGGCCGTGTTGAGGCCGGTGAGCGTGCCGGTCTTGTCCTCCCAGGTGTCGCGCGCGGGCGAGACGCCGTCGTCGAACTTGACGCGGTCGACCTCGGTGCCGGCGATGAAGAAGATGCTGCCGGTGCGGGTGTTGACGTCGAGCGTCGGCTCGGCGGCGCCGTCGGCGATGCCCGCCGGCGAGACGTGCAGGCTGAAGTCGGGGCCGCCGATGGTCACCGGGCCGCCGCCGCCACCACCGCCCTCCTCCTCGCCGCAGGCGCCCATGGCCGGCATCTGGAAGTCGGCCACCGCGGCGGCCTCGTCGAGGTCGGCGCCGTTGAGGTAGGCGGCGCCGCCCGCCCCCGGCGACACGCGTGCGCCGACGCGGAAGTCGGTGAGCACGCCGCCCGGCGCGACGGCGCCGCCCAGGCGATCGGCGGGCACGACGATGGTGATGGTGCCGTCGACGTCGTACGACGAGCCCGGCGCTCCGAAGCCGAGGTCGTCGAAGGCGGACTCGCCGGTGCCGAAGCGGAACACGGGCTGGCCGCCGTTCTCGTCGGGGAACGTCGTCATGCCGGCGAAGTAGACCAGGCCGTCGGCGCCGGTGAAGAACGCGAGGTAGCGTGCGTCCGGCGGCGGCTGCGGCGAGAGGCTCTTCAGCTTCATCGTGAAGGCGATCTGGCGCTGGTTGTCGGCCGACTTGGGCGTCGACACCTTCAGCCACTCGACGTCGTAGACGCCGACGCCGCCGTTGTTCGCGGCGTCGCCCGCGTTGCCGGTGTTGTCGTCGGCGGCGACGAGCTTGCCCGGGAGCTCGCAGAAGCGATCGCCGGGAAGCGGGCAGCCCATGGCGTCGACCGGCGTGCCGGCGGGCGTGCCCGGGCACTGGTCGAGCAGGTCGGGCACGCCGTCGCCGTCGGCGTCGGCCGGCGCCGTGCCGCCGCCGATCAGCTCCACCGTGGCGGTATAGGTCTCGCCGAGCGGGAGGTAGCCGACGATGTCGATCTCCCACTGGTTGTTGCCGCCCGGCGCCGGGACCTGGATCACCTCGGGATTGGCGGCCCCCGCCGCGTCATCGATCGGCTCAAAGCCCGGTCGCGTGACGAGGTAGACGTCGTAGTCCGCGCTCGGGTTCTGCCAGCCGACGGTGATGCGGATTTTCGCGTTCGGGTGCGTGGCCGCGTAGTCGGCCGGCAGGTTGACGTCGAGGAGGTAGATGTCGCAGTCCTCGGTGCCGGTGACGCACAGGCCGCTGACGTTCGGCGCCACGAGGCCGCCGCCGGTGAGCTCGAGACGGGTGGTCGTCTCGGTGATGGTGCCGGCCGGCGGCTGGGTTTGGTAGGCATGGACCGCGGCGCTCGAGCCCATGAGGGTGAGCGCGACGAAGGCCAGCGAGAGCAGGGTACGACGAGCGAATGGGGTCACCATTGTAGCCTCCTGTGCGATCTTCATGCCCGGGAGCCGGCGTGGCGACAGACGCGGTGCGGCAGCAGCCGGGCGGCCGGAGTCGACACTAACAATCGCCCGCTGCAGCGAACATGAGGGAAACACCTCATTTCGCGGCGGATGTATACCCTAGGCCCGGGCTCTCGCACAGGGAGAGAGCTGAGGGTCGAGTAGAGCTGGCGAGTCGATTCCACCGCGTGTGTGAACCGGGGCTGAACGAGCCGCGGTCCCCGATGAGTCGTTGGACGGCGTAATGAATCGCCGCGCGGCACAATGGGTCGTCGGAAGCCGCAACGAGCCCTCGGGCGCTCTGACGAGTCGTTGGACGGCCTGACGAGTCGTCAGACGCCGTGACGAGTCGTTGCGCGGCCTGACGAGTCATCCGCGGCGTCCGACGAGTCGTTGCGCCGCCTGACGAGTCGTTGCGCTGCCTGACGAGTCGTTGCGCCGTCCGACGAGTCATCCGCGGCGTCTGACGAGTCGTTGCGCGCCCTGACGAGTCGTTGCGTGGGCCAGACGAGTCGTAGCGCGGCCTGAGGGCTCGTTGCGCGCACCGACGACTCGTCGCGGTCTCCGGCGATTTGTTGGGGCTCCACATGCCCGCCGCGCAGGGCGCAGCGTGTCCGTTGGCGCCTTGAGCCTTGATCTTCCCGTTACTTCTGTATACATTCTGTACAGAGGACTACGAAGTCATGCCCCAGATCAATATCCACCTGACGCCCGAATTCGAACAGGCTTTGGCCGAGTACATGAAGATCCGGCACATCAGGACGAAGTCTGATGCCGTCCGTCAAGCCGTCCTGGAGGCTGTGGAGCGGGAACGCCGGCGGCGCAATACCCCGGACTTCTCCCGGTGGTTGGGGATGGCGACGCGGGTTCCTGAGAATCCAAGCCCGAAGTTTCGCTCGGATGAGGATCTCTGGAGCTGAGGGGGATGGTTGTCGATACTTCGGCTTTGCTGGCGGTCTTCTTCGCAGAGCCGCACGGAGAGTGGGTCGCTGAGCAGTTGGCGGCTCATGCTGTGGAGCTCCGGATGAGCACGGTGAATCTTACAGAGACTCTGATTCTCGTCCGAGATCGCCAGCCGCATCTCTATGAACAGATTGAGGCCGAGATTCTGTCCAGCGGAATCCAGTTCGTCCCGCCGGATGTCCAGCAGGCTCAGATCGCGGCCGAAGCGCGGCTCCGCTATCCCCTCAACCTTGGGGACTGTTTCGCCTACGCGCTGGCGGTCGTGGAGGAGTGTCCAATCCTGGTGCTCGACAGCGACTTTCGAGCTGTGGACAGGCCCGTGCTGGCCCCCGCTCCCAGCTAACCCTGCTTCCTCCTCGCCCCACCTTCCAAGACCGGATAAACTGCCCCGGGTCCGGGCCTTCTCCTCGGACGCGACCTGACCATGAAACCGACTCTCACGATCTGCGCTCTTCTGGCGCTCTGCGTTCTCGGGTGCGGCGACGGCCGCGCTTCCCTGGTGGTCTACTCGCCGCATGGCGGCGACCTCCTGACCCTGATCGAGAAGGAGTTCGAGAAGCGCAACCCGCAGGTGGACGTCCGGTGGCTCGACATGGGGTCGCAGGACGTCTACGACCGGGTGCGCTCCGAGGCGGCGAACCCGCAGGCCGACGTCTGGTATGGCGGCCCGCAGACGATCTTCGCCCGCGGCGCCAAGGAGGGGCTGCTGGCCCCGTACCGGCCGCAGTGGGCGGACGCGGTGCCGGAGCGGAGCCGCGATCCGCAGGACCTCTTCCTCGCGTCGTACCGGACGGCCCCCGTCCTGGTCTACAACTCGGCCGCCGTGCCCGCCGGCCAGGCGCCGCGCGACTGGGACGACCTGCTCGATCCGAAGTGGAAGGACAAGATCCTGATCCGCGACCCGCTGGCGAGCGGCACCATGCGCACGGTCTTCGGCATGATCCTGGCGCGGTCGGTGGCCGAGACCGGCAGCCCCGAGCGCGGATTCGAGTGGCTGCGCCGCCTCGACGCCCAGACCAAGGAGTACCTCCAGCAACCGGCCCTGATGATCGAGAAGCTGAACCGGCAGGAGGGGGTGGTGACGATCTGGGAGCTGACCGACCTGCTCTGGCAGCGCAAGCGCGGCTCGCCGCTCGCCTTTCACTTCCCGGCCAGCGGCGCGCCGGTGATCGACGACTCGATCGGCCTGGTGAAAGGGGCGCCGCACCCGGAGGAGGCGAAGAGGTTCATCGACTTCGTGGGCAGCGTTGAGGGGCAGGAGATCGCCGCGCGCGAGGCTTTCCGCCTGCCCGCGCGGACCGACATGCCCGCCGCGGGCCTGCCGCAGTGGGCGCAGGAGGTGCTGCGCGACCTCAAGCCGGCCGACGTGCGCTGGGATCTGATCGAGCGGCACGGGCAGGAGTGGATGGCCACCTGGGACCGCACGATCCGCGGGCGTGGCGTGGCTGGAGACAAAGCGAGCAGCGCGCCGCGGCCATGACGCCCTTCCTCTCCCTCGAAGGGCTCGACAAGAGCTTCGGAAGCAACGCCGTCCTGCGCGACCTCTCCCTGTCGGTGGACAAGGGGGAGATCGTCGCTCTGCTCGGACCGAGCGGCAGCGGCAAGACCACGGCCTTGCGTCTGATCGCCGGCTTCGAGGTGCCGGACCGCGGGCGCATCCGCGTGGCGGGCGAGGACGTCACCGCCCTGCCGCCCGAGCGGCGCAACTTCGGCATGGTCTTCCAGCACTACGCGCTCTTCCCGCACCTCGACGTGCGCGAGAACGTCGCCTTCGGCCTCGCCTCCCGCAAGGTCGGGCGCGAGGAGACGGCGCGCCGGGTCTCCGAGGCGCTCGCCCTGGTCGACCTGCCGGGGTTCGAGGCGCGCCGGGTCGGCGAGGTGTCGGGGGGGCAGCAGCAGCGGGTGGCGCTCGCCCGGGCGCTGGCCCCCGAGCCGCGCGTGCTGCTCCTCGACGAGCCGCTGTCCAACCTCGATCCGACCCTGCGCGAGCGCACCCGGAGAGAGCTGCGAAGCGCCATCCGGCGAGTGGGGATCACCACCGTGCTCGTGACTCACGAGCAGGAGGAGGCGTTCCACCTCGGAGACCGCGTCGCCGTGCTGCAAGGAGGGGTCCTGCACCAGGTCGGGAGCCCGGAGGAGCTCTACGAGCGCCCCGCGACCCGCTTCGTCGCCGGCTTCGTCGGCCGGGCGAGCGCTCTGCCCGGCACGCTGGAGCCGGACGGCTCGGTCCGCCTCGGATCCGTCCGCTGGCGCGGCGCGCCGGCTCCCGGGCTGAACGGCGCGGGACCGGGAACGGCGGTCGAGCTGGTGGTCCGCCCCGAGTCGCTGTCCTTCCGGCCGGCCGGCGAGGACGGAGCGCTGAGCGGCCGGGTCGTGGAGCGCCGCTACGCCGGTCCGGTGACCTACTATCAGGTGCAGCTCGCGGAGGGAGGAGAGGCGGAGGTGCTCGCCGCGTCGGGGTCCGCCGAGACCGGCGACGAGGTCGGGGTCGCGCTCGTCCCGGACGGCCTCGCTCCCCGGATCTTCCGCGCGCAGGAGGATCGGCGTTGACCGTCGCCGAGAACCCGCAGCGGGCCGGCGCCGTATCTCACGCCATGCGGAGCCGCTCGCGCCTCGCCGCCCTGGCGGTCTGTCTCCTCCTGGCCTGGCTGGTCTCCTACCCGCTGCTGATGACGCTGGTCGAGGCGCTGGGCGGGCCGGAGGGGTGGACGGCGGAGCACTTCTCGGAGTTCGCGGGCCGTTCCGACGAGTGGCTGGCCCTCTGGCGGAGCCTGTGGATCTCCCTCGCGTCGGTGGTCCTCGCGGCGCTGATCGGAGTCCCCCTGGCCTTCCTGTTCGAGCGCACCGAGTTCCCCGGCCGGCGCTTCCTGGGCGCCGTGGCCGCGCTGCCCGTGGCCCTGCCGCCGCTGGTGGGCGTGATCGCCTTTCTCTTCCTCTATGGCGAGAGCGGCTTCGTGTCGCGGGCGGTCCAGGGGCTGCTGGGGCTGGAGCAGCCGCCCTGGCGACTGGCCGGGCCGGGAGCCATCCTGCTGGTGCACGCCTATTCGATGTACGTCTACTTCTACCTGTTCACCCGCGCCGGACTCTCCCGCCTGGACGGCGCGCTGCTGGAGGCGGCGGCCTCGCTCGGCGCGGGGGAGACGCGGACCCTGCTGCGCGTGACCCTGCCGCTGCTGCGGCCCGCCCTGGTGAGCGCGGCGCTGCTGACCTTCATGACCTCGCTCGCCTCCTTCTCGGCCCCGTACCTCTTCGGCGGCGGGTTCCGGGTCATGACCACGCAGATCGTCGCCTCCAAGCTCAACGGCGAGCTCGGCCTCGCGCAGGTGGAGACGGTGATGCTGGCGGTCCTCGCCCTGGCCGGGCTCTGGGCCATGCGCCGGGCGGATGTCGCAGCGGGGGCCGCCGGAGCGAGCGGAGTGCGCGGCATCGCGCCGGCCCGGCGCCGGCTGAAGAGCCCCTGGACGCGGGCGACCGCGGGCCTGCTCGGCTGGCTGATGGCGGCGTTCCTGCTGCTGCCGCACGCCGTGCTCGCCCTGGTGTCGCTCGTGCCGGCCTTCACCTGGACCGCCGAGCCCTTCCCTCCGGTGCTGAATTTCGGCAACTGGGCCGCCCTGTTCTCCCAGCCGGAGAAGCTGCGGCCGGTCGTCAACTCGCTCTGGATGGCGTCCGCGTCCACCGCGGCGGCGATCGTCCTGGGCCTGCTCGCCGCCCGTCTGGCGTCGCGCCGGCGCGACTTTCTCGGCGGCTCCCTGGAGTGGCTGATCGCCATGCCGTGGGCCATCCCGGGCACCGTGTTCGCGGTGGCGCTCGCCGTCACCTTCGGGGTGAGCCAGCCCTGGCTGGGCCGGTTCGTGCTGATCGGCACGCCGTGGATCCTGCCGCTGGCCTACCTGGTGCGCAGCCTGCCGCTGACCGGCCGCGGAGCGCTCGCCGGGTTGCGCGGGCTCGACCCGGCGCTGGAGGAGGCGGCGTCCTCCCTGGGAGCGGGGCGGTGGCGCCGGCTCTGGCGGGTCGTGCTGCCGATGCTCCGGCCGGCGATCGCGGCCGGCGCGGGGCTGGCGTTCATCACCGCGCTCGGCGACTTCGTCGTGTCCATCGTGCTCTATACGTTCGACACCCGTCCCATCTCGATCGAGATCCTCTCCAGCCTGCGGCTCCAGAACCTCGGAATGGCGGCGGTCTACGGCGTCCTCCTGATGACCGGCAGCGCCGCGGCGTTCCTGCTGTGGGGGCGTTCTTCATGAGGTCCGGAACGCTCAAGCAGATCTCGGTCCTGATGGCCACGGTCTTCGCCGACATGGTCGGCTTCACCATGGTCCTCCCCCTGCTCCCCTTCTACGCCACGCGCCTGGGGGCGAACGCCACGGTGGTCGGCGCCCTGGTCGCCTCCTACGCGTTCGCGCAGCTCCTCGCCTCGCCGCTGTGGGGCCGGGCCTCGGACCGTTACGGCCGGCGTCCTCTGATCCTCGCCGGCCTGCTGGCTTCCGCGGTTGCCTACGTGCTCTTCGGCCTCGCCGACGCGCTCTGGCTCCTCTTCGCCTCGCGCCTGGTCCAGGGGTCGGGCGGCGGGATCACCGGCGTGGTCCAGGCCTACGTGGCCGACTCCGTCGAGCCCGACGAGCGGGCCAAGGCCTTCGGCTGGCTGACGGCGGCCACCAGCGCCGGCGTCATGATCGGCCCCGCCATGGGATCGCTCGCCGCCGCCTACCTGGGACGGGGGGCGCCGGGCTTCATCGCGGCCGGCCTCTGCGCCCTCAACGTGCTCTTCGCCTGGCTCTGGCTCCGCGAGCCGCTGCGGACGGTCTCGGCGGCCGACATGGCGGAGCCGGCGGTCCGTGAGCCCCTGCGCCGCACTTTCTCCCACGTGCTGAGCCACCCCACCGCGCCGGTCAGCTCGCTGATCTGGATCTATGCCATCGGGATGATGGGCTTCATGGCGATGAACGCCGTGCTGGCCCTCTACCTCAAGGACGTCTTCGGCGTCACCGAGAAGTCGATCGGCTACTTCTACGCCTATGTGGGCGCGATCTCGCTGGTCATGCGGGCGGTGATGCTCGGCCCGGCGGTGCGGAGGTTCGGCGAAGTGGGGGTGACGCGGCTCGGCGCTCTCTGCCTGGTGGTCGGGCTCGCCTGCATCCCCCTCCCGCGGCACATCGCCGGGCTCGCCCTGGTCGTGCTGCTGGTGCCGGTGGGGACGGCGCTCCTCTTTCCGGCCACCACGGCCCTGGTCTCCCGCCGCTCGCCGCGGAGCGAAACCGGGCAGGTGCTCGGCGTGCAGCAGTCGTTCGGCTCGATCGCGCGGATGGTCGGACCGCTGTGGTCCGGCTTCGTCTTCCAGCGGCTGGGGCAGGGCTACCCCTTCTGGCTGGCGTCCCTGCTGATGCTGATGGTCAGCCTCCTGACCCTGCGGCAGAAGGAAGACGCTCCGCCGGCCGTCTCGGCGGCGCCCGAAGAGGCCTGACCCTCACCCCCTGGCCCCCTCTCCCGTCACCGGGAGAGGGGGAAACGCGCGCAGAATTCACAGAGCGGGATTGGGTAGGGCGCTCCGCGAGGACTTCTCAGAAACACGAAAAGCCGCGTTTTCACGCGGCCTCAGGGATCGCCAAGGTTGGTTGCGGGGGCAGGATTTGAACCTGCGACCTTTGGGTTATGAGCCCAACGAGCTACCAGACTGCTCCACCCCGCGTCAAGATTTTCAAAGGCCTTCTCAGAAGGCGGAAGGTGATGCTCGCACAGGCGTGCGGGCTTGTCAACTTCCTGGGTGGTAACAGGGGCCGGAGAGGATTCATTCCGGCAGAGTACCGAGAAGACGCTTTCCGCCCGGCGATGAATCGCCGGGCTAAGAGCGGCGCCCTACGGGCTTGGAGCCGGCTTGAGCCGGCGTTTCTCCTAGCCCGGGCATTTATGTCCGGGCAAAGACGGCGGCACCGGAATTCGGGACGCCTACAGCATCTCCAGGTTGGCGAACTTCGCCACCAGCTTCCGCTTGCCGGCCTTCTCGAAGAAGACGGTCAGCCGCATCTCTTCGCCCTGTCCTTCCAGCTCCAGGACGACGCCGGCGCCGAGCGTGGGATGGCGCACGCGGCTGCCCCGCTTGAGAGGACGCCGGGGCGTCATCACCTCCTGCGGCTCGGGCACGACCTGGCGGCCGGAGGGGGCCGGCTGCTGCCGGGGACGCGAGTAGCTCGGCATCTGCGGAGGAGGAGAGGGCGCCGCCGGGCGCTGAGGGGACGGCGAGGCAGCCGCGGGCCGGCTCTGGCCGAAGAAGGAGTAGATGTCCTGCGTCCGCTGGTCGTAGCGCTCGGTCACGTAGAGGTCGGGGCTGTGCTTGACCTCCAGGAGCTGGTCCGGCAACTCCTCCAGGAAAGGGGACTCGGCCTGGTCCTGGTAGCGGCCGGCGATGCGCCGGCGGCGGCAGCAGGCCAGATAGAGCAGCTCTTTGGCGCGGGTCATGCCCACGTAGAGCAGGCGCCGCTCCTCCTCGATATCCTCCCGCGCTCCCTGGGAGTTGAAATGCGGCAGCAGGCCGTCCTCCAATCCTCCGAGGAGCACGGCCCGGAACTCCAGCCCCTTGGCGCTGTGCAGCGTCATCAGCGAGACCCCCTTCTCCTCCTGGAGGTTGTCCAGGTCGGTGACCAGGGCGATGTGGTCGAGGAAGGAGGTCAGGAGATCCTGGTCGCTGCTGTTGTAGCTGCTCGACTCGGTGAGCTCCTGCGCCGCGGAGAGGAATTCGCGGATGTTCTCCAGCCGCGCCTGGTCCTCCGGGTCGTCCTTGCGATAGAGGTCGGTGTAAGCGGTCTGATCGAGGAGGCGGTCGAGCAGGGCCGGCAGCGGCAGCTCCTCGGCGGCCTGCTGCAGGTTCACGATCAGGTCCCGGAACTTGCGCAGGGCGCTCGCGCTGCGTTGCGGCAGGGTGCCGAGATCGTCCAGGTAGAGCACGTCCCAGACCGGCTGGCCGAGCTGGAGGGCGCGGTCGCGCAGCAGCTCCAGGGTCGACTTGCCGATGCCGCGCGGCGGCTGGTTGATGATCCGCATCAGCGAGAAGTTGTCGCGCGGATTGCGCAGCACGCGCAGATAGGCGATGAGGTCCTTGATCTCGGCCCGGTCGTAGAAGCGCACGGCGCCGACCAGGGAGTAGGGGATCTCGCGCCGGAGGAGCTCTTCTTCGATCGAGCGGGTCTGGGCGTTGGTGCGCACCAGGATGCCGAGGTCCCCGAGCTTGAAGCGGCTGCGCAGCGAGTGAACCTTGCCCACGATGTAGCTCGCCTCGTCCCCCTCGTCGCTCGCCTTGTAGACCTCCACCCTGGCGCCGCCGCCGTTCTCGGTCCACAGCCGCTTGCCCCGGCGGTTGACGTTGTGCGCGATCAGGGCGCCCGAGACGTCGAGGATGGTCTGGGTGGAGCGGTAGTTCTGCTCCAGCTTGCGCACCACGGCGCCGGGGAAGCTCCGCTCGAAATCGAGGATGTTGTCGAGGTCGGCGCCGCGCCAGCGGTAGATCCCCTGGTCCTCGTCGCCCACGGCGGTGAGGTTGCCCGCGGGGCCGATCAGCTCCTGGACCAGCCGGAGCTGGGCGTGGTTGGTGTCCTGGTACTCGTCGACCAGCAGGTAGCGGGTGCGCGAGCGCACCCGGTCCTTGATCTCGGGGTCGGTGCTGAGGAGCTTGACCGACAGCCCGATCAGGTCGTCGAAGTCGACTCCCGAGGCCTGGCCGAGCAGCCCCTGGTAGCGCCGGTAGAGGACCGAGACCTTCTTCTCGAAGAAATTCTGCGCCGCGGCCTCGTAGGCGGCCGCCTCGATCAGCTTGTTCTTGGCCCAACTGATCTGGTGGAGCACCGCCCGCGGCGAGAAGGCGGTCTCCGACAGCCCCTCGGCGCCGAGCGCCTCCTTGACCAGGCCGAGCTGGTCCGACGTGTCGAGGATCGCGAAGTCGCGCCGCAGCCCGATCCGCTCGCCGTAGCGGCGCAGCAGGATCAGGCCGTAGCGGTGGAAGGTGCCGACCGAGGTGGTCAGCGGATGCATGCCGAGGAGGTCCTCGACCCGCTCTCGCATCTCGCCGGCCGCCTTGTTGGTGAACGTCATGGCCGCGATGTGCCCGGGGTCGACCCCTCGCTCGGACACCAGCCACCCGATCCGATAGGTGATGACCCGGGTCTTGCCCGAGCCCGCTCCGGCGAGGACGAGCTGCGGACCTTCGCCATGGGTGACGGCGGCGACCTGCTCGGGATTGAGGTGGCGTTCGAGGTCGAGGGCGGTGCGTCTCACGCCGGAAGTTTCTCCGACCGGCCCCTGAATGGCAACCGGGGTCGGATTCGGATAGCCTCTCCCCCCGAGGGAACCGCCCATGATCGAGCCCGTCTCGTCCCCTGTGGCCCTGAAGCGCCGCCGCCAGATGCTCAGCCCCTGGCTGATGCGCGGCTTCTTCCTGGCCAAGCTGCCGCTGGCGCTGATCGCCGGCCTGCGCGTGCGCGAGCTGGACGAGGAGCGCTGCGTGGTCACCGTCCCCTACGGCTGGCGCACCACGAACCCGTTCCGCTCCACCTACTTCGCGGCCCTGAGCATGGCCGCCGAGCTGTCGACCGGAGCGCTCGCCGCGGTGGCCGCCGAGAGCGCCCCCCGGTCGGTCGCCCTGCTGATCGTCGGCCTGACCGCGACGTTCGAGAAGAAGGCGACCGGCCTCACGACCTTCACCTGCGAGGAGGGGCGGAAGCTGTCCGGCGCGGTCGCCCGCACCCTGGAGACCGGCGAGCCGGCGACCGCCGAGGCCGAGACGACCGGCCGTTCGGCGAACGGCGAGGTCGTGGCCCGCTTCACCTTCACCTGGTCGTTCAAAGCCCGCCAGTGAGGATCGCCCTCGCCCAGCTCCCGGCCGGTCCGGACCGCCAGGCCAACCTCGCCCGCGCGCTCGACGCCATGGGAGAGGCCAAGCGCTCCGGGGCCAACCTGATCGCCTTCCCCGAGGTCGTCCTCGACCGGTTCTTCCCGCAGGAGTCGGACGACCGCGAAGCCCTGAAGCTCGCCGAGCCGATCCCCGGCCCCACGTCGGACCGCATCGCGGAGCGGGCGCGCGAGCTCGGCCTCGTCACCGTCTTCAACCTTTACGAGCTGAGTCCCGAGGGACACCGGTTCGACAGCTCGCCCGTCTTCGACGCCGACGGCCGCCTGCTCGGCGTCACCCGGATGCTCCACATCACCGATTACGAGGGATTCCACGAGCAGGGCTACTACCATCCAGGCGACCGCGGCATGCCGGTCTACGACACCCGGGCGGGGCGGATCGGCGTGGCCATCTGCTACGACCGCCACTATCCGGAGGTCATGCGCGCCCTGGGCGCGGCCGGAGCCGAGCTGGTGGTGATCCCGCAGGCGGGCACGCTCGGCGAATGGCCCGAGGGCCTCTACGAGGCCGAGGTGCGAGTCGCCGCCTTCCAGAACGGCTACTTCGCCGCCCTCGCCAACCGGGTCGGGCTCGAAGGCAAGCTCCACTTTTCGGGCGAGTCGTTCGTCGTCGACCCCGAGGGCCGGGTCCTCGCCCGCGGCAAGAGCCTGGAAGAGGACCTGGTCCTCGCCGACGTGGACCTCGCCGCCTGCGCCAGGTCCACGGCCCGGCGGCTGTTCTGGAAAGACCGGCGGCCGGAGCTGTACCGGGGCTGGTGATCAGAGCAGCTTCGCCACCTCGAAGTGCATCCCGTCCAGCCGGGTGAAGTGGCCTCCCCAGTAGAAACCATTCTTGTTGGCGATCTCGACAAGCAGGCGCACCGAGCCGGTCTGGCCGACCAGGACAGGCACGGCGCCGAGGCCGTTCCATTTCATGTTGATGTCGAAGGCCGAGCCGAAGGCGTGGTTGCTCAGAGTCTTGTTGCTGCCGCGGATGAAGCGCGGGACGAACGAGCCTCCCCAGGTGAGGATGAGATGGCGCAGCCCCGCCTGGTCCCAGGCCTGCCAGAGCGCCTGGAGCTGACCGGCGGCCTTCTTGTGGAAGCGGACCCCGCCGCTGGAGGGCGCTCCCTGGACGCCGACGACCTGGGGGACCATGACCTTGACGATGTTCTGGGCCTCCCAGTTGTCCGTGATCCTGATGTTCTCCTTGTCGTTGGGCAGGGGGGCCGGCACGAAGGCGAATTTTCCGAACAGGGCCTGCCGCTCGGTGGTCGAGGTGAGCGGTTTGAAGCCCGGCTTCGGCGGGAAGTTGGGGCTGCTCTTGTCGTCCTCCTCCTCGTCCTTGGTCTGGACGACCGGGAGGCCGAGCACCATGGCCTGGCCCATCGTGGCGTTGCCGACGACCCCGTCCGCGATCAGGCCATGCTTGACCTGGAACTCGATCGTGGCCTGGTGGGTCTTCGGCCCGAACTTGCCGTCGGCCAGGCCGGGGTCGAAGCCCTGGCCGATGAGGAAGTGCTGCCAGCGCTTGACGGCGGCTCCGGTCGATCCTTCTTTCAGAGCTTGCATCGTAGACCCTCCTGGTTACCACGGAATCTGGCGTCGGTTGCGGAAGAACTGCCCCGTGGGTCCGCCGTCGGGCAGCGTGGCGAGCCACACGGCCGTGTCGGCCCCCTCTTCGACCGGGACCGGCGCGCCGGCGCCGCCCATCTCGGTCTGGACCCAACCGGGGCACAGGGTGTTGACGAGCACGTTGGTGCCGCGCAGCTCGTCGGCGAGGATGCGGGTCAGGGCGTTGAGCGCGGTCTTGGAGATCCGGTAGGCCGAGTAGCCGCCGGACATCTCGGACATCGCGCCCATGCCGCTCGACAGGTTGACGATCCGCCCGTAGCCACGCCGTCTCATGACCGGCGCCACCGCCTGGGAGAGCTGCCAGGGGCCGAGCAGGTTGACCTCCAGGGTCCCGCGGACGATCTCCATCGGCACCCGGATGCCGCCGTACCCCCGGTCGAGGAAGACCCCGGCGTTGTTGACCAGCACGTCGACGCCGCCGAGCTCGCCCTCCAGGAATGCGACCAGCCGCCCGGCAGCCTCGGGCTGGGTGACGTCGAGCTGGAAAGGGACGACGTCGCCGTCCAGCTCCTCGCTCGCCGTCCGGGCCTTCTCCTCATCGCGGGCCGTCAGGACCACCTTCAGGCCCCGCGCCGCGAGCTGGCGGCAGATTTCGAACCCGATTCCCCGGTTTCCGCCTGTGACGACGGCCACCCGCGTTTCCGGCATACTGATCCTCCTACGGAACGACAGCACCATTTTAAAGGAAGGTGTCATCGTCGTGGACACCTCTCCGGTATCCTCAAGGAGGAGACAGGGACATGACTCAGCGAATCGCGAAGGGTGGAGGTGAGGCGTGAAGCCGGAGATCGTCGTCGTAGAGAGCCCGAGTATCACCGAGTACCGGTGCGATGTCCTGGTGCTCAAGCATGCTCAGGAGTTCTACGGCGCCGATGAGGTCGTGGCGGGAGTGCTGCGGTCTTCCACCATGGGATATGAGGATCTCTCGCCCGTTCCCGGCAGCCACGTGCTGGTCGACGCTGCGGGGAAAATTGCGGCCCGGGAGGTGCTCTTCGTGGGCGTGGTGCCGCTCCGCAGCTTCCGCTATCCCGAGATCCGCGAGTTTGGGAAGAGGGCTCTCCAGATTCTCGCCCAGGAAAGGCCGAAGGCCGAGAACGTCGCGATGACGATTCACGGCGTGGGATACGGCCTGGACGAGCGGGAGTCCTTCCTCTCACAAATCGGAGGGATGCTCGAGGCGATCGATGCCGGAAGAATCCCTCCCAAGCTGAAGAAGATCGCGATCGTCGAGAGGAACTCCGGCCGCTATGAGCGCCTCCGTCGGATTCTGGAAGAGATGTCTCCGACTAGGTCCGCACCAACGGGAACCTCATATGCCTTGTCAGTCGAGCAGGTCTCTTCGCAGTCTATTGATGCGGGCACCGGCTCGGAGCGCAAGCCGCACATTTTCGTCGCCATGCCGTACGACGATGCCATGGAAGACGTCTATGTGCTAGGTATCCAGGAAAAAGTCAATGCCGCCGGTTTCCTCTGCGAGCGGATCGACATGACCTCCTTTATCGGAGACATCCTGGAGCGCATCAAGACGCGCATCGAGAGCGCGTCGCTGGTCATCGCCGATCTGAGCGGCGGGAACGCCAACGTCTATCTGGAGGTCGGGTATGCCTGGGGAAAGGGCCGCCCGACGCTGCTCCTTGCCAAGACAGGGGAGGAGCTGAAGTTCGATGTGAGGAACCAGCGATGTATCCAGTACAAGAATATCGTCGATCTGAGACGCCGTCTGGAGAACGAGCTCACGGAGCTCAAACGCCGAGAGGGCAAGCCGTGAGAGCGCGAGCGGTTCTCCTGGCCGGAATCGCCGCCCTGTTCCTGGCCGCCCTGCCGGCGCGCGCCTGGGACGACATCGGCCATCAGGTCATCGCGCGCATCGCGTGGGACAACATGAAGCCGGAGGCGCGAGAAAAGGCCGTCACCCTTCTCCTGTCCGCGCCGCCGGACGCGGACCTGGCCAGCCTCTTCCCGCAGGACGGCCGTCCCATATCGGTCCGCGAGCGGGAGCTGTTCCAGAAGGCGGCCACGTGGCCGGACATCGTGCGCGACGAGGCGTTCCCCGAGCGCCGGTCGAAGTACCACCACTCGACCTGGCACTTCACGAACTTCTTCTGGGAGCAGGACGAGAACGGCCGGCCGCGAGACGTCACGCGCCTCCAGCCGCTGCCCGAGAACGTGGCCGAGCGCCTGGCGCTCTTCGAAGACACGCTTGCCGATCCGGCCCGGAGCCCGGCGGAGCGAGCGGTCGACCTCGCCTGGGTCCTCCATCTGGGAGGGGACATCCACCAACCGCTCCACGCCAGCGCGCGGGTGACCGCCACCGAGCCGGAGGGGGACCGCGGAGGCAACCTTTTCAAGCTCGACGGCGACCACAACCTGCACGGCTACTGGGACGGCATCCTGACCCGCACGTTCCGCCGGCGGTGGTTCGAGGACAAGCAGGAACGCATCGAGCGGATCGCCCGGGTGATCCAGCAGCACCATCCGAGGGAGTCTTTCGCGGAGCGGCTCCTGCCCGGCCAGTTCGAGGCCTGGGCTCGCGAGGGGTTCGAAACCAGCAAGTCGCTAGTCTACGTCGGGGTGGAGCGGGGCCGGGAGCCCAGCCGCGCGTACCGAAACGCCGCGTTCAACGCCGCGGAGCCGGCGGCGGCGCTCGCCGGATATCGGCTGGCCGAGATGCTGGATCGGTTGCTTGGGAGCGGAACGGACTGACTACAGCACCACCTCGTATCCCTCGAACACCGGATGCCCCGCCAGCGTCCCCTGAGGGGAGCGGGCGTCGCCGTGGGCTTTGCGGAAGGCTTCGGACTCGGTCCAGGCGACGAAAGCTTCCCGCGAGACCCAGGTGGAGTGCGAGACGAAGAGGGTGATGCCGTCCTGCGTCTCGCCGCGCAGCAGGTGGAAGGTCTTGAAGCCAGGGACCTCGTGGAGGTAGGTGTTGCGCTTCCGCCAGATCTCCTCGAAGACCTCCTCGTGCCCGGCGTTGACGCGGAAGCGGTTCATCGCGATGTACATCGGTCCTCCTTCTAATCCAGCAGGCCCTTTTCCTTCAGCCAGGTCTTGTTGAGCTTCGAGAGGTAACGCTCACCCGAGTCGGGGAAGAGGGTGACCACGAGGCCGTCCTCGCTGAGCTCCTGCGCGACCTGGCGGGCTCCGGCCGCGGCGGCCCCGGAGGAGGAGCCGACGAAGATCGACTCCTGCTTCGCCAGGTCCAGGGTCGCCCGGTAGGCGGTCTTGTCGTCGATCGTGACGATGCCGTCGATGTAGTCCCACCAGACGCAGCTCGGCAGGAAGTCCTCGCCGATGCCGTCGATCAGGTACTGATGGATCTGGTCGGCGGGCGGCAGCTCGCGGTGCTCGAAGTAGTACCTGTAGACGCTGCCCACCGTGTCGACGCCGATCACCTGGACGTCGGGGTTCTGCTCCTTGAGGTACTTCGCCGTGCCGCTGATCGTGCCGCCGGTGCCGACGCCGACCACCCAATGGGTGATCTTGCCGCCGGTCTGCCGCCAGATCTCCGGTCCGGTCGAGCGGTAGTGGGCCTCGGGGTTTGCCTGGTTGTAGTACTGGTATGGGAGATAGGCCCCCTCCTCGTCGCGGATCCGCTCGGCCACCTTGTAGTACGACCGCGGATCGTCCGCCTCGACGTTGGTCGGGCAGGGGATCACGGTCGCTCCCAGGGCCTCCAGCAGGGCGATCTTCTCCTTGGGGATCTTGTCGGCGGCGGTGCAGATCAGCTTGTAGCCGCGCAGGTTGGCGGCCATGGCCAGGCCGACGCCGGTGTTGCCCGAGGTGGGCTCGACGATGATGCCGCCCGGCTTGAGCAGCCCGGCCTTCTCGCCGGCCTCGATCATGGCGGCGCCGATCCGGTCCTTTACGCTCCCGCCGGGGTTGAAGTACTCCAGCTTGGCGGCCAGGGTGGCGGGGCCGGTGTGGAACCGGCCGAGCTTGACCAGGGGCGTGTTCCCCAGGGTCTCCAGGATGTTCTCGTAGATCTCCATACAGGCTCCAAGGATCAATCCATGAAAATTTGCGCCAGCTCCTGGGCCTCGCCCTCGGCGAAGCGCGCGCCGGAAAGGTTGGTGAGCAGGGCCACCGCCACCCGCTGATCGGGATAGACGAGGAGGAAAGCCCTTCCACCCTCGATGGCCCCGCCGTGATGTAAGAAACGCCGGCCCGCGCTGTCTTTACCGATGCGCCAGCCGATTCCGACTCCGGTCTCCTCGCCGGAGGCCGTGCGCTGCGAGGTGAAGAGGAGGCCGCGCGTCTCCGGCTTCAGGAAGCCGTCGCCCAGGTGGGCCGAGGCGAAGCGCACCAGGTCCCCGGCGGTCGAGAGATAGCCGGCCGACGGCCACTTGTAGCTGCTGTCGATCGCCGGTGCGTTCTTCAGGTTGCCGCCGGAGTCTCTGGCATAGGGCCGCGCCCGCCATTCGAGGACGGCCTCCGGCCGGTCGAGCACGGTGCCGCGCAGCCCGAGCGGCTGTAGGACCAGCTCGTCCACGGCGCTCGCGAAGTCCTTGCCCGAGGCCCCTTCCACCGCGACGCCCAGCAGGTTGTAGCCGTAGCTCGAATACAGGTAGCCGGTACCCGGAGGGTGGACCAGCGGGTCGTCCTTGAAGATCTCCAGCCCGTCGGACAGTCGCGCGTAGGCCTTGGGCGGACGTGCGAAATCCTGGACGTTGTAGTGGCGGATGCCGGCCAGGTGACCGGCGAGCTGGCGGGCGGTGACCGGCTGGCCCTTGTCCGGGCCCTTCTCGGGAAACGAGGGGACGTAGCGCTGGACCGGCGCGTCGAGGTCGAGCTTCCCCTGCTCCACCAGCCGGACGGCCGCGGCGGCGGTGAGCAGCTTCGAGACGCTCCCCAGCCGGAACCGCACCTCAGGCCGGACCGGGACCTGGTTCTCGACGTCGGCCAGGCCGAAGCCCTCCGCCCAGACCACCTTGCCGTCCACCGCGACCGCTGCCGAGAGCCCGGGGCTGCCCACCTTGGTGCGCAGCGCCTCCGACCACTGCCGCGCGCGTTCTTCCCGCCCGGCCGGCGCCGCCTGGGCCGCGAGGGCCACGGCGCAGAGCCAGCCGGCGAGGAGCAGAGTGCCTCGGCGATGGAGCGGATGAATATTCATTTCAGCTTCGTGGGATCAGGGCCGCGAATGCGGCGGGATGCTAGCACAGAGCCGCGGGGCCAATGTGGCCCCGGCCTTGCAACCCCTGAAAGGCGGGTGTGCTTGGTAGCCAACTCCAAAGGAGATCAACGATGGCGAACAAAGTCATGGATGAAACCGAAGTCGAGAATAAAACCCATCATCACGATAAAGCTCATCCGGTCGGTACCGGTATCGGCGGCGCGGCCGGCGCGGCCACAGGCGCTGCGGTCGGAACGGCGGTTGGCGGCCCCGGCGTGGGCACCCTGGTCGGTGCGGCGGTCGGCGCTGTTGCCGGCGGCCTGATGGGTCACGGAATCGCCGAGGGGATCGACCCCACGGTCGAGGACACCTACTGGCGCGAGAACTACAGCTCCCGTCCCTATGTGAAGGCCGGCGACCGCTACGAGGACTATCAGCCCGCCTACAAGTACGGCTGGGAGTCGCGCGGCCGCTACGCCGACCGCAGTTGGGATCAGGCCGAGAACGACCTGGAGCGCGGCTGGGACAACGCCAAGGGCGCTTCCAGGCATACCTGGAACGAGGCGAAGTATGCCACCAAGGATGCCTGGCACCGCGTCGAGCGCAACCTGCCGGGTGACGCGGACCGCGACGGCCGCTAAACCACTCTTCCCCTGAGCCCGGACCGGACGCTGTCGGGTCCGGGCTCCTCTACTTCTCCCAATCCCAGAAAAAGTCCTTGTTGGTGAGAACCGGCACCTCCTCCTCCCGCAACCGCTCTTCCTCGGGAGTGAGGGCGCCGCCCTCGGGCTTCATCTCGCCGCGGATCACCGCGAGCTGGTCCGCCAGGTCCTCGGTCTCGCGGTCCCAGTAGTCGGGAGTACCGAACTGCGGCCAGGCGGCGGGGAAGGCCGGATCGTGCCAGCGGCGGGCGATCCAGGCGGCGTAGTGGATCATGCGCAGGCCGCGCAGCGGCTCGATCAGCTTCAGGGTGGAGCGGTCGAAGAGGCGGAGCTGCTCGTATCCTTCCAGAAAGAGCTCGCGCTGCCGGAGCGCCCAGGCGTCGCGGCCGGGCACAGCCAGCCAGAGATCCTGCACGGCCGGGCCGATGGCCATGTCGTCGAAGTCCAGGAGGTTGAGCAGGCCGTCACGGAAGAGCAGGTTGCCCAGGTGGAGGTCGGCGTGGATGCGGTGGACCGCGACCCCCTTCATCAGCTTGTCCACGACGTCGGCGATCGCGAAGGCGGCGTCGAAGTAGCGGTCCCGCAGGTGGCGGGGCAGCACGTCGCGCTCGGCCAGCCAGTCCACGTCCTCGCGGATGTAGGCGTCGGCGGTCAGGTGCAGCCGGTGCTCGGCCGGCCGCTGGGCGCCCACGTTGTGCATCCGGCCGACCAGCATGCCGAGACGGCGGACCGTGGCGTTATCGAGCTCGTCGGGAGCCCGGCCGCCCCGGCGGTCCGAGAGGGAGTAGTAGATGCCGTCGATCTGCCTCAGAGTGCCGCCCTCGGGGAAATCGCGCATGGTGCAGACCGGGATCTCCTCGGCGGCGAGATCGGCGAGGAACTGGTGCTCCTCCAGGATCTGCTCCTCGCTCCATCGGCCGGGCCGGTAGAACTTGGCGACCACGCGCGTGCGGTCCTCCAGCTCGACCTCATAGACGCGGTTTTCGAACGAGTTCAGGGGATAGCAGACGGGATTGCACCGCAGACCTCCGGCCTCGACGGCGGCGAGCACTTTCTCGGGAGTCAGGGTCAGGAAGAGGTCGTCCTTCATAAAGCCAATGTAGCACGGCAATCAATCCCGGTATGATCGTTCGCAGGAGAGACGGCTCATGGCGGAAATGGCATATCCAGAGAGGCAGGCCTTCACCGAGCTCGCCCACTTCGAGATCGACGAGCGGTCGGTCCGCCTGCTCGGCCGCGATTTCTGTCTGGAGAACATGGTCGTGGTTCTGGGCAGGGTCGACCGCGCGAGCCAGGAGCCGGTGCCGGTGGGCATGCTCAAGCCGTTCCGCCGGTCGCTGATCCAGGAGGCGGAGCGGGCCCTGCGGCGGCCGGTCCGTCCCATCTCTCTGAACGCCTGGGAGATCCGGCGGGCGATCGACCTCGGATATGAGGGTTCCGACCCGGACCGGGACCGCGCGACGCTCGAGCTCCGTCCCGTCGCGGCTTTCTCCTTCGCGCCCGAGACCCCGGTCCCCGTGATGATCGACGAGATCCTCGGCCACGCGGCGCAGCTCGGGGCGAGCGACGTCCACATCGAGACCTACGAGCACGACGTGGACGTCCGGTTCCGCATCGACGGCGTGCTGCGGCAGATCGCGACGCCCCTCTCGCGGGAGAACATCCAGGCGGCGATCACCCGGCTCAAGGTGCTGTCGGACCTCGACATCGCCGAGCGGCGGAAGGCGCAGGACGGCCGTATCCAGGCGCTTTTTCGAGAGGGCAAGGGCCGGGAGCGCGGCATCGACTTCCGCCTTTCCGTCGTGCCCGGCCCCTTCGGCGAGGACGCGGTCCTCCGCCTCCTCGACAGCGCGGCGCCGATCCTCGGCCTCGAAAAGCTCGGCTTCGCCGGCGAGGTGCTGCCCGTCTTCGAGCGCCTGGTCTCGAACCCCGAGGGTCTGCTCCTGGTCACCGGCCCCACGGGGAGCGGCAAGACCACCACCCTGTACGCGGCGATCGGCCACATCAACTCGCCGGACAACAAAATCCTCACCGTCGAGGACCCGATCGAGTACCACTTCCCGAAGACCAACCAGAAGCAGGTCTCGGCCCAGATGACCTTCGCGGACTACGCGCGGGCCTTCATGCGGCAGAACCCGGACGTGATCCTGATCGGCGAGATCCGCGACGAAGAGACCGCCTCGGCCGCCCTGCGCGCCGCTCAGACCGGGCACCTGGTCCTCTCGACCCTGCACACGACCGACTCCGTGCGCACGATCTCCCGCCTGCACACCCTGGGCGTGGACCACAGCCTGATCGCCGGCTCACTCCTGGGCGCCGTCTCCCAGCGCCTGGCCCGCAAGCTCTGCGTCCACTGCCGGGAGGAGGCTCCGCCCAGCGAGGCCGAAGTCCGGAGGCTCGGCCCGGCCGTGGAAGGACGGTTCTTCCGGGCCAAGGGTTGCGAAGCCTGCGCCGGCGCCGGCTACAAGGGCCGTATCGGCCTCTACGAGCTGTTCCTGATGGACGCCGAGCTGTCCGATCTGGTCGCCGAAGCGGCGCCGATCCACCGCATCCGCTCCACCGCGGTCGAGAAGGGAATGCGCACCCTCCGCGACGACGCCCTCGCCAAGGCTCGCGAAGGGGTGACCTCGCTGGCCGAGGTCCTGCGCGTGGTGCCGTACCGGATTCTGCAGGGAGGATAGAAGCCCTCGATCAGGATCGTGCGGCCTGAAAGCGGTGCACCCTCAACTCTTCACCTTCACCACCTCGATATTGTCGGCACCATCGCGCTCCTCCCAATCGAGCAGGTGGTATGGGTCGATGCCGGCACGGGCGGGCTTGCGTGGCACCGTCACCGTGACCGTCTGTTTACCGGAGCGGATGCGGTGCTTCTGCACGTAGAGCGGCTTGCCTGACGTCTCGACGTTCTCGACGGGGGCGAAGACCCCGACCTCCACCAAGTCGTTCATCGGCACCTCGGTCTCGACGCCCGCGATGTCGAACACCACCTTACGCGCCCGCACGTCGAGCGTCACCTGCCACGTGCCTGCTTCGGTCTGCTCCGCCGTGACTCGCTCCGTCTCGAGCTCCCAGTACGTGTTCACCTCGAACAGATCGTGCAGCAGATACCGCAGTGAGGCCGGCGTCACCGCCTGGAGCTCACGATGCAGATCCAGCGTAGTCGCCAGGGGAGCCTCTTGCGGTCGATGCTTCTCCAGCAGACGCCGCAGCGCCCCATTCACCCGCTCGTCGCCGATGTACTCGCTCAGCGCGTACAGCGCGAAGGGTGCCCTGCGGCGGGAAAGGTACGGGTCGAGCCCCCGGAGCAACGGTTCACCTCGGCGGATCGGCGCGATTGGATGCGGCTGCCGCATGTAGCTCAGAAGCCGCCGAAGATGCTCGACCCCCTTGGCGTTCTCCACGACCTTCATCGCGGAATACCAGGCAAGGCCCTCGGACATCACCGGGGCTCCCTCGACGGGTGCATAGGGGACGGTCCACTGGTGGCCCATCTCGTGTGCCACTACCGCGAACGGAAAATCGAGGCTCCCCGGATCGTCCTTCGGATTCCACGTGGAGAACCCCTCTGCATAGGAGAGCAAGCTGGCCTCGGCGTGTATCCCTGTGCCGTTCCCGGGACGCTCGACGACGCTGAGATGGCTGTACCGGTAGGGGCCGAACTGCCTGGTGTAGTAGTCCAGGGAGGCTTGGATGCTCCGAACCATACGGTCCAGGTGCGCCGTGTGCCCCGGGTGATGGTAGATCCGGATCACGACGTCGTTCCACCGTGCTTCATGCACCGCGTAGTCGGCGGAGAAGAAGGCCCACTCGCCTCCGATCGGGCCATCGGTCGAATAGTGGAAGTAACGGCGCTCCCCTTCCGTCCACGTCCGGCGCAACGCGCCCGGCGCGACGGCGACCTCGTCCTCGTGGGTGCCCACCACCGCTTCGAAGGCGATCCCCGCGCCCCGATCCTTTCGCGCTTCGACGTCGTGGAGATAGGGGATCAGGGGGCGCGGGGCGAGCCCGTGCTCCCGCCGGTCGCTGGCGCTCATGAGCTCGCGACCCCCTTGGTAGCCGATGGCCGGCAGCGCGCCGTTCGTGAAGAAGGTGCCGTTCGCCACCACCGAGGCATCGACTCCGCTTTCGCGGAAGCCATGGGGCTCGACGTGCACCTGGAAGTCGAGCCGCAGCGAGTCGCCGGGCTGGAGCGGCCTCTCCAGGGCGTAGATCCGGTGGCCGAGATCCTCGTCCGCGAGCACGGGAGCAGCCGGCCGGTCGAAGGCGACGGCTGCGGTCTCGACTCCGGGGACGGTAGCCACGTGGATGGAGTCGATCGCCACGGCGCTGCGGTTCACCAGGCGGTACGAGCCGCGGATCTGCACCTCCCGCCGCTCGGGATAGATCTCGACGTGCAGGCGGGTCCCCGTCAGCCGGGGTTGCGGGATGCCCGCGTACCGTCTGTAGCGCCGCTCGTACTCGGCGCTCCGCTCGACGATGTCGGAGGCGGTGAGGTATTTGTTCAGCATATTCGTGTTATAGAATATGAACCCGCCCAGCGTGAAGATGAGCCCCACCGCCGCCGCGGCAGTCCAGACCGTCGCACGCCTGAACCGCAGACGCGCCAGTTGGAGCCGCACCCCGAGGCCGCTCTCCCTGCCGCGCACCCAGAGCAGCCTTGCCAGCACTGCGAGAAGCAGTGCCCACGCTGCCCAGTAGAGCTTGAACCACAACCAGGGCCCGAGAGACGGGCCGAAGCCGCGCATCTCCGTGAAGGACCACCCCGGTCCGGCGCCATAGACGAGCAGGTCGTGCTCGATTCCGAACAAGGAGGCGAGGACGATGAATACGTAGGCGATGATCGCCACCAGGTGACCGATGTACTTCTGGTCCACCAGCACGTGCACCACGAGCGCGAGCACCGCGAAAAGGAGGTATTCGGGAAGCTGAAGCCCGAACAGGATTTTCAGGTACAGCCCGATCTCGAGCTCGTCATGACCCATGATGGTTTGAGCGAGCATCCCCCCGGCCATCTGCAGCGCCGTGAACGCGACGAGCACGAGGCCGAGTCCCAGGAGCTTGCCGAGGAACGGGGGCCATTCCGACCCCGGCATGGCGTCGGTGATCTCGCCCAGGCCGGCTTCCCGTTCCCGCCAGACCAGCTCGCCGGCGAAGAAAACCGTAAGGAGGGGGATGATCACCCAGCGGCTCAGCTCAGCAGACAGAGGGGCCGTCAATTCCCCGATGACTTGCACGGTCGTGGGGACCAGCGGGACGCCGTTGGAGACCATTTGATCGAGCACCACGGGGACGGTCAGGAGCGGGATGCCCGCCAGCAGGGCGAGTCCGGCCCAGCTCGTCGCGACCGTCCGGAAGGAGTCCCAGGCGATGGCGAGCGTCTGACGCGCGTGGCTGGCGAAGCCGAACGTCCGCGGGACCTGCGGGACGGAGATTGGCGTGCTCGCCGTCAAGCCGGCAGGCATCGGGGAGCGCGCATCCCGGCGGCCTGCCCTGAGCCTGCCGAAGGGTCGCGTCCTCCGCCTCCACCAGGTGCTCTCGGTACGATGGGCGAAGCGAAAGCGCAGGTAGGTGACTGCGAGAGCCCCGAGACCGATGCCGAGCCACAGGAGGCGGTTCGTGAGCACCGTGCCCTCCAGCTCGATCAGGCGCCAACTCTTCTCGGTCGTTGTCCATAAATGCGACAGATCTTCTACGATGAAGCGGATACCGATCGGATCCAGCAGCGTCCCCAGGCCCCGTTTGAAAAGCACGACGGAGGCGACGAAGAAGCCCATGAAGAAGAGGAGCAAGCTTCCGAGGTAGCTTGCCATGGCACGGCCGCTCCGCGCCGCCAGCGAGAACTGGATCGCCGTGGCGACGAAGGCGTTCGGCAGCGCGATGAAGGCGTAGGTCGTGAGATATGCAGCCGGCCGGAACGGACCCATCAACTCGGCATCCACGCCAGGCGAGTAGACGGCCAGCAGGATGCCCGCCGGCACGGCGAGCAGGATCAACGCGTTGAGAACGAGGGCGGCGAGGAATCGCCCGCCGAGGTAGTCGGCCTTGCTGACGGGGGCGGTGTAGGTGAGAGGATGCATGCCCGTCGCCACGTCCCGCGCCGCCGCTTCGCCGGCTACGACCGCGGCCACCAGAAGCCAGATCAGGCTGCCAAATACCGTGGTTTTCGCGATGGCGAATGGCGAGTTGAGAAAGAAGTCCTCGTAAAGCGCCTCGGCGAGGGAGTTGTCTCTCGTCATCAGGAAATTGATTACGAGCAGGACGGCGAAGAAGAGCCAGGTCCAGGCACGGCGTACCTGGTAGGCGAGCTCGAAACGAAAAATCTCCCGGAGCTTCATGACTGCACCGCAGCCTCCGTCTGCTTGCGGCGGCGGCCGATCTGCCCTGCCATCGTGCTGAAGTAGACATCTTCGAGGTCTGGCTCAACCGGCTCGAAGCCCGCGCCAGGAGACGTCTCGCTGTAGACGTGCACCAGCGTTCGGCCGGCGAGGAGTTTCGTCGAGATCACAGCATGCTCGCGTTCGAGCGCTGGAAGCTCCTGCTTCGAAATCACGCGACGCCAGATCCGTCCGCGGAGATCACCGACCGCGCGCAGCGGCTCCGCCTCGAGCAGAATCTCCCCTCGGTCGATGATCGCCATGCGGGTGCACAGCTCGGAGACGTCCTCGACGATGTGCGTCGAGAGGATGACGACGCTGTTCTCTCCCAGCTCGCTCAGCAGGTTGAGGAAGCGCACCCGCTCGGCCGGGTCGAGGCCGGCCGTCGGTTCGTCGACGATCATCAGCTTCGGGTTGCCGAGGAGCGCCACGGCGACGCCGAAACGCTGCCGCATGCCCCCGGAGTAGCCGCCCAGCTTCTGCTTCCGTACGTCCCAGAGGTTTGTCTGCCGGAGGAGCGCCTCGACGACCTCCCTGCGCGCCGCACGCTGGGTAATGCCCTTGAGGATCGCGAAGTGATCGAGCAGGTTCTCCGCGCTCACCTTCGGATAGACGCCGAACTCCTGCGGCAGGTATCCGAGCGTCTCCCTCACGGCGTCCTTCTGCTGCACGACGTCGAGAGCCTGCCCTGAGCCTGCCGAAGGGTCGCCCAGTTGAATGGTGCCTTCATCCGGCTCCTGAAGCGTGGCGACGATGCGCATGAGCGTGGACTTGCCGGCACCGTTAGGGCCGAGCAGGCCATACATCCCGCAGGGGATGGTCAGATTGACCTGCTTCAATGCCTGTACCCCGTTGGGATAGGTCTTGGAAACGTCTCGTATCCGGAGCTCCATGTCGTGTCCTCGTCGCAGGCCCTGGTCGGGTTATGCCCAAGGCCGATGTAGTACTTTGCGCCGCAAAGTGGAGGTACTTTACGCGACAAAGTGCAGAAGTCAAGGGGTCTTCAGAGCGTTACTAGCGCCCGCCGAGCGGCGGGTACATCGCCGGCGGGCGGTCGAAGTCGACCTGCTCGACGTCGGTCCAGGGCACGTACTCGGGGCGCTGACGGCCGTCGACGAAGATCAGCATGCCGGCATTCCCCTCGCCGAGGTCGCCGGTGCGCTCGAGCTGCAGCTCCTCGCCGTCATGGAGGGTCACCCTGGCGCGCTGGGCGCCGCGCTCTTCGCGGCCGGGGGGCACGATCGAGGCGATCAGGCTGAAGGGGATGGTGTAGTCCACGCCCTGGAATGGGGCGTCGAGCGTCTCGATGGTCTCGCTCTCGTTGAGGTCGTAGACCAGCCGGCCGGCGAGGCGGCGGCCGGCGCGGGTGGTGACGCTGCCCGTGAGCGGGCGCCCCGGCGGGAAGTCGCCGTAGGCGGGGCCGCTGCCGCCGGGGCTGAAGTCGACGCGCTCGAAGGCGTCCCAGGAGATCAGCACCCGGCCGTAGCGCCGGTCGTCGACGTAGATCCCGCGGTTGCCGTGGCCGACTTCGTGGGTGTCGGAGAGCACGATCTCACGGCCGTCGAGCAGCGTCACCAGGGAGCTGTCGCGCGAGCGGCGCGCGATGGAGCGGATGGTGTCGAAACGCAGGCTGAGCTCACCGTCGGCGGTGTGGCCGTCGAGCTCGTCGGGGCCGACGCACTCCTTGCGGTTCCACCCGACGAAGCCGGTGAAGTCGTCCTGCCGCGTGCGCACGGTACCGTGCAGCCGGTAGGGGGCGGCGCCTAGTGAGGGGGTGGGGAGGAGCTCGATCGTGCGGATCCGCAGACTGTCGAGGTCGACGACGCCCCGCCTGCCGTCCCACACCCGCACGCCGTCGTCGAAGTCGCTGGCGAAGAGGCGGTCGAGGTCGAACACGGTCCCGCTCTTGAGAGTCACCCGCACCTCATCGCCGCGCGCCTCGATGCGCGCGATCTCGCCGAAGCGCGCCATGAACTGCCGGTCGACGTCGATCTGACTCTCCCTGTGGGCGATCCTGATCCCGAGGATCTCGATCGGGCGGCGCTCCTTGGGCAGCCGCTCGAGCGGCGCGTGGGCGACCCAGGGGTTCTCGTCCTTGGAGCCGTTGAAGTAGTCGCCCCAGAACGCCTCCTGGTCGCCCCCCCAGCGCAGCCGCCCCTCGTAGGTGGCGCCGTCGACGGTGATGATCCGGCCGTACAGGAACGCCTGGTGGGTCGCCGCCGCCGGGTGGTTCTCCGCCGCCGCTGGCGCGGTCGAGGGTGTGCTCGCGGGCGATGTCGGCGCGGCGGGATCGACATCCTGCTCGAGGGCACGATAGCCGGCGGCGACGGCGAGGAGGACGAGGGCGGTGGCGAACGCTCCGCCGGCGATCGTGGCTCTTGTCATGGTCGGCTCTCCGCAGAAGACACGAGTCTCATGCCGCGTTGCGGCCTGCCTGTCTTACGCACGGGGTGGCGAGAGATTACGCTGGGGTAACCAACCTTCGCCATCTCGACGTACCGGCACAACGCGCTGGCGAGCTTCGCCCGGGGGAGAGGGCCTCAGATGTCTGCCTGGGGAGAGAGGCCGGCTCTCCCTCCCCAGGGCTCAGCGGGTCACACCTCGTAGGGATTGCAGGAGTAGACCTCCTCGACGTAGTTGGCGCTGGTCGTCCCGGTGCGGAAGCGGGAGCCGTCGCAGTAGAGGTGGAACGTCCCGACGATCGTCGTCCCGGTGCTGTCGAAGTAGTACCTGTGGATCTCGTTCGGCGGGAGCGCCTCGGCGACTCCAGGAATCAGGGTGAAGAAGACCCCGGCGATCAGGGCAAGGCCCAGCAGGAGGCCGGCGACGCGGCGGGAAACACGGTTGCGAAGAATCTCGGACATCGGTATCTCTCCTTTGATTTTTTCGGTTGAGCCGGGGGACGAGCCCCCGTACGTCGGCTTGGATGCCGATGCCGCGCGGAGGTTTCAAGGGCGCGATCCCGTGGTCGGTGCGTACCTTTTCTATAGGGGGCCGATCCCGTCTTCGGCAACCTTTCGGAAGGAGACGCCATGAGATCGATCTTCTTGACCCTCGCGCTCGTTCTCCTCGCGGTGCCCGCCTTCGCGGGCGTGGCCTGCGAGCCGACGATCGAGCAACTGCTCGCGGCGCCAGCCGTGTGCAGCGCTCTACAGCCCGAGTCCGCCGCGACTCTGCCTGAGATCCTCCGCCCCTCCGCCACACCTCACTGCTGCTCTCAGCTCCAGGTGGACGCCTGCCGCCGCCAGCAGTGCTCGCCAGGCTGCAAGGCCCAGATCGGCTGCACGGCCGGCGAGTGTGTCTGTACCTGCGCCTGTCACTGAAACGGAGACCGGCCGGCCCCCGCGGCGGTCCTCGCCTCGGATAGGATCGGGGCGATGGCCGCCCCTCTGTCTCCAGGGAATCTCCGTGAAGCTGTGGACCGGGAGGGCTTCGCGATCGTGGAGAGCGTCGTCCGCCCTGCCGACGTCGAAGCTCTGGCTCGGGCGATCGCCGAGGCCGGGACGGAGGCCTGGGTCCGCCGCCGGGAGCGCGACGCGTTCGGCATCCGCAATCTCCTGACCGCGGTCCCCCTCGTCCGCCGGTACGCCTCCGAGGGTCCGATGCTGGAGATCGCCTCGGCCGTCCTCGGTCCTGGAGCGCGCCCCGTCAAGGGTCTGTTCTTCGACAAGACCTCGGGAGCGAACTGGAAGGTGCCCTGGCACCAGGACCTGACGGTCTGCGTGAGGGAGCGGCGGGACGTCCCGGGGTTCGGCCCGTGGTCCAGGAAGCTCGGCCTGCATCACGTCCAGCCGCCGACCGAGGTGCTCTCCGGAATCCTCGCGCTCCGCCTGCACCTCGACGACGCCGGCCCTGAGCATGGAGCGCTGAAGGTGATCCCGGGCAGCCATCGCCAGGGGCGTCTCGATTCTCTGCGGATCGAGCACCTGTGCGGGAGCGCGCCCGCCGTCGTCTGCCCGGTCCCGGTGGGAGGAGTCATGGCGATGAGGCCCCTGCTGCTCCACAGCTCTTCGCCCTGCCTCCGTCCGGGACACCGTCGGGTCGTTCACATCGAGTACGCCGCCTTCGAGCTGCCGGGCGGGTTGGAGTGGTCGGGATAAGAGGAGATCGGCATGCGCAATGGGTACCCACTCGTCGAGCTGCACCGGCATCTGGACGGCAACGTCCGGGTCGAGACGGTTCTCGATCTGGCCCGTCAGCATGGGCTGGAGCTCCCGGCCTGGACGGTCGAGGGGTTGCGGCCGCACGTGCAGGTCATCGGGCGCGAGTCGTCGCTGCTGGCGTTTCTCGCCAAGTTCGAGATGCTGCGGCGGGTCATGGTCGACTACGACGCGGTCCGGCGGATCGCCCGCGAGAACCTGGAGGACGCCGTCCGCGAGGGGATCGACTACATCGAGCTGCGCTTCAGCCCCCGCTTCATGGCCGAGGAGCACGGGCTCGACGCGTTCGGCGTCACCGAGGCGGTCTGCGATGCTCTGGAGGAGGCCCGCGGCCGCATCCCCGTCCGCGCGAAGCTGATCGGGATCATCTCGCGCACGTACGGAGCTGAAGCCGGCTGGCTGGAGCTGGAGGCGGCGATCCGTTTTCGCGACCGCGGCGTCGTCGCCCTCGATCTGGCCGGGGACGAGATCAACTACCCCGGCGAGCTGTTCGTGGACCACTTCCGGCGCGCCCGCGAGGCGGGGCTGCGGACGATCGCCCACGCGGGCGAGGCGGCCGGGGCGCAGAGCGTCCGGCAGGCGGTCCTCGGCCTGGGAGCGGAGCGGATCGGCCACGGCATCCGCTCGGTCGAAGACCCGGCGGTCCTCGATCTCCTCGCCGAGCGCGGCATCGCCCTCGAGGTCTGCCCCACCAGCAACCTCCAGACGAGCACGGTCCCGGACTACCGCTCCCATCCGCTCCCGGAGCTGCTGGCCCGCGGGCTCGCCGTCACCCTCAACACGGACGACCCGAGCATCAGCGGCATCGACATCGCCCACGAGTACCGGGTCGCGGCCGAGGAGATCGGGCTCTCCGCGGCCGACCTGCGCCGGATGCAGGAGCACGCGCTCGCGGCGGCCTTCCTGTCGGAGGAGGAGAAGAGCGAGATGCTGTCCACATTGGAACCTCCTCCGGCAACTATGTAATGAGGGGCCTGGGGTTGAAACCCCAGGCTGAGATGTTGCGCCCCGCACGGGCGCCCCCCGATTTTCGCCCTGCCCAGGGCGATACAACCAGCCTGGGGTTTCAACCCCAGGAGGGAGGTCCCCATGGAGATCACCAATCCCACGAAACAGGCGCTCCGGCTGCTCGGTCTGGCGCTGGTCGTCGCGGCGCTGCCGGCGTGCCCTCCCCACCCTCGTTGCGCCTCAGACGACGACTGCCCGGTGGGCAGCGTCTGCACCGACCGCCGCACCTGCGAGCAGGCGGTCTGCACCCAGCAGTACCAGCCGGTCTGTGGTACGGACGGCAAGACCTACGGCAACGCGTGCCAGGCGCGCGCGGCGCACGTCGCCGTGGCCCGAGAGGGGGAGTGCGAGAAGCAGGGGGAGGTCTGCGGCGGTATCCAGGGCCTGCGCTGCCCGGAAGGCCAGTTCTGCGATCTGCCGGCCGGGATGTGCAAGGGTGCCGACCTCCAGGGGGTCTGCGTCGACCAGCCCGGAGCCTGCACGCGGGAGTTCAGGCCGGTCTGCGGCTGCGACGGCAAGACCTACGGCAACGACTGCGAGCGGCGCCGGGCCGGGGTCCAGAAGGACCACGACGGCGAGTGCAAGGCGGCGGGCTGACGGCCTACCCCGTGTACGAGTCGTCCTGCTCGATCTTCGACAGGACCCAGTCGAACTGGCCGCTGGTGACCTTCGAGCCGCAGTGCTGGCATTCGCCGGCCATGTTGGTCTCCAGCGACGCGCCGCAGTTCGGACAGTTCTTGTCGGCGTGCGGCGCGCCCCGCACTCCCGCGCCGCGGATCAGGGTCCAGTACTCGGAGTAGTAGCGGTCGGTCTGCGGATGGCCCGCGACCACGTCTCCGGTCGCCTCGCGCACGGTGGAGTCGCGGCCGGTCCCCCAGATGCGGAAGGTCAGCGAGTCGTACCACCGGTCGCGGACGATCTTGGCGAGCTGGACTTCGGTGAGCCGCATCCCCTCCAGGACGTTGCGCAGCCCCTGCCGTCTGTAGGAGTCGATCCAGTACTGGAGATAGTCGAAGAGGCCGTCCGACACGTAGGGGCGGACCGGCCGCAGGTCGAGGCTGGTCCAGGCGGCGTTGAGCTCGCCATAGATCAGCCGCAGGCGCTGGGCCACCGCCTCGTCGGTGGAGGCCGGATCGTCGCGCAGCAGCTCGACGCGGCGGGCGCTCAGGTCGCGATGGAAGAGGGTGGACCACCCCGTGCCGACCTCCTCGACGGTGCTGGTCAGGGCCGGTGGCTTCTCCTCGATCCGCACCAGCTCGACGGTCTCGACGCTCCAGTCGAAGCGGCCTGCCGAGACCACCTCGCCGCAGTACTGGCAGCGGTCGCCCCCTTCGGCTCCGAACGGGGCGCCGCAGTTGGGACACCCGAAGGTCTTGACCTTCTCCGGCGGCTTGGTCCGCGCTCCGGCGTCGCGCACCAGGTGCCAGCGCTCCCGGACGTACTGCGTCCTTTCGCTCCCCGCGGTCCCCAGGGTGATGTTCGACTCGAATTCCAGCGCCACCCGAATCTGATTGGGCGTGGGGGCGGGCGTGGCGCCGGCCGCCGGCAGAGAGAGACGGAGGACGCGCAGGGCTCCGACCACCACGGCCGTGACCGGGACACCGGCCGGCGGACGCTGCGCCAGGTGGGTCCGCGCGGCCGGGCTCAGATAGGGGGACAGGGCCTCGAGGTCGCGCGGGATCGCCCGCGCCTGGTGGGCTCGGGCGTACAGGGCGTAGACGAAGTCCTCGAACAGCACGACCGAGAAGTCCGGATCGAGCCGCCGGATCGCGTCGAGGTCCTGGGACCGCGGACGCGGAGGCGGCGCCTGTGGGGGCGGCGGGGCCGAGGTCCAGCTCTGCGAGCCCGCCCGCCGGCGGCTCCGGTTGCGCGCCACCAGCACGGCGATGATCACGATGGTCAGCGGGATGCCGACCGCGGGATAGCGGAAGACGAGCTCGATCCACAGCCGGACCAGGAAGAAGATCAGCTCGCCGCCGCCGTCGCCGCCACCACCGCCGTCGCCGCCTCCGGAGTAGCCTTCGCCTCCGCCCGGCCGGGCGTGGAGGGCGACGGGGGCTACAAGGAGGAGGATCGAGACGAGGCCCCCTCCCCTGGCCCCTCCCCCGCGGAGCGGGAGAGGGGAAAGACGAGAGAGGAGCCTTCGGAGGAGCCTCATTCGCAGATCTCGTTGGCGAGCTCGTCGACGTCCTGGGCGCTGCGGATGAGGGCCGGCGCGAGCACGGGCTTGAGATTCGTGATGAGCCGGGCGACCTGGGTGCCGTCCTCGCCCCGGCGTACGGCGTCCTCGATGTCCTTGATCGTCCGTGTCCAGCCCTCGGTGGCGGCCACAGTCTCGACGCCGAGGTCGGGCACCGCCACGGCCTCGCGTTCGAGCACGGAGATGTAGAGGAGGATGCCGGTCCTTCCGGCGGTGCGGTGGACCCTGTTCTCCACGAAGGTGGAGCGCGCCGCGGTCTCGACCTGGCGCCGGCGGACGGCGCGCGGGGTCAGAGCGCGGCGCAGCCCAGGGAAGCGCGAGGCGATGAGCCCTCCCAGGAGGCCCGCGGCCAGGGGATCGAACAGGAGCCAGAACAGGCTGAACTCCCAGGGCGAGAAGAGGAGGAACGCCAGGCTGGCGAAGGCGACCGCGCTCCCGGCGATCAGGTCGGCGTGCAGATAGGAGCCCGACCTGGCGCGCACGGCCACGACCAGCTCGGCGCTGCAGCACGACTCCACCTCCCGGACCGCCTGGGTCAGGGCCGCCTTGGCGTCGTCGTTGAGGAAGGGCTTCGCCATGGGATCGGGGCGGAGTTTATCCCACCGTACCGTCCGCCACCCGGGCCCTCACCCCCGGCCCCTCACCCCCCCGGCCCCCTCTCCCGCCCCCTCCCGGCCTCCGGGAGAGGGGGAGAAAAGCGGAACAGGAAAGAAGCGCTATAGACGAAGGATGTCTGTCTCCCCCTCTCCCGGTTGGGGTGAGGGGGTGGGAGAGGGGGCCGGGGGGGTGAGGGGCCCCGCTACAATCCTCGCCCATGGAGATCGCCGTCCCCCGCTGGCGGGTCCCCCGCGTGGCCGCGCCGTGGAGCTGGGAGGACGTCCCTTCCCTCCCTCCTCTCGTCCTCGCTGCCGACGGCGGGCCGGCCGAGCAGCCGACCCGGGTGCGGGTCGGCTGGGACGACGAGGCGCTGCACGTCCGCTTCGACTGCGCGGACCGCCACGCCTGGGGGACCTGCCAACGCCGGGACGATCCGATCTATGAGGAGGAGGCGGTCGAGATCTTCCTCGCGCCCGGAGAGGCGGACCCGGCCCGCTACGCCGAATTCGAGGTGAGCCCCCTGGGCGTCCTCTTCGACGCGCGCATCCACAACCCCACCTCGCTGCGCGCCGACCTGGAAGGCGATCCGGCCTGGGACTGCCCAGGCATCCGCTGGGAGGCAGGCCGCGGGAGCGAGCGGCAGGACTGGTGGGCGATCCTGTCGATCCCCTGGCGCGGCGTCCTCGGCGATCTGCGAGAGCCGCCGCGGATCTGGCGCGCCAACTTCTACCGCATCGAACGCCCCGCGGGCTCGCCTGCGGAATTCACCTGCTGGTCCCCGACCCTGACCCGGCCGGCCGACTTCCACAAGCCGGCCCGCTTCGGAGTGCTGGAGCTGGGGCTGCGATAGACTCCCGGCATGACCGGGACCGACTGGAAGCGCTTCGTCGAATCCTACCTGGAGGAGTACTTCGCGCAAAACCCCACGTTCGCCGCGAACGCGGGCCGGCACGAGCTCGACGGCCGGCTGCCCGACTGGAGCGCCGAGGGGCTGGAGCGCAAGATCGAATGGCTGCGCGAGCACCGGGAGCGCGTCCTGGGCTTCGCCTCGCTCGGCGAGCGGGAGAGCTTCGAGCGCGACTACCTGCTGGCGCAGATCGACGTCGACCTGTTCTGGATGGCCGAGGCCGAGTGGCCGTGGCGCAATCCGATCTTCTACGCCAATCCGCTCGATCCGAGCCTCTATCTGACCCGCGAGTACGCTCCCCTGGAGCGGCGGATGCGCGCCTTCGTGGACTACGCGCGGGCGGTGCCGAAAGCCGCGGAGCAGATCCGCGCCAACCTGCGGACCCCCATGCCGCGCACCTGGGCCAAGGTCGGGAGGATGACCCTCGGCGGCCTCGCGGGCTACTTCGAGACCGACGTGCCGCCGATCTTCGCCACGGTCCGGGACCCCGCGCTCCAGGAGGACTTCCGCGCCGCCAACGCCGCCGCGGCGGCGGCCATGCGCGGGCTGGGAGCCTGGTTCGCGGAGCTGGAGGCGAGCACGCAGGAGGGAGGCGACGGGTATGTGCTCGGTCCCGAGCTCTACGGCCGCATGCTGCGCGCCACCGAGAGGGTCGACGTCCCGCTCGCCGAGCTGGAGGCGGCCGGCCGGCGGGAGCTGGAGCGCAATCTCGCCGCCCTGCGCGAGGCCTGCGCCGCGCTCGACCCGGGCAAGAGCGTGCGGGAGTGCGTCGACCTCGTCCAGGCGGAGAAGCCGGAAGGGGGACCCGTCGAGGCCGCCCGCCGGCAGCTCGCCGGCCTGCGCCGATTCCTGGAGGAGAAGGCGCTGGTCACCATCCCGGGCGAGGAGCAGGCGCTGATCGAGGAGTCGCCGCCGTACCAGCGCTGGAACGCCGCCTACATCGACATCCCCGGGCCGTTCGACCGGCATTTGCCGTCCATCTACTACATCACCCCGCCGGACCCCTCCTGGTCGCCCGAGGAGCGCGCGGCCTACATTCCGGGCGAGGCGGACCTGCTGTTCATCACCATCCACGAGGTCTGGCCCGGCCACTTCCTCCAGTTCCTCCACTCCAACCGCGTCGAGTCCGACCTCGGCCGCCTCTTCGTGGGCTACGGCTTCGCCGAGGGGTGGGCCCACTACTCCGAGGAGCTGATGTGGGAGACCGGATTTGGGAACGGCGATCCGCGGCTGCGCATCGGCCAGCTCCAGAACGCGTTGCTGCGCAACGTCCGCTATCTCGTGGCGATCGGGCTCCACACCTGCGGCATGACCCTGGAGGAGGCGGAGCGGATGTTCCGCGAGCAGGCCTTCCAGGACCCGGGCAACGCCCGCCAGCAGGCCGCTCGCGGCACCTTCGATCCGGCCTATCTCAACTACACGCTCGGCAAGCTGATGGTGCGCAAGCTGCGCGAGGACTGGACCGCGCCGCGAGGCGGGCAACGGGCCTGGCGCGAGTTCCACGACCGGTTTCTGTCCTACGGAGGGCCGCCGATCCCGCTCGTGCGCAAGGCGATGATGAACGGCGGCAACGGGATCATCCTTTAGAATCAACCGGAGAGGCCTTTTCTCCGTAGATCTCATCGGACCCTTCGTTCGAGGAGCCCGTCATGGAATCCGTCGCCCACGCCACCGTCCGCCCGCGGGCCGAGCGCGCGTCCGCGCTGCCGTGGTACCTCACCACCATGCTGTTCGGCTCCACCAGCATCGTCGTCGGCCTGCTGTGGGACATCTCGTGGCACATGACGATCGGCCGCGACACGTTCTGGACGCCGGCGCACATGGCCATCTACCTGGGCGGCGTGCTGGCCGGCGTCGCCTGCGGCTGGCTGGCGCTCAAGACGACCTTCGCCGGCAGCGAGGCGGAGAAGGCCACGTCGGTCCGCTTCTGGGGGTTCCGCGCGCCGCTCGGCGCCTGGGTGTCGATCTGGGGCGCGATCGCCATGCTCACCTCCGCCCCCTTCGACGACTGGTGGCACAACGCCTACGGCCTGGACGTCGAGATCCTCTCCCCGCCTCATGGCGTGCTGGCCGCCGGCATGATCGCCATCCAGCTCGGCGCCATGCTGCTGATGGTGGCGCCGCAGAACCGCGCCGCCGAAGGCCAGGGGCGCGCGCCGGGCGTGGCCTTCCTCTATACGGCCGGCGTCGTGATCCTGATGGTGGCGACCCTGATCACCGAATACAGCTATCCGAACGACCAGCACGTCTCGATCTTCTACAAGGTGGCGAGCCTCTGCTTCCCCGTTCTGCTGGTGGCGGTGGCGCGCGCCTCGCGGCTGCGCTGGGCGGCCACGCTGACCTGCGCCTTCTACATGCTGGTCGCCTGCGCCATGGTCTGGATCCTCCCCCTGTTCCCGGCGCAGCCGATGCTCGGGCCGATCAACAACCCGGTGGACCACATGGTGCCGCCGCTCTTCCCGTTGCTGCTGATCGTGCCGGCCGTGGCGATCGACCTGATCCTCCAGCGCCTGGGCAAGCAGGGGCGCTGGTGGCTGGCGCCGGTGATCGCGCTGGTCTTCCTGGCCCTGTTCTTCGTCACCCAGTGGTACTTCTCCGAATTCCAGCTCAGCCCAGGGTCCCGGAACTGGTTCTTCGCCGGCGACCGGCAGTGGAGCTACGGCACCCGGCCGGGCGAGTGGCGCCACGAGTTCTGGAACGTGGACGAGGATCCGGTGACCGCCCGCGGCCTGGGGATCGCCCTGCTGATCGGCACGGTCTCCTCCCAGATCGGCCTCTGGTGGGGCGGCTGGATGGCGAGGGTGAAGCGGTGAGCCGGCGGCTCCTCCTTCCGGCTCTTCTTGTCCTCCTGGCTGCGCTCCTCCCGGGCGCGGCGAAGGCGCACGTCGGCAGCCCCAACGTCTTCTTCGACGGCGACGCCGGGCCGTATCCGGTCCGCGTCATCGTCCGTCCGCCCGAGGTGGTGCCCGGCCTGGCGGAGATCACCGTGCGCCTCAAGTCCGGCGAAGCCCGCAACGTCACCGTCCAGCCGGTGTACTGGCAGGCCGGGCTCCAGGGCGCTCCGCCCGCGGACGTGGCCCTGCCCGTGCCCGGCCAGGCGGGCAGCCATACGGCGCAGCTCTGGCTGATGAGGCAGGGCTCGTACTCCGTGCGCGTCCAGATCGACGGGAGCTCCGGCCAGGGCACCGCCCTGGTGCCGGTCACCACCGCGCCGACGGAGCTGCGCACCATGCAGAGGGGAATCGGGATCGTGCTGAGCCTCCTCGGCGTCTTCCTGTTCGTGGGAGCGCTGACGATCGTGGGCGCCGCCGTCCGCGAAAGCGTGCTCGCGCCGGGCGAGGCCCCGGACCCGCGCCGCAAGGCCCGGGCGCGCCTCGTCGCCGTCGCCTCCGGCCTCCTGCTGGCCCTGATCCTCTTCGGCGGCAAGCGCTGGTGGGACAGCGTCGACGCGGAGAACCGGGAGGACCTGTACCGCCCGTTCGCCGTGAAGACCTCGGCGCGGGCCGAGGGCTCCGCGCGGGTGCTCTCCATGGAGATCGACGACGCCCGCCGGCAGGAGTGGTCGCCGCTGATCCCCGACCACGGCAAGCTGATGCACATGTTCCTCGTGCGCGAGCCCGGCCTGGACGCCTTCGCCCACCTCCATCCGGTCCCGGGGGACCAGGACCGCTTCGACGTGACCCTGCCCCCGCTGCCGGCCGGCCGCTACCGCGTCTACGGCGACGTCGTCCACGAGACCGGCTTCCCGCAGACCCTGGTGGACGAGATCGAGATCCCGGCCGCGCCAAGCCCCTCGGGCCAAGCCGCCGCCAGTGCCGGCTCTCCTCCGCCGGACCCCGACGACTCCTGGCGCGCCTCCGCGCCGCTCGCCCGGGCCGCGGGGCCGGCCGTGAGCCCCCTGGGCGACGGTTTCGAGATGTCCTGGCGGAAGGGCCCGGAGCCCCTGACCGCCGGCCGCGAGCTCGACCTCCGCTTCGAGGTGCAGGGTCCGGGCGGCCATCCCGTCCCCCTGGAGCCTTACATGGGCATGCTCAGCCACGCCGTGATCACCCGCGACGACGGCGAGGTCTTCGTCCACCTCCACCCCGTGGGCAGCTTCTCCATGGCCTCGCAACAAGCCTTCGAGAAAAAACTGGCCGGCGCGATCCCCGCGGCCTCCGGCCCGGCCATGGACCACAGCGCCCACAGAGCCCATCTGATTCACCAGGGGGCGCACGCGCCGAGCGTCGTCTCCTTCCCCTACGAGTTCCCCAAGCCCGGCCGTTACCGGATCTGGGTGCAGGTCAAGAGCGGAGGGAAGGTGATGACCGGGGTGTTCGATACGGAGGTGGGGGCGGCCTCCTGAGATCCCGGAGAGCCGCGGGCGCAAACTCCGCCCGCGGCTCTCCGTCTCCTCCGGCGAGCTTTCCAAGATTCAGTTGTCAAAGAACGCGTCCGGGACCCGTCTCGACGCGACGGCGACCCGGTAAAACAGGTCCTGCACCCGGCTCAACGCCTCTCGCCCCAAGAAAAACGTCGTCGGGACCTTGCTCGACATCGTTCGCCTCGAGGTCCCGAAGCCTCGCCTTCTGCTCGACAAGGCTCGCCTTCCGGTCTCGAAGGCTCGCCTTTTGCTCGAGAAGCCTCGCCTTTCGGTCCCAACCGTTCGCCTCGAGGTCTCGAAGGCTCGCCTTCTCG
>DASVEF010000074.1:0-27626 GCA_036380715.1 Thermoanaerobaculia bacterium | reverse complement strand
CTCCCGGTACCGGGAGAGGGGGCCGGGGGGTGAGGGCTCAGTGGCGCGCCCGACGCGGCTTCGCGATACACCTCCGCATACCGTTCCGCCGCCAGGTCCCGTCCGAACGCCTCCTCGGCCCGGCGGCGCGCTTCCCGTCCGAGCGCGGAAGCCCGTGCGGGATCGGCCAGCAGGGCGCGCACGGCGGCTGCGAGCGCTCTCGCGTCGCGGGCTGGGACCAGGAGGCCGGTCCGGCCGTCCTCGACGACCTCGGCGAGCGCGCCTTCGCTCGACGCCACCATGGGGAGGGCGCACGCGGCAGCCTCGATCGCCGCCAGGCCGAGCCCGGCCGCGGCTTCGTCGCGGGCGGGCAGCAGGACGAGGTCGGCGGCCTGGTAGAGCCGCGGGATCTCCTCGGCGGCGACGGCTCCGGTCCGCCGCACCCGGTCTTCCAGCCCCAGGAAGCGGACCCGGGCGTCGATCCGGCGCGCGTCCGGCCCGTCGCCCGCCACCACGAGGAGAGGGTCGAGATCCGCGAGATCGCGCAGCGCCTCCAGCGCTTCGAGGGCTCCCTTGCTCACGAGGAGCCGTCCGATCATCAAGAGGACCGGGCGGCCGAGAGGGAGATCCAGCGCCCGCCGCGCCTCCGCGCGGTCGCCGGGCTGGAAGCGGTCCAGATCCCCCCCTGGTGGTATTACGAGATCCGTGACACCGGCAGCGGCGGTCCGGCTGACGGCCGTCACCCGCATCGGCGCATCCCCCACTGTAGAGACGCCCCGTGGGGAGTCTCCTCCTCCCAGCAGGGTGAGCACGGACGGGATGCCCGCCTCCGCGAGGGCCGGCGCCAGATGGGCGAGAGGCGCGCCGGCCAGATGGACCAGGTCCACCTCTTGGCGGCGGGTGAACGAGGCGATCTCGGCCGCGATGCGGGCGGCCTCCCGCGGATCGTCCGAGGTCAGCGACGGCGCGAGGAACACCGGCGCGACGCCCGCCCGCTCGAACACCGCGAGGTCGCGGCCGTGTGGCACGAGGAGGCCCACCTGGTGCAGGGGGCGCAGCGCCTGGAGCAGGTCGAGCAGCCAGGTGGAAGGGCCGCCGAGGAGGGGCGGGGCTTCTTGGGCTGCGACGAGGATCCTCATCCGGTACGGCTCCAGGGCGGGTGATATACTACCGGGCGTCCGCGGTTGTGCCGAATGACTTTACGTATGGCCCTTCCTGAGCTGCAGCCGGTCGTTGGTCTCGAAGAGGAAGCCCAGGAGCTGCGCCGGACGATCCTCGAAGCGCTCTTCGCCTGCGGCGGCGGTCACTACGGCGGCTCGCTCAGCGTTCTCGACCTGATCCTCAACCTCTACCGGCGCCACCTGCGCGTCTCCCCGGACGATCCAACGGACCCGGACCGCGACCGCTTCATCCTCTCCAAGGGGCACTCTGCCATGGCCCTCTACGCCGTTCTGCAGCGGCTCGGCTTCTTCGATCAGCCGCTCGCCACCTACGGCGAAGCGGGCTCTCCCCTGGAAGGTCATCCGGACATGACGGCGCTGCCGGGCATCGACTTCTCGACCGGCTCGCTCGGCCAGGGGCTGTCGGTCGGGCTGGGCATGGCCCTCGCCCTGCGCGGCCGGGGCTCGCGCGTCTGGGTGGTGCTCGGCGATGGCGAATGCCAGGAGGGGCAGGTCTGGGAGGCCGCCATGCTGGCGGCGCGCTGCGGCGCGGACAACCTGATCGCGGTGGTGGACGCCAACGGCTTCCAGGAGTGGGGCTGGGCCATGGCCCCGGGCGGCAAGCCGGAGCCCGTGCCGGAGCTGGCGCACAAGTGGGCCGCCTTCGGCTGGCGCGTGCTGGAGGTGGATGGCCACGACCACGAGGCGCTCTCCGTGGCGTTCCGGCGCGCGGAGACCACGCGGAAGCAGCCCTGCGTGGTGATCGCCCGGACCATTAAAGGCAAAGGCGTGCCGGCGGTCGAGGCGGACCCGGTCCGCTTCCACTGCACGACCCTCGATCCTGACGAGCACGCCCTGCTGCTGCGCGGGCTGGAGTGACCTTGCGGCTGGCCGACCACTGCGGCACCTACCTCGGTCAGCTCGCCGCGCGGGACGAACGGATCCGGGTCCTGGACGGCGACCTCGCCGATTCCGACGGCGCCATCCACTTCGCCGAGCGCTGGCCGGAACGGTTCCTGATGGCCGGCATCGCCGAGCAGAGCATGGTCTCGGTCGCGGCGGGCATGGCCTCCTGCGGCCTCCGCCCCTGGGTCTTCTCCTTCGCCGCGTTCCTCTGCTACCGCGCCTACGACCAGGTGCGCGTCTCTGTCTGCCAGAGCCGCCAGCCGGTGACCCTGGTGGGATCGCACAGCGGCGGCTGCTCCAGCCGGAACGGCAAGACCCACGCCGCGCTCAACGACGTCGCGCTGATGGCCTCCCTTCCGGGCATGCGGGTCTGGGCCCCGGCCGGCCCGCAGGAGGTCCGCTTCGCCGTGGACGCGATCCTTGCGGCGGACGCTCCGGCCTATCTGCGGCTGCCGCGGCGCCCTCTGGAGGACCTGCCTGGCGATCCCGCGCCGTTCCGCTGGCTGGGCGAGCCCGGACCGATCGCTTTCGCCGGCACCGGTCTCGGCACTCACATAGCCCTCTGGGCGCGCGACCGGCTCGCCCAGAGGAGCCTGAGGGCCGGCGTCCTGCACTGCCCACAGGTCGCTCCCCTGCCGGACGGGCTGGCCGAAGCCCTCGCCGGAGTCGAGCACCTGTTCGTGGTCGAGGACCACGTCACCCACGGAGGACTGGCGAGCCTGCTCCAGGGTCTCGGGCTGCCGTTGCGGATCACCGCCCTCGGCTGGCCGGTCGGCTGGGCCGGCCAGTCGGGAGACGATCTCCAGCTCCTGCGGATGCACGGCCTCGGCCCGGAGCAGATCGCGGCCACGGTGCTGGAGACCGCCGGAGCAGCCAGGGCCTGATGCTGTCGATCGTCGTCTCCTGGCGGGACCGCGGCGAGCTGCGGCAGGCCCTGCCCGGACTGATCGCCGCGTCCCGGGCCGCGGGCGGCGACGTCACGGTGGTGAGCTTCGGCGGCTCCCGCGATCTCCTCCGCGAGCAACTGGAGGGCTGCGCCCCCGACGTCGCGGTCGTGCAGGTCGAAGAGGAGCCCTACTTCAACAAGGCCTGCGCGCAGAACCTCGGCGCCGCCCACAGCCGGCAGCCCGTGCTCTTCTTCTGCGACTGCGACATCGTGGTCGAGCCCGAGACCATCCGCAAGGTGGCCGAGACGGTCCACGCCTCGCCGGGCGTCTTCGCCACCCTCGCGGGCGTGCGCGAATCCGAGCTGAACTCGCGCGGCGGCAACCACGTGGTCTGCTTCGGCTACGAGCTGAAGATCCGCACCGCCGACGGCCGGGAGCTGCGGATCGTGGACAACGAGGAGGACGTGGAGGAGGGGACCCGCCAGGCTCCCGGCCTGCTCCTCGTGAAGCGGCAGGACTTCCTCTCGATCAACGGCTACAACTCCCGCCTCCACGGCTGGGGGTGGGAGGACCAGGACATGATCTCCCGCCTCACGCTGGGCGCCGGCCTGACCCGCCACCAGGAGGGGTACGTCGTCCACCTGTCGCACGGCGACGAGGACCGCATCCGCGCCTACCCGCCGGTCAAGGACCGCTGGGAGAGCCGCGACCGCATGTTCCGCCAGGCGCTGGCCAACTACGACCGGGCGGATTTTCGGGGGACGTACGATTTGGATGTGGAGCAGAAGGGGGCGCGGGTTCTGCCCGGCGATGCGGTCTGACGACCGGAGGACCCTCACCCCCTGGCCCCCTCTCCCACCCCCGCACTCACACCCACCCGGGAGAGGGGGGACCCTGCTAAAAACGGACTTGCTTTCGCTTCGCTCAGAGGGACCTCTTGGAGAATTTTCCCCCTCTCCCGGGCGGCGGGAGTGCGGGTGGGAGAGGGGGTCAGGGGGTGAGGGTCTTTGGGCGGGTGGGGACGGGGGTGAGGGCTCACCCCTCCCCCGTCAGAAAATCGTAGACCGCCTCCAGGATCGTCACCTCCTCGCGGTAGACGACCTCGGCCTTGCCGCGCATACCGTTGCGGAGGTAGAAGCGGCCGCGCTCCATCTCGACCCAGGGGGTGTCGAGGGCGATCTCGACGTCGTAGAAGATGCGGCCCCGCAACTCTTCGAGCTTCGGCTGCTGGCCCACCCTTCGGACCTGGCCGAGGAAGACGTCGAACCGCCTTTTGGGAAGGCCGGCCACCTCGACGTACGCCTTCTGCCCTTGCCGGACCTTGACGATCTGCTCCTCGGGCACGTGCGCCCGGAAGACGATCGACCGCACGTCGATCACCTGGAACAGCTCCTCGCCGGCCGCTGGCTTGCGGCCGACCAGGTCCTCGGGGGGAGGGCCGACCACGACCCCGCCCACGGCGGCCCGCAGCATGTGCAGGCCGGCCATCTCGCGGAGCTGCCGGAGCTGCTCCTCCAGTCGCGAGGTCTGGAGCTCCAGCTCCCGGATCTCCCCTTCGACGTCGAGCCGGCTCCCCTGCTGCTGCCCTCCGAGCAGCCGCTGCCCCTGCTGGCGGGCGGTCAGCTCGGCCCGGCCCTCCTTCTCTTCCAGCTCCCCCTGCCGGAGGCGCCACTCCGCCTGGGCTACGCGGTTGCGGGCCTCTTCGAGCTCGGTTTCGCTGATCAGGCCGGCCTTTCCGAGCTCCGCCGAGCGCTTCAGCCGGTTCCGCTCCGCCTCCAGCTCCACCCGCAGCTCGCGCACCCGCGCCGCCCGGCGTTCGATCTCGACCCCCATGCGCCGGATCTCCGCCTGCTCCTTCTCGGCCTCGACGGGCTGGATGCGCTCGGTCAGCAGCCCCTGCCGGCGCAGCGCTTCGTGGAGAGCGGAGCGCGCCTGCAGGAGCTGGCGTTCCACCGACAGGACCTCGCGCTGGAGGTCGTAGTCCCGCATCTCGGCGAGCACCTGCCCCTGCCGGACCGTGTCCCCGGGCTGCACCCGCACCCGGGCGATGAGGCCGGGCACCTGCGGCCGGATCACCTGGTAGCGCTCGATCCGCACCTCGCCCTCCGCCTCGACCGTGCGGTCGATGCGGCCGGCGGCGACGAAGGCCAGGCCGAGCAGCAGGAGGAGGACCACCAGGACGGGAATGGTGCGCAGGATGCGCCGGATCGCCCTCATTCCGGGACTCCCCGGGCCGCGAGCTCCGCGGCCGCCGGCTCCTCTTCGCGCCGGAATTGCTCCTCGCAAAGGCGCCGGTAGAGGCCGCCCCTCCGGTAGAGCTCCGCGTCGGTCCCCTCTTCGACGATCCGCCCATGGTCCAGAACCAGGATGCGGTCGGCCCAGCGGATCGCCGACAAGCGATGGGCGATGAGCAGGGTCGTGCGGTCGCGCACGAACCCCTCCAGCGATTCGAGGACGGCCCGCTCCGTGGGGCCGTCGAGCGCCGAGGTCGCCTCGTCGAGGACCAGCACCCGCGGACGCTGGAGGATCGCGCGGGCGATGGCCACCCGCTGGCGCTGCCCTCCGGAGAGGCGGGCGCCGCGCGGCCCGACCGGCTCGAGCAACCCCTGGGGAAGGCGGCGCACGGTCGAGCCGAGGCGGGCCATTTCGATCGCTTCCAGCAGCTCCTCCTCGGTCGCGTGCGGATTGCCGTAGAGCAGGTTCTCGCGCAGCGTAACGTCGAACAGCACCGGGTCCTGGGGGACCACGGCCACGGCGGAGCGCAGGCTGCGGAGCTGGATGCGCCGCACGTCCGCGCCGTCCACGCAGACGCTCCCGCCCTGCGGCTCGTAGAGGCGGGCGAGCAGGCGCGACACCGTGCTCTTGCCCGATCCGCTCTCGCCGACCAGCGCGATCCTTTCGCCCGGCTCGGCGCGGAACGAGATCCCCTGAAGGACCGGCTTGTCGGCGTGATAGGCGAACGTCACGCCGGAGAATTCCACCACGCCGGGCGTGTCCGGCGGCAGGGGCAGGGCGCCCGGCCGGTCGGCCACCGACGGCTCGCGGTCGAGGACCTCCAGGATGCGCCGCGTGCTGGCGTTGGACCGCTGCACCTGGGAGTAGAGGTCGACCACGTTGCGCAGCGGCTCGAAGAAGCGGCCGAGATAGGTGTAGTAGGCCACCAGGCCGCCCACCGACATGGCGCCGGCCATCACCTGATAGCCGCCGTACCCGAGGGCGAAGGCGATCGCCGCCACGATCAGGCTGATCGAAAAGAGGCCGAAGGCGAGCTCCTCGATCCGCCGCCGCACGTGGATGGAGAGGGCGCTGCGCGAGAGCCGGACGAACCGCCGCGCCTCCCGCCGCTCGCGTCCCAGGAGCTGGACTTGGGTGATCGCCGCCAGGTGGTCCTGGAGGAACCCGGTCACCCTGGCGCTCTCCTGCTGCACCCGGTCGGAAGACTCCCGCAGCCGCGGGTAGCTGAAGCGCCGCAGCGCCACGAGGCAGGGGATCAGCGGCACGATCACCACGGTCAGCTTCCAGCTCAGGATCAGCATCACGAGCAGCGTCAGCGCCGTGGTGACCACGAACCGCACCACCGAGGCGGCGAGGGCTCCGCCCAGGTCCTGAATGCGCTGGACGTCCTGCTCCAGGCGGTGCAGGTTGTCCCCGACCGAGGTGTTGTCGTGGTAGTCGGCCGAGAGCCTCTGGAGGTGGCGCAGCAGTGCCAGCCGGACGTTGAAGCCCACACGCTGGCCGGCGTAGAAGTCGAGCAGGTCCGACATGCCGCTCAGCGCCGAGCGGAAGAGGTAGACGACGAAGAAGGCGAGGGCCGCCACCCAGAGCATCTGCGGCTTGCGCCAGGGGATCAGCTCGTCGAGGATCCACTTGAGGATCAGCGGATCGACGAGCGTCAGCGCGCTGGTGACCAGCAAGGTCAGCAGGCGGACCGCGTGCAGCCCGCCGAACGGCCTGACCTGACGGTACAGCCAGCGGATCTCTGGCTGTTTTTCTGCAGACATTGGGCGGCCCTCACCGGGCGGGTTTGGGGGTGATCCGCTGGAGGGTGCGCTCCGCGAGCTGGCGCACGATGCGCGCCTCGTCCTCGGCGGCCCGGTCACGGAGCGCGGCGGGAAGGTCGCCGCAGCCGGCGGCGGGGGAGGGGGCGGCGCAGGCCTCGGACAGCGCCAGCAGGGCGTCGGCCCGGCCGGCCGGGTCCGGCTCGTGGGTCATCTGGTGGAGCAGCATCTTCCACGGGCGCTCGTGCTCGACCGTTCGCGGCAGATAGCCTCCTTCGTCGATCCGCACCGAGAGAGGCGGCCCGGACACCGGAAAGCGGAAGGTCTCCTTCGCCTGGGTCAGCACCACGCGCCGGCTCACCCGCTCGCCCTCGGTCTCCACCGCGATCTGCAGGCCGATCCGCCAGGGCTTCTCCCCGCGTTGCTCGACCTCGACCACCACCGCGCCCGGCTCCTGCCGGTGGCGGGCCGTAAGCTCCGGCTCGACGGCGTAGGCCCACTGGTCGAAGAACCACGCGAGCTTTTCGCCGCTCGCCTGCTCCATGGCCCGCTGCAGGTCGCGCGTGCGTACCACGCCTCCGGCATTCGCCGCGGCCTTGGTGTAGAGGCGCAGCCCCTCCCAGAAGGCGGCGTCGCCCAGCTCGCGCCGCAGCAGGTGGAGGACCAGGGCGCCCTTGCTGTAGGTGACCGGGCCGCTCATCTCCTCCGCCTGGGTCCAGCCGGTGAAGACCAGCGGACGGCTCTTGCCCTGGCTCGCGCTCTCGGCGGCCATCCGCTCGTAGCGCATGCGGGCCATGAGCATCTCGCGCCGGTACTCCTCCGGTCCCCAGTGATGCTCCTTCCAGGCGGCCACCATGTAGGTCGCCATCCCCTCGTTGAGCCAGAAGTCCGACCAGTCTTCACAGGTCACCAGGTTGCCCCACCACTGGTGGGCCAGCTCATGGGCCACCAGGTAGTCCTCCCTGGGGTCTCCGAGGACCGAGCGGCCGTAGGACTCGCTCATCACCGAGAGGAGGTGCATCTCCTGAGGGGGCGCCTCGGGCAGCAGCGCCTGCGTGTAGCGCGCCCCGGGATACGGAACTCCGGCCCGCCGCTCGAAGAAGCGCAGCATCTCCCCGGTGCCGGCGAAGATCGTCTCCATCTGCTCGGGCGTGAAGCCGGGGGAGAGGAACCGCAGCTCGACCTCGCCCTCCTTCGCCGAGGCCTCGCGGAAGCGGGCGGCGGCGAAGCCGAAGAGATAGGTCGAGTAGGGCCGGTCCTCGCGCCAGGAGTGCCGCACCCGGCCGTCCGGCAGCGTCTCGCGCCCCGTGGGCCGGCCGCTCGCCACTGCCTCCAGCCCTTCCGGCAGCGTGAGCCGCAGCGTGAGCGTCGCCTTGTCCCCCGGATCGCTGCGGGAGACCAGCCAGCGGCTGGTGTGGAAGAAGGTGAAGACCTGCTCGGGGGCGAAGCGGACGCCTTTCGCCGGGCTCCCGGAGTAGCGCACGCGGATCGTCCGCTCCTCCCCGCGGCGGAGCGGCTTGCCGAGCTGCACCCGGAGCCTGCCGTTCTCGGTCCGGTGGGACAGCGGCTGGTCGCCCGACCAGACGCCCTGGACCGTCAGCTCCGGCGCTTCGAGCTCCACCTCGGACAGCTTGTCCGCGCGGCTGGCGAAGCGGACCGCGACCTCGCCGGCGACCGTCTTCTCGGCAGGCTTCACCTCCAGGTCGGCGGCGTAGTCGAGCACGTCGAGGCCCTCACCCCCGTCCCCTCTCCCGTCACCGGGAGAGGGGCGCCACCACCCTGCCGTTTCAGAATTTCCCCCTCTCCCGGTGACGGGAGAGGGGGTCAGGGGGTGAGGGCTCAGCAGCGCCTCGCCCGGCACCAGCAGAGAGGACAGGACCAGGAGGATCGGAAGGGAGAGGCCCCGCCTCACGCGTCGGAGGGATCTGGGGCTGCCGGCGAGCAGGAGAGCTTGAGAAGGAGCGAACGGCGAGACATCCTGCACGCCGGGATTCTACCCTAACTGAACCCGCTGCCGCTGGACGACGGCTGGGGGATGATCGAGCCGAACCCCCCCGCGCTGTTGCGCCTGAAACCCGTCAAGGCCAGCGCCCGGTACCAGGCCAGGCGGAAGCTCGAAGGCCTCTCGACGCGCAGCTCCCGCATGTTGTCTCCCGTCGGGCCGGCGGCGTAGATCTCCAGGCCGGCCTCCTGCCAGCGGAGCAGGACGTGGGCGAGGTCCGCGGCCGGCTGCGGCTGGTCGCCGCTCTCCAGCAGGAGCACCCGATGGATCTGGCGCGACTTCAGGAAGTTGGCCGAGGGGAAGTCCTGCGGGAAGACCATCCAGCGGTTGTCGAACTTCCCCGGCTGCGGAGAGGAGCCCGGGGAGAGGCGCTTCGAATCGATCAGGAAGGCGGGCGGCGCGTCAGGGGAGAACGCCAGGCCAGCCAGCACGCCGGCCCCCTCCTTCAGAAGGTGCAGGATCGTCCTCGTGTTCACCACCGCCGCGTCGTGGTGCGCGCCGTTGAAGAGCGGTACCGGACGGAGCCCTTCCCGCGCCAGGGCCAGGCCCGTGAGCACGGAATCCATGCCCGGCAGGTCCACGATCACCGCGGTGTGGCGGTCGAGGGAGAGGCTCAGCTCCGGCAGGGTCAGAACTGTCGGGGGCGCGTCGGGATGGGTCGGTTCCCACTCCGCGAAGAGCACCGGCTTGGCCCAGTGGGACCAGACCGAATCGGCCGGCGCCCAGATGTCAAACAGCTCGGATCCGTTCATCGCTGCCCTCCGGTTCGATCAGCACCGCCACGTCTTGCGCCAGATGGTCGATCAGCGGGCGCCGCGCCGCGCGTCCGTACGCTCCCGCGGCCCGGCCATCCACCGTGTAGATTCCGATGCAGGGATAGACGTCCCCCTCCGCCGTGCGCAACGGCTCGGCCGCGAAGCGCCGCTGGGCCACCCAGTAGCCCGGATACCACCGGACGTCCTTGCGGATCAGCTTCCACTCCTTGTCGCCGGTGGCCCCGGACAGCCCGATCATGTCGCCCACGCGGCCCAGGGCGGGCTTGAGCACCCAACCGGCGTCCTTGCGCCAGCCGGCGTCGCGCGGATCGCGCGTCTCGGGCAGGAGCCGGCGCCATGTGGGGAGGGCCGTGCGCAGGTGGTCCCAGACCAGGGGGAAACGCTTGCTCTGGGTGAGCAGGGCGTACGCGGGATTGCAGAGCGGGGTCTCCGCGCCATGGAAGAAGCGCTCCCAGGCGGAAGACCGCGGCAGGTTCGGCAGCCACTCCGCGGGGAAGAAGCGGACCACGAAGTCGGCGGGGCCGCGGAAGCCTTCGCTCTCCACCGTGGCCCGGCCGCCGCGCCAACGCAGATGGTCGGGGCCAGCCAGGACCGGCCGCAGGCCGCGCGCGGCGATCTCCCGCGCCAGATAGACCATGACCTGCCGGTCGTCCGTGTACGCCGTGGCGTGGACGAGGGCGACGGTCCCCTCCGGCGGCGTGGCCGCGGCCACCGCGTCCGCGAGCCGCGCCGCGGGATCGCCCGGCGGCTCGGCGCCGGGATAGTGGGAGGCGATGAGCCGGGCGAAGCCGGAGGCCTCGTTGAATCCGCCGGGCACGTCGGAGTTGACCTCCGAGATCCGCCACCCCTCGGTCGTGGCGTGGAAGTCGAACCGCATCACCCGCGCCGCGCCGCGCGAGGCCCCCTCGTGGGCGGCGCCGCGGAGCGCCCGGCGGACGGCGCGCGGCAGGCCGAGACGGCGGTGGAGCTCCGGCCGGCGCACCAGCTCCACCTCGGCTTCGGCCGCCTCGGCGGCCAGGGCCTCCGCAAACGTCGCGATCTCGTCCCACACCGCGCGCGGGAGCAGCAGGGGGAACGGGGCGAGGGTCGCCACGTCCTCGACCTGGGGGTCCCACTTGCAGCAGTCGAAGATCGCCCGCCGCCGGACGCGCGCGAACGCCTCCGGCTCGATCGGGAGGGCCGACCGCCAGGGAGGAGTCACGTCCAGGGGCCCGCCTGCATCGCGGCGAGATAGCCTCCGCCGGCGTAGAGCAGGGCCGGCAGCAGGCCGTGCGAGAGGAGCGGCCGGTGGGCCTCCTCGGGGGAAGGCCGGAGCCGCGGCTCCAGCCAGACCGCGACGAGCCAGAGCGCCAGCGCCGGCCAGCCGGTGATCACGAAATCGCGGACCGTGGCCGCGCCGGACTCCCAGTCGCCGGCCACCGACCGGCCGAGGATCAGACCCGCGCCCAGGAAGAAGCCGGCCAGGCGCAGCCCGGCGGCCGGATCGCGGTCGATCGTGACCGTGTCGGCCAGGCCGGTCGTGCGGTCGAGGAAGATCCAGAGCAGAAGCAGTGTCCCGGTGGAGAGCGCGGCGCAGAAGACCACCACCCACCAGCCCGGCCCGTCGCCGATGTTCCCGCCGGCGAAGCAGAACGTGATGCCCATGAGCGCTCCCGCGATGGCGACCGCCGCGGCGCGGTTCCCCCGCTCGAGCACGTCGTCCCGCACGCTCACTCCGAACAGCGAGAGGAACTGGGCCGCCAGGCCCACCCAGGCGGCGCCCATGACCATGTAGAAGAACAGAAAGACAGGGTCTTCCCGCACGTCGAAGGAGGCGAAGCGGCGGAGCACGCCATAGAGGAGCGCCGCGCACAGGAGTGGAGCGGCCAGCAGCAGCCAGCGGTCCGCGAACCGGGAGTGGCGGCGGGACACCGACACGATCCGTATCAGCCAGCCGAGCCAGATCACGAACCCGACGATCGCACAGCCGATCAGTACGAAGACTTCACCCTCGGACATCGCCCCTCCTCCTCGCGTTCGGATGCTGGGGGGAGGGTAAGGCCGGAGAGGCGGCGGGTCAAGGTGGGGATGCGGCGCATAGGCGTTAGCTCACCGAGGATTCTGCTGCGTTCCCCCCACTGTAGAGACGCCCCGTGGGGCGTCTCCGCCTCCACAGCGGCGAATTTGACTCAGCGGGTCCGCGGACCGGGGGAGACGCCCCACGGGGCGTCTCTACAGTGGGAAGGAGAGGCCAGGGGGTTTTCCCCCTCTCCCGGTGACGGGAGAGGGGGCCAGGGGGTGAGGGCCGGAAGGGAGGGGAACGTAGAGAATCAGAGCCTGGACGCGATCTCGCGGATCGAGGCTTCGAGCTCGTCCAGGCGCGTGCGCTTGGGGGCGAGCTTGCTCTCGACGTCGGAGATCTTGCCTTCCAGGCTGACGCGCATCTCTTCGGCCGAGGCGCCGGGCTGGAGGTTGGCCAGCGTCCCCTGCCAGCGGCGGAGGTTCTCCTCGTCGCGCAGGATGGACTCCTTCAGGCGGTCGGCCTGCTCGCGCTTGCGCTCCAGCGCGTCGAGCATCTGGTCCTTCCGGTCCTCCTGCCGTCTGTCCTGGTCCTGGTTGCGCTGGGCGAAGTAGGCGGCCTGGCGCTCGAAGAACAGGTCGATCGCGGCGCGGAAGCGGCGCCAGATCGCATCGGCTTGGGCGTTGGGCACCGGACCGATGGCCCGCCACTCCGCCTGCAGCTCCTTGATCGCCTGGACCGTGGCCTTCCACTGGGTCGACTGGGAGAGCTCCTCGGCCCTGACGCAGAGCTCCTCCTTGCGGCGGAGGTTCTCCTCCTGCCCCTGGCGGAGCTTGCCGGAGTGCTCCTGGCGGCGGTCGAAGAAGGTATCCGCGGCCTTGCGGAAGCGGCGCCAGACGTCGTCGGCCTTGTCGCGCGGCGCGGGGCCGATGGTCTTCCACTCGGCCTGGAGCGCCTTGAAGGCCTCCGCGGTCGGCTTCCAGTCGGTCGAGTCGGCGAGGGCCTCGGCGCGGACGACCAGCTCCTCCTTGCGGCGGAGGTTCTCCTCCTGCTCCTGGCTCACCTCGCGCAGGTGCTCCTGGCGGCGCTCGAAGAAGGTGTTGCCCGCCTTGCGGAAGCGCTGCCACAGCTCCTGCGACTTCTCCTGGGGCATGGGGCCGATGGTCTTCCACTCGGCCTGGAGGGCCTTGATCGCGTCGGCCGTGGTCTTCCAGTCGGTCGACCCTGAGAGCTCCTCGGCGCGGACGGTGAGGGCCTCCTTGCTCCGGAAGTTCTCTTCGAGCTGCTCCTGGCAGAGCATCTCCAGCCGCCTCAGGCGCGCGGCCAGCGCCGGAGCTTCAGGGTCGCCGCTCTCCTCGACCCGCTTGAGCAGCGAATGGATGCGGCCAAGGAAGCGGGTCTTCTCCTCGGTCTCCTCCGCCCGCCGCTCGAGGGCGTCCACCCTCTCGGCGAGCTGCTGGACCGGCACCGGCCCGCCATGGGGCTCGGCCGGGGTCTCTTCCTCATGCTCGGCCGGAGCCGCCTGCGTGGGCTCCTGCTCCTGGATCCGCTCTCTTCCCTCCCTCTCCATATCGCCGCTCGCCGCGTCCTGGGGAGCGAGCCCTTCCGGCTCGCCGGGGGGGTCGCCCTGAGGGGGCTCGGGCGTCTCCACGAGAGCGCCTTCGTCGTGGATGTTCGTGTCGTCGTGGTGGTGTGGATCGGTCATACGGCTGGTTCCTTCTCGTTGAGGGCCTAGACGATACAATGCATCGGCCCGAAAGGGGAGCCCCGCCGCCCGATCCTCACCTCCCCGGCTATATCCGTCGCCTTTCCCCCCCCACTGTAGAGACGCCCCGTGGGGCGTCTCCGCCGGTCCGTCCGCGGACCCGCTGGGGTCTCTGGAAATTCCGCTGTTGCGGAGCGGAGACGTCCCACGGGGCGTCTCCACAGTGGAGGAGAGCGCAGCAGAAGCCTCGGTAAGTTAGCGCCTATGAGGGTCAGGGGGTGAAGACTCCAGCAGCTCCCGGATCTCCCGCTTCGTGAGCCCCGCCTCGCGCAGCACCTCCACGGTGTGCTCGCCGAGCGCGGGCGGCGGGAGCGAAGGGGCGAGCCGTTCTCCCTGGAAGAGGAAGGGGGCCGCGAGGGTGGAGAGGTCGCCGTAGGCTCCCGGAGGAAGAGGGACGACCTGCCCCCGTTCGCGCGCCTTGCCGACCGCTTCGCCGATGCCGGTGGTCGGTGCGCCGGGGACGCGGTGGTCGCGCATGGCCCGATCCCAGTGAGCAAGAGGATGAGCCGCGAAGACCTCCGAGAGGATGCGGTCGAGCTCCTCGCGGTTCCGCACGCGCTCCTCATTGGTGGCGAAGCGCGGATCGCGTTCCAGCTCCGGCCTCCCGATCGCCTGGCAGAAACGGCGCCAGAGGTCGTCGCTGCCGGCCCCGGCGATGTACCAGCCGTCGCTTGCCCGGAAGGCCTGGTAGGGCGCCAGGTTCGGATGGCGGGAGCCGAGGGCAGGCGGCTGCCGGCCGTCCGCGAGCCACGACTGCGCCGCATAGGAGAGGAAGGCGGTGCCGGCGTCGATCATGGAGACCTCGACGCGCCGGCCGCGCCCAGTGGCGTCGCGGGCGTGGAGCGCCGCGAGCAGCCCCGACAGGCCGTAGAGGGCGGTCAGGATGTCGACGACCGCGATACCCACCCGTACCGGCTCGCCGTCCCCCAAGCCGGTGAGCGACATCAGCCCCGATTCCGCCTGGAGCGCCACGTCGTAGGCCGGGCGGTCGGCGTCCGGGCCGCTCCCATAGCCGCTCACCGTGCAGTGGAGGAGCCGCGGATGCCGGCGCAGGAAGCTGCGGCTTCGGAACCCGAGCTTCCGCCACTCCGCGGGCAGGAAGTTCTCGACCAGGACGTCCGCCCCCGCGAGCAGGCGCTCGAAAGCGGCCCGTCCCGCCGGATTCTTGAGGTCGAGCGCCACCGACCGCTTGTTGCGGTTCGCCGAGACGAAATAGGTCGAGACCCGCTCCTCCCCCGATCCGACAAACGGAGGCCCCCATCCGCGGGTCTGATCGCCGCCGTCCGGCTTCTCGACCTTGACCACATCGGCGCCCAGGTCCCCGAGCAGCATCGCCAGGTAGGGACCGGCGAGGACGCGCGAGGCGTCCACGACCCGCAGGCCGGCGAGGGGCGGACGGGGTTTGCGAGGAGATCGAGCCGAGGGTCTCTTCATGATCGACGGCGAATGGTAGCAGGGCAGGTTCCGGTAGAATGGGTCTACGGAGCAGACCATGACCCAATCCCAACTCCTCGGGCGTATCACGGCGAATCCGGAGATCTTCGGCGGAAAGCCGATTCTGCGTGGTATGCGGATCTCGGTGGAGCTGATCCTCAGCCTGCTTGCCCAGGGCGAATCGCCCGAAGACATTCTCTCCGACTACCCTGATCTCGAGCCGGAAGATATCCGGGCTTGCCTGGCCTACGCGCACGCGGTGATCGCGCAGGATTCGCTCGAGGCCGTCCAGGTCGTCGATCGGTGAAATTCCTCATCGACCGGTGCGCCGGGCGGGTCCTCGCGGACTGGCTGCGGGAGCAGGGCCATGATGTTGTCGAGTCGCGGACGTGGGGGAGCGATCCGGGTGACGAAGAGATCCTCCGGCGAGCCACGCTGGAGGGACGAATCCTGGTGTCCATGGACAAGGACTTCGGCGCGCTGATCTTCTTCCGGGAGCACCGGCATTGTGGGCTGGTCCGTCTGCCAGACGTACCGGCGCGTACCCGCATCGCGCTCATGCAGCAGATCCTGCAGAGCCATGCGGAGGAGCTTGCGGCCGGTGCGGTCGTTACCATCCGCGGGAGTCGCATCCGAGTCACGGGAGTCAGCCGAGGCGAGGGCAACTGATCCGCCCATGCCCCTGGTCAACGACATCCACTCCCGTCTCAACGAGACCCGGGTGCGCCGGATCGTGGAGGCGGGCTCCGTCGAGGACGTTGCGCGGGCGGTCCGCGAGGCGCGGGCGGAGGGGGTGGCGGTGTCGGTGGCGGGAGCGCGGCACGCCATGGGGGCGCAGCAGTTCGGGACGGACACCGTGCTCGTCGACACCTCCCGCCTCGACCGGGTGCTCGCGTTCGATCCCGAGGCGGGAACGGTCGAGGCCGAGGCGGGCATCCGCTGGCCGGAGCTGATCGAGGGCTATCTGGATCTCCAGCGCGACAGTCCACGGCAGTGGGGGATCGCGCAGAAGCAGACCGGCGCCGACCGCCTGACCCTCGGCGGCTCGTTCGGGGCCAACGCCCACGGCCGCGGTCTCACCATGAAGCCGATGATCGCCGACGTCGAATCGCTCGTCCTGGTCGACGCCGAGGGGGAGGTCCGGCGATGCAGCCGGACGGAGGACTCCGAGTTGTTCCGCCTGACCGCCGGCGGCTACGGGCTCTTCGGGATCGTCACCTCGCTCACTCTCCGTCTGGTCCCCCGCCGCAAGCTGGAGCGGGTCGTCGAGATCGGCCGGATGGACGGCCTCATGGACGCCTTCGACGAGCGGATCCGTGACGGCTTCCTCTACGGCGACTTCCAGTTCTCCATCGACGAACGCTCGGACGATTTCCTCGACCGCGGCGTCTTCTCCTGCTACCGGCCTGTCGACCCGGAGACGCCGGTCCCGGAGGGGCAGAAGGAGCTGTCGGACGACGACTGGCGCCGGCTCCTCTATCTCGCGCACGCTGACAAGGCCGCGGCCTTCACCGTGTACGCGGAGCACTACCTCGCGTCGAACGGCCAGATCTACTGGTCCGACCTCCACCAGCTCAGCCCCTACTTCGACGGCTACCACGCCGACCTGGACGCCAAGCTCGCCGCGGCCCATCCGGGAAGCGAGATCATCACCGAGATCTACGTGCCCCGCCCGCGCCTGGCGGACTTCATGGAAGAGGCCCGGGAGGACTTCCGGCGCCACGGCGTGGACGTCATCTACGGCACTGTGCGTCTCATCGAGCGCGACGACGAGAGCTTCCTCGCCTGGGCGCGCGAGCCGTGGGCGTGCGTCGTGTTCAACCTCTGCACGCCCCATACGACGGACGGGATCGAGCGCTCGGCCGCGGCCTTCCGCCGGCTCATCGACCTGGCGGTCCGGCGTGGAGGGAGCTACTTCCTGACCTACCACAAGCACGCCCGGCGCGACCAGGTCGAGGCCTGCCATCCCCGCTTCCGCGACCTCCTGCGCGCCAAGCTCGAACGAGATCCCGAGGAGAGGTTCCAGAGCGACTGGTACCGTCACCACCGCGATCTCTTCAAGGGCGAGAACGCGTGAAAGAGGACCAGCCGAGCGCCACGGCTTTCCTGATCGCGCGGGCCCTGCTCTTCCTCTCCCGCGACCCCGAAACCGCTCCTCTGATCCCACCCGCGGCGGCGGAGGCCTACGGCTGGCTCGTCGACGCCACGGCGCCGCTCTCCGGCCGGCTGGCGCGCGCCGCCGGAGGGGGGCCGCTGCGCGGGATCGGCTACGCCTTCGAGCGGCTCACCATCCCCGGCATCACGCTCCACTACGCCGTGCGCAAGCGCTATCTGGAGGACGCCTGCCGCCGGGCGCTGATGGAAGGGGTCTCCCAGGTGCTCGTCCTCGGCGCCGGCTACGACACGCTGGCGCTCCGCCTCCACCGCGAGTACCCGGACGCGCTCTTCGTCGAGTGCGACCATCCGGCGACCCAGCGGATGAAGCGGCGGGTTCTGGAGGAGCGTGCCTGCGCCGGACCGAACCTCCAGCTCCTGCCGGTCGATCTGGGTCGCCGGAGCCTGGGCGAGGTGATCGCGTCGCTCCCGGAGTACCGGCCTTCGGCCGACACGCTCCTGATCGCCGAGGGCCTGACGATGTACCTGCAGCCGCGGGACATGGACGCCCTTTTCGCCTTCCTGCGCGAAAACACCGGCCCGGGCAGCCGCTTCGCCTTCACCTTCATGGAGCCGCAGAGGAACGGCGAGATCGACTTCCCCGGTTCCACGCCGCTCGTGCGTCCCTGGCTCCGCCTGGTGGGCGAGCCCTTCACCTGGGGCATCCGGAGGGACGCCCTCGCCGCATATGTGGAAGAGCGCGGCTTCCGCCTGGAAGAGCTGGCCACGGCGGACACGCTGCGGGAGCGCTATCTCGCCCCCGCCGGCCTCGCCGGCCGCCGGCTGGCTTTTGGAGAGCACATCGCGGTCGCCCGGCGGGCGGCGGAAAGCCCTCAGGCGCTGTGCTAGACTCCGGCCTGACGGCTCCGGAATGATCGAATGATCGTCGAAAAGCGCCACGTCAACGGGTTCACGCTCCTCAACGTGGAGGGCGTCATCAAGCTCGGCGAGAGCGCCCAGTTCTTCGCCCAGACCCTGGAGCGCGCCCTCGCCGACGACCGCGGGCACGTCATCGTCGACTTCTCCAAGATCAACTTCATCGACTCCACGGGCATCGGCGAGCTGGTCGGCTACCTGGGTCGGTTCCGCAGCGCCCGGCGCGAGCTGATCCTGGTCAACCCCTCGGACCGCATCCGCAAGCTCCTCCACGTGGCCAAGCTCGCCGAGCTGTTCCCCATCTACGACTCCGTGGACGCGGCGATCGCCGCGGAGCGTTAACCGCCTGTTCGACCGCGTCGCCACGGTCGTCCGCAACGGCCTGCCGGAGTGCTGGCACTTCGGCGCCGCGGCGGTCGTCACTCCCGAAGGGCGGCTCGTCGCCCGCCTCGGAGACCCCCGGATCGAGACCTACGTCCGCTCGGCGGCCAAGCCGTTCCAGGCCCTCCCCCTGGTCCTCGCCGGAGGTGTCGAGCGCTTCGGCCTGAGCGATGCCGACCTCGCCCTGATCTGCGCCTCCCATGGCGGCACTCCCGAGCACGCGCGCCGGGCCGCGGACCTGCTCGCCCGCGGCGGCTTCGGCGTGGACGACCTGCTCTGCGGCCCGCATCCGCCCCTGGACCGGGAGAGCGCCCGCCGGTTGCAGACCGAGGGCGTCGAGCCGGCCCCGCTCCACAACAACTGCTCGGGCAAGCACGCCGGGATGCTCCTCGCCTGCCGGCTGCTCGGCCTGCCGTCCAACGGCTACGTCGATCCCAACCACCCACTGCAGGTCCGCATCCTGGAGCACGTGGCCCGCTTCTGCGGCCTGCCGCCGGAAGAGATCGGAGTCGGGGTGGACGGCTGCAGCGCGCCCGCCTACCACATGCCGATCGAGGCCGCGGCACGCGCCTACGCCGGTCTCGCGCACCCGCGCGGGGCCGCCCTGCCGGACGACGTCGCGGTGGCGGCGGAGCGCATCCTGGGCGCCATGGGACGCGAGCCGGCCATGGTCGCGGGGCCCGGGCGGTTCACCACGCGGCTCATCCGGGCGACCGGCGGCCGGGTGGTGGGGAAGGAGGGCGCGGAAGGCTTCTACGGCATCGCGGTGCGCGGGCCGGCGGCCCTGGGGATCGCCGTCAAGATCGCCGACGGCGGCGAGCGCTGCCGTGACGGCGTGGTCCTGGACGTCCTGCGCCAGCTCGGATCGCTGGCCGGGGCCGAATTCGCGGAGCTCGCCGACCTCTACAGCCCGCCCCTCCACAACTGGCGGGGGCTCCGGGTCGGAGAGGTCGTCCCGGAAGTCGAGATGGAAGAGGTGTAAACTCCCCGCTTGCCATGAGAAGGTGTTTCCGATCTCCTCGTACGGCCGCCGCGCGAGCCCTCACCCCCTGGCCCCCTCTCCCGTCACCGGGAGAGGGGGAAAAGAGAGAAGAGAGGTCGGGAGAGGGGACGGGGGTGAGGGCCCGGAGGACCGCCCTCGTCCTCCTCCTGGCCGCGGCGGTCCTGCTGCCGGCGGTGGGCTGCCGGACGCTGCGCCGGCGCGCCGGCGAGCGTCCCCCCTACCGCAAGGTGAGCCCGGCCGTCGCCTTCGAGATCATCCACGACAGCCCGGACATCCTGGTCCTCGACCTGCGCCCGCGGCAGGCCTTCAACAGCGACACCGGCCACCTCTTCCGCGCCTTCAACATCCCGGTCTCACGGCTGCCGACCCGCATCCGGGAGATCAGCCGGTACCGCGACGAAACCTTCCTGGTCTACTGCGACACGCCGAGCTGCGCCGAGGAGGGGATGGCGGTCCTGATCTCGAGCGGCTTCGAGAACGCCATCCTGATCGACGGCGGCATCGACAACTGGATCCGGATGGGCTTCCGCACCGTGCTCCCCGAGGACATCGCCGGCCGCGCCGCCGAGCGCGCGCAGGCGGCCGGCACCGAGCCCGCGACCGATTCTCCGGCCGCTCCTCCCGTGGCGGAGCCGCCGCCGGCCGAAGCGCCGCCGCCGCGGTAGCCCCCACCGGCTTGCGCCGGCTGTCCCGATAAGCTAAAACAGGCAACGAAAACCCTGCGGCAGCAGTCCGCTTCCAACGCTGGAGACCCTCTATGACTGTCCATACCCCGCCCTCGACCGCCGAAGCGCTCCGCGACCTCAAGGAGCGGCTCGGCGACCGCATCCTGCTCGACGACGAGGTCCGGGCGCATTTCCGCTCCGACTTCGGCCGCCTGGTGGACCGCCTGCCCGGCGCGGTGGCCCGCTGCACCTCGGCCGAGGAGGTGGCGGAGGTGGTCCGCTTCTGCCGTGAGCGCAAGATCCCGGTCGTCGCCCGCGGCCAGGGGCATTCGCAGACCGGCCAGTCCACCACCGACGGCGGCGTGCTGGTCGACACCTCGTCGATGCGCACGATCCACGAGATCGACGAGGCCGGCGAGACCGCCACGGTCGACTGCGGCGTGGTCTGGCGCGAGCTGGTGCACGCCACCCTGGAGCGCGGCCTGGTGCCCCGCGTCCTCACCAACAACCTCAACGTCGCGATCTCCGGCACCCTGTCGATGGCCGGCCTCGGCGTGGCGAGCTTCCGCTACGGCACGCAGGCCGACAACGCGGTCGAGATCCAGGTGGTCACCGGCACCGGCGAGATCGTCACCTGCTCGCGCGAGCAGAACCGCGACCTGTTCGACGTGGTGCGCTGCGGCCTCAGCCAGTTCGGCCTCATCACCCGCGCCAAGGTGCGGCTGCGGCGCTGCAAGCCGACCGTCCGCAAGTATTTCCTGGTCTACGACGACCTCGCGACGCTGATGGAGGACGCCAAGAAGGTCATGGACCCGAACAACCCGACCTTCTCCTCGCTGGAGTCGTGGTGCACGCCGTGCCTCCAGGGGATCAAGAAGATCGGCGAGGGGATGGAGCTGGGCGAGGGGATGCAGACCTTCGCCTACTGGCTCTATCCCTTCCATGTGACGGTCGAGCTCGACGAAGGGGAGACGGTGGACGACAAGGCCGTCCTCTCCGGGCTCAGCCCGTACCGGCACGTGCACACCGAGGACTTCACGCAGCTCGAGTTCTGCAGCCGCATGGACCCGGTCTTCGAGCTGTGGCGCCGCAGCGGCTACTGGGAGATGGCCCACCCCTGGATGGAGACGACCCTGCCGTGGGACACGGCACGCGATTTCATCGAGCAGGTGCTGGCCAACACGCCGCCGCAGGCGCTGGGGCCGGGCGGCCACATCCTGCTCTGGCCGGCCTTCACCGGCACGTCGGACGTGCCACTCTTCATGCACCCCGAAGGGGAGTTCGTGATGGGCTGGGGCATCCTGCCGGGCGTGCCCGATCGCTTCATCCAGCGCGCCCTCACGCAGCTCGACATGGCGAGCGAGCTGTCGATCTTCTACGGCGGCAAGCGGTACCTGTCGGGCTACATCACTTTCGACACCGCCGAGAAGTGGGCGCAGCACTACGGCGACCAGTGGCCGCGCATGCTGGAGGGCAAGAAGAAGTTCGATCCCGACGGGATCATGAACCCCGGCTTCATCATCTACGAATAGAAAACCCCCTCTCCCGGCGACGGGAGAGGGGGTCAGGGGGTGAGGGTCCCGAGGCGTCAGTCGCGGGTGATCTCGCGGATCTGGAGCCCCTCGGCGCCGCAGCGCGCCCGGCCTTCCTGCCAGCCGGTGACGCGGACGTTCTCCCCTTCGCGGAAGCCGCGCAGGTCACCGCTCAGGCCATAGACGGTGTTACCGGAGCGGAGGAAGGTGCAGCCGCGGCTGAAGTCCAGGCGCCCTTCCTTGACCAGCAGGCGCCGGTTTTCGCTGTTGTTGTACGGGATGTTCCCGTCCTCGTAGTACCCGTCGTCACGGTACCCGTCGTCGTCATAGCCGCCTTCGTAGTAGCCGTCCTCGTAGCGGTCGTCGTTGTAGTGGTAGCTATCACGGTTGAAGGCGCCGTCGTACAGGTGGTCGTAGTGCGTGCTCCTGTGGCGGTCGTCCGCCCACACCGTCCGCACCTCGTAGATGTCGAACGCGGTCCCCTGCCAGCCGCACTGGCCGCCGTCCACGTTCCGGCCGTAGAGCCGCACGTGGTCGCCCTGCTGCAGGCCGTAGGTGTTGCCCACCAGCATCCACACCCGGCCGTCATGGTCGCGAAGGGCCTGGCAGCCCCCGCTCCCGCCGCTCAGATAGCCGTCGACGTGGAAGATGCTCGGGTCGGCGCCGCCGCGACCGCGCCGGCTGGGCTGGTTGGAGCGGTACCGGTTGTTGTCGCGGTACCGGTTGTTGTTCCGGTAGGCGTTCTGCTGCCGGATCTGGGCCTGCCGCCGCAGCTCGGCCTGGCGCTGGAGCTGAGCCTGCCGCTGGAGCTGGGCCTGGCGCTGGTTCGCGGCCCGGCGCTGCAGCTCGAGCTGGCGCTGGTTCTCCAGGCGCTGCTGGCGCTGGATCTGCCGCTGGTTCGCGGCTTGGCGCTCCACGCGCTGCTGCTGCTGGAGCTTGATCTTGCGCTCGGCCTGCCGCTGAGCCTGCCGCTGGGCGTTCTGCTGGCGCTTCAGCTCGGCGCGCTGCCGGTCCTGCGCCACGCGGTTCTCCCGCACGCGGTTCTTCTGCGCGCGGTTCTCCTGCTGGCCGCGGGCCTGAGCCTTGGCCTTGTTGTTCTTGTTCTTCTTCTCGTTCTTGTTCGCCTTGTCGGCCGCAGAGTGCTTGACCTGCGGTGGCGCCGCCAGGGTCTCGACCGGGAGCGCCAGGGCCGCCGTCAGAAGCAGGACCGGCCCGAAAACCTTTGCTAGCGATTTCTTGGTGTTCATCGCTGTACCTCCTAAGCTGAATCGGCTCTCTCAAGCCGGCGTCCCGCGAACCCCGCGCGACGCACCTGACTCTTCTTATAGCAGGAGGCGTGCCAACCGCGTAACTCGTTTATTCGTAATACTTCTGGGAAAATTCCCGATTGGGAAGGGTAAGGTTGTCTCTTTGGGAGGACGCGGGCTGACGCCTCGGGGATCGGCAACGGTCCTCTTCTCTGATACCCTCCAGCCCGCCATGTCCTACGCCCAGCCGACCACGATCCGCATCGCCCACAGCCCCGACTCGGACGATGCTTTCATGTTCTACGCGCTCACCCAGGGGCTGCTCGACACGGAGGGGCTGGAGATCCGGCACGTCCTCCAGGACATCGAGAGCCTGAACCAGGCCGCGTTCGAGGGGACGTACGAGATCACCGCCCTCTCGTTCCACGCCTACGCCCATCTCGCCGACCGCTACCAGCTCATGCCCTCGGGAGCGAGCTTCGGGGACGGCTACGGCCCGGTGGTGGTATCCCGGTCGCCGCTCGGCCGCTCCGACCTGGTGGGGTGCAAGGTGGCAATCCCGGGAATGCTGACCACGGCCCACCTGGCGCTGCGGCTCTGGCAGCCGGAGATCCACATCGAGATCGTCCCCTTCGACCGCATCCTGGACGTGGTCGTAGCCGGGGAGGTCGAGGCCGGCGTGGTGATCCACGAGGGGCAGCTCACCTACGAGGAGGTGGGCCTCCGCGCCGTGGTCGACCTCGGAGCCTGGTGGAAGGAGGAGACCGGCGGACCGCTGCCGCTCGGCGGCAACGGCATCCGGCGCGACCTCGACCCCGAGCTGAAGAAGCGGCTCTGCCGGCTGCTGACCGCGAGCATCGAGTACGGGCTCGACCACCGGCAGGAGGCGATGAGCTACGCCACGCGCTACGCCCGCGGCCTGGAGGACGACCCGGTGCGCTCGGACCGCTTCGTCAGCATGTACGTCAACGACTGGACCCGCGGCTACGGCGAGGCCGGCCGGCGGGCGGTGCAGCTCCTGCTCGACCGCGGGGCCGAGGCGGAGATCCTGCCGCGGCGGATCCAGGCGGAATTCGTCGAGGTCTGAGGGGGAGGCCCCTCACCCCTGGCCCCTCTCCCGGAGGGAGAGGGGAAAACGCATGAGAAATCCCGCCGCCCTCGTCTTCGACCTCGACGGCACGCTGATCGACTCCCGGCGCGACATCACGACCGCGATCAACCGCACGCGCGAGGAGTACGGCCTCGCGCCTCTGACCCTGGAGCAGGTCGTGAACATGGTGGGGGAGGGGGCGCGGGTGCTGATCGAACGAGCCCTGGGACCGGATCTCCCAGAGGGGCCAGCGGACCGCCTGGACGAGGCCCTGGCGCGCTACCTCGCCCATTACCGCGAGGTCTGTCTGGACCAGACTCGTCCGTATCCCGGGATCGAGGACATGCTCGCGGACCTCGCCGCGGTCTATCCCCTGGCGCTCCTCAGCAACAAGGGGGAGGAGCTGTCGCGGATCATCCTCCGCGGCCTCGGCCTCGACCACCGCTTCCGCGAGATCCTGGGCGGCGACAGCCTCCCCACCCGCAAGCCCGACCCGGCCGGCTTGCTCCTGCTGGCCGAGCGCCTCGGCATTCCCATCGAGGACCTGATGCTGGTCGGCGACACCCGCATCGACGCCGAAACGGCCCGCGCCGCCGGCTGCGGCTTCGCCCTGGTCGAATGGGGGTTCCCGAGGCCGCCGGGGGTGGAGGGGTTGGCGGCGGATATCAAGGCGGCCACGGCGGCGGAGCTGGCGGCGGCGCTCACCTGGGGTTGAAACCCCAGGCTGAATTGTTTCGCTCCTGCGGAGCGACTCCCCCTTCCTGGATCTCGCCCATAGGGCGATACAACCCAGCCTGGGGTTTCAACCCCAGGCCGGCCTCCTATAGCCGCAAATCCCGCCGGATCTGCCCGTAATCCAGATCGAGCACGATCACCCGCCCCCGGTCGTCGGCGAGGGTCAGGTAGGAGGGGGTGAGGCGGAGGGAGAGCCGGCCGGCGCGGGCGAGGACGACCTCGGCGCGCACCTTCCCGGTGTCGCGGCGGACGAGGTGGACCCGGATCTCTTCGGGAGTCTGCACGGGCGCGACGATCCAGTCAGGGGAGGCCAGCGGATCGCCGCTCGTCCAGCCGGCGCCAGGCAGCCGGAGCCGGAGGACGATCCGGCCCTGGATGGCGACGTGGAGGAGGCTGCCGTCCGCGCCCTCTTCCGCGATCCATTGCTCCGCGAGGAGGCCTCCCGCGGAAGCTCCGACGTGGCGGTGGACCGCGTCCTCCGCGTTGTCCGCGTCGGGGGCCGCCTCGTTGCGGCTGCGCAGGAAGAGAGAGGGGAGCTCGTAGGTCCAGACCTCGGGGTCCGGTCCGGCGGTGACCAGAGTGCAGCGGACGGGGGAGCGGCGGATGGACCGGACGCGCCGGCCGAGGCCGGGCACTCCCCAGGGACCGTCGAAGCCGGCGGACGAGGCGTCGATCGCGACCAGGCTCTCGCCGGCCGCCACGAACCAGAGGGCGCCGTCGTAGTCCGGGGCGAAGACGTCGAGGCGCGCGTCGCACCAGGGCCGCGAGCGCCGGGTCTCCAGATCGATGCGGGCCAGGCGCCAGGCGTCGCCGCGCCGGGCGAGGGCCAGGGCGCGGTTGCCCGCGTCCGAGACCACCAGGCGGTGCGCTGGCTGGTCGAACTCCGCCACCGTGCGCCCGGCCCGCGAGATCAGCCGCACCCCGGCTTCGCCGAGGGCGACCAGGGTCAGGCCGGTGGGGAGGAAGGCCGCGTCACAGGCCGGCATGACGCCGACGTCGGACGCTCCGGGCTCGACGCACCAGGAGGTCTCGCGCGCCGCCCAGGGCTCGCGGCTCGGCAGCGGCAGGGCCGGCGCGTCGGCGCGCAGAGCCCCGTCGTCCGCGAAGGCGACGAGCTGCCTGAACTCGGCCGGCGACATGCGGGCGCCGAACCGGCCGGAATCGCGGGCGATGGAGCGCACGGCCGCGCGCGCCAGGGTCACGGTGGCGGGCGTGCGCGGCCCTTCGCGCAGGGTGTCCGCGAAGGCGAGGCGGGCCGCGGTCCCCTCCGCCCGCCAGCTCTCCAGCAGGTTCAGCACCTGGTCGCGAGTCTCCTCGAATTCTTCCGGGATCAGGCTGAGCTTGCGCGCCAGCATGCGGCCGGCCGGAGCGCCTCCCTGCTCGATGGCGCGGTCCATCCACGCCGCGGCCATGCGCCTCCCTTCGGGCACCGGCCAGACCGCCTCCACGGCGGCGACGTAGTTTCCCGCCTCCGCGAGGCCGGTCCCCCAGAGCCGCCGCAGCGCCTGCGCCTCCTCCTTGCGGCGGCTCCGCTCCAGGCGGGTCACGGCGTCGGCGAACGCGCGGGTCCGGCGGGCGATCCTCAGGGCGCGCTCGCGGTCCCCGGCCAGGAACCACTGCCGCACCACGAGCCCCGGAGGGAGCTGGCGCGCCTCGGCCATCTCCGCCGCGAGCCGCAGCCGGCCGTGCCGCTCCAGGAAGGCGACGGCCTCCTCGTGCGCGTGCAGGACCTCGGCGAGGACGAACGCCGCCTCCTCGATGTGCCCCTGGGACTCCAAACGTTCGAACGCCGCCCGGTAGAGGCGCTGGAGCTCCGCGAAGAGGTCGGGCGCCGTCCGCAGCGGCTTCGCCGTCCCCGGCTCCGGCCGGATCTCCAGGTCGCGGCGCGGCGAGGGGAGGCGGAGAGGGAGGCCGCGCAGCGCCTCGCCCGTGGCGCCGTCCAGCGGGATGGCGTAGCGCAGCGCCTCCCGCACGTCGCCGGCCTCGAACATCTCGATCAGGCGCTGGATGTACGCCGCGTGCCGGCGGCCCACGAGCTGCGAGAGGTGCGAGGCCGCGGCCAGGCGGGCGGCGAGATGACGGAAGCGGGCGGCGATCCTGGCGTCCAGGCGCGGTCCCAGAGGCCGGCGCTCCGGCCGCTCGACCCTCCTCTCTCCGGCGATCCCCAGCTCCAGAGGTCCCATGGCGGCGGCAGGGACCACGGCGGCGTGCCGCCGGCGCCAGCCGCGCAGGCTCCAGCGCAGCCCGTGCAGCCAGTTCACGGCGGTGCGCGTCAACGACGCCGGGGACGAGCGCCTGCGCGGCTTCGCGGCCGGTTTTTTCCCGGTGAGGGCGGCGAGCACCTCGGCGAGCTCGGGCGCGGGCGGCGGCACGCCGCGCAGCCGCAGGCGCGGGTCAAAGGAGACCGGCTCGGAGAGGTAGAGGTGAGGCTCCGCCGGCGGCGCGCCGAGGGACGCGGCCGCGGCCACGGAGAAACCGGCCACGTCCAGCCAGGCCGCGGGGTCCTCGCGCTCGGACTCGGCGGGCCGTTCGACCAGGACGCCTCCGGAGCGCAGGCGGACCGCCGCGCCCTCGGGCGGATCGAGCGTCCGCAGCTCCTCGGGCGCGAAGGGCGCTCCCACCAGCGCGCGGCCGGCCGGGACCTTCTCGATCGTGAGCGGCAGGCCCGGCGCCTGGTCGCAGCGCACCCGCCGCGGCGCGGGCAGGCGGAGGAGCCAGCCGCGCGGGACCTTGTACACCGACGAGCCCGGGACCCAGAGGGAGAGGATGCGGCGGCGCGACTCCCCGGCCCCGGTCAGGGCCGCGTCGAAGAAGAACGCCGACGCCTCGACCACGCCGCGGTGGGTCAGGGCGCGAGGGCGGACGGCTCTCACGGCCCATCCTCCGGCAGCAGGCGGAACAGCGGCGCCTCGCGGTCCAGCGAGCAGACGGCGATCTCACCGCTCACGGTCGAGTAAGCGATCCGGGGCAGGGCGGAGCTGACGGCCACGTGCTCGATCTCCGCGGCGGCGGTCAGCAGCTTGCGCGTCCAGCTCCG
>DASVEF010000073.1:0-46455 GCA_036380715.1 Thermoanaerobaculia bacterium | reverse complement strand
GAGATGGTGATGCCGGGGGACAACGTGAACCTGGAGGTGGAGCTGATCGCGCCGATCGCGATGGAGAAGGGCGTGCGCTTCGCCATCCGCGAGGGCGGCCGTACGGTCGGCGCCGGCACCGTCACGGAGATCGTCAAGTAGGGACGCGGAAAGAAATACAGGCCAGTAGCTCGAACTGGTAGAGCATCGGTCTCCAAAACCGAGGGTTGGGGGTTCGAATCCCTCCTGGCCTGCCAATCTTCACGATCCGAATCGACTGGGTGACGCTACATGATGGACTGGTGGAACAAGGCCAAGGAATTTCTGTCGGAGGTGCGCTCCGAGCTGAGGAAGTGCTCCTTCCCCACTCGGGACGAGGTGGTGGGAACCACCATCGTGGTGATCGTCACCAGCTTCGTCTTCGCGGTGTTCCTGTTTCTGGCCGATCAACTGATCGTCCTGGGTTACCAGGGCCTGATCAGAGTACTGGGATGACCGGGATGACCGAATCGTCGAGCGCCCCCAAGAAGTGGTACATCGTCCACACCTACTCCGGGTTCGAGGAGCGGGTGAAGGAGACGCTGCGCCAGCGCGCCGAGGCGCTCGGCATGGGCGACGCCTTCGGCGACATCCGCATCCCGACCGAGACGGTGGTCGAGTACAAGGGCGGGAAGAAGAAGGAGCAGCAGCGCAAGTTCTTCCCCGGCTACATCCTGCTCGAGATGGACATGTCCGACGCGGCCTGGCACGTGGTGAAGAACACGCCCAAGGTCACCGGCTTCGTCGGCACCGGCAAGAAGCCGACGCCGCTCACCCAGGAGGAGGTCGACCAGATCCTCGAGCAGGTGGTGACGGCCAAGGAGAAGCCGAAGCCGAAGTACGTGTTCGAGAAGGCGGAGCCGGTGCGGATCACCGACGGCCCGTTCAACAACTTCACCGGCGTCGTGGACGAGGTCAACCTCGACCGCAACACCCTGAAGGTGATGGTCACGATCTTCGGCCGGCAGACGCCGGTCGAGCTGGACTTCTCGCAGGTTCAGAAGATCTGACACCAGGCAGAGGAACTTTATGGCGAAGAAAGTCATTGGGATGGTGAAGCTCCAGATTCCGGCGGCCGCGGCCACGCCGGCGCCTCCGGTCGGGCCGGCCCTCGGCCAGGCGGGCGTCAACATCATGGACTTCGTGAAGAATTTCAACGCTCGCACGGCGTCGCAGGCCGGTCTGATCATCCCGGTGGTCGTGACCGTCTATGCCGACCGCAGCTATACGTTCATCACCAAGACGCCGCCGGCCGCGATCCTTCTGCGCAAGGCCGCGGGCGTCGACAAGGGATCGGGCGAGCCGAACAAGAAGAAGATCGGGAAGGTCACCCGCGCCCAGGTCGAGGAGATCGCGCGGACCAAGATGCCCGATCTCAACGCGGCCAGCCTGGAGTCGGCGATCCGGACCATCGAGGGTACGGCCCGCTCCATGGGGCTGGAAGTCGTGGGCTGAGGATCAGGAGGATATCGTGGCGAAGCACGGAAAGAAGTATCGCGAGGCCGTCCAGAAGGTCGAGACGCGCGCCTATCCGCTGAAGGATGCGCTGCAGCTCGCCAAGGACGCCTCGTACGTCAAGTTCGACGAGACGGTCGAGGTCGCGCTGCGCCTGGGGGTCGACCCCAAGCACGCCGATCAGATGGTCCGCGGCACCGTGGTGCTGCCGCACGGTCTCGGCAAGACGGCGCGCGTCCTGGTCTTCGCCAGCGGTGAGAAGATCCGCGAGGCCGAGGAGGCGGGCGCCGACCACGTGGGCGGCGAGGAGCTGGCCAAGAGGATCGAGGGCGGCTGGCTCGACTTCGACGCGGTGGTGGCGACCCCGGACATGATGCGGGTCGTCGGCCGCCTCGGCAAAGTCCTCGGCCCGCGTGGCCTGATGCCCAACCCGAAGGCGGGCACGGTGGCCATGGACGTCGCCCGGGCGGTGCAGGAGATCAAGGCCGGCAAGGTGGAGTTCCGCGTCGACAAGACCGGCATCATCCACGCGCCGGTCGGCAAGCTCTCCTTCGGCACCGACCGCCTGAAGGAGAACGCCGACGCGCTGATCGGCGCGGTCATCAAGGCCAAGCCGAGCGCGGCCAAGGGCAAGTACGTCCGGGGGATCAGCCTCTCCTCGACGATGGGCCCCGGGATCAAGGTCGACGAGGCCGCCGCGACGGCGGCCGAGGCGTAGGAGCCTAGGAGTTTAGGAGAACAATCATCATGGCGTTGAGCCGAGCCGACAAAGAGCAGATGCTCGCCGAGTACGAGCAGGGGATCAAGACCGCCCAGCACGCCTTCCTGATGGGCTACCAGGGGATCACCGTCCCCCAGGTGACGGCGCTGCGGGAGAAGGTCCGCCAGAGCGGCGGCCAGTACGTGGTGGTGAAGAACACGCTGGCCCTGCGCGCCATCGACGGCGCGGCCCTCGAGGCGATGAAGGAGCAGTTCGTCGGCCCCACGGCCGTGGCCTACAGCGGGAGCGACCCGGTGGCGCTCGCCAAGGCGCTGACGGACTTCGCCAAGGACGTGCCGGCGATCAAGTTCAAGGGCGGGATCGTCGAGGGTCGGGCCATCGCGGCCGACCAGATCAAGGACATCGCGTCGCTGCCCAGCCGCGAGGAGCTGATCGCCAAGCTGCTCTTCCTGCTGCAGTCGCCGATCACCCGCTTCGCGCGGGTGCTCGCGGCCGTGCCGCAGTCGTTCGTGGCGGTGCTGGACCAGGTCCGGATCAAGAGGGAAGAACAGCAGGCCTGACGCCGGAGCGATCCGCGGGCCTTCAGGATAAAAAGAAGAAGAAGGAGAGAACATGGCTATCGCGACCCAGGATTTCATTCAGCAGATCGACGGGATGACCGTCCTCGAGCTCAACCAGCTCGTCAAGGCGCTCGAGGAGCACTACGGCGTCTCCGCCGCCGCTGCCGCCGTGGCGGCTCCGGCCGCAGGCGGCGCGGCCGCCGCCGCGCCCGTCGAGGAGAAGACCGAGTTCGACGTCGTCCTCAAGGCGGCCGGCGAGAAGAAGATCAACGTCATCAAGGTGGTGCGCGAGGTGACCAGCCTCGGCCTGAAGGAGGCCAAGGACCTCGTCGAGTCGGCTCCGGCCACGGTCAAGGAGGGCATCTCCAAGGACGAGGCCGAGGCGGTCAAGAAGAAGTTCGAAGAGGCTGGGGCCACGGTCGAGCTCAAGTAGAGTCGGAGCGAACGCGGAACCCGTGGAGCTGCGCACCACGTCGGACCGACTTTCGACCCACCGGAACCCCGCCCGCCCGTTTGGCTCCCGGGCGGGTCTTCCGCAGGCCCCTGGCATAAACCAGGGGACGCGGATGTTCTGGACATTGATCACCATGCCCGGTGACCCCCCGCGCGGCGAGCGGGAGGGGACCGGGCATGGTGTCTCCTGCTTTCGCGCCAGGGGCCCGGACACCCTCCAGCAGCACCATGGATTGCCGCGTAGATTCTGTACAAGGCATCGAGGAGATAGCAAGGACCACCTATGGATAGATTCCCCATCCCGCAGAGCTCAGAGCGCAACGGCCAACGGAAGGACTTCTCCCGGATCAGCACGTCGCTGCCCATCCCCAACCTGATCGACGTCCAGCGGAGGTCTTACGAGCGTTTTCTGCAGATGAACCTGCTCCCCGAGGAGCGGGTCAATCAGGGTCTGCAGTCGGTCTTCACCAGCATCTTCCCGTTCTCGGACTTCCGGGAGACCTGCTCTCTCGACTTCGTCAAGTATTCGATCGGCGACTGGCAGTGCAAGTGCGGCGAGCTCAAGGGGCTCGAATACCTGCGCATGACCTGCACCAACTGCGGCGCCAAGATCATGACCGACCACCCCCACGAGGAGACGGTCACCTGCACGGAGTGCGGCTTCGTCAACAAGAACCGCGTGACGAAGTGCGACATCTGTGGCAACCCGGTGGACCTGCAGCTCAAGTACTCGATCTCGGACTGCCAGGAACGGGGCATGACTTTCGCGGTGCCGCTGAAGGTCACCTTCCGCCTCTTCGTCTACGACCGCGATCCCGAGACCGGCGCGCGCATGATGCGCGACGCCAAGGAGGAGGAGGTCTACTTCGGCGACATCCCGCTGATGACGGACAACGGCACGTTCATCATCAACGGCACCGAGCGGGTCATCGTCTCCCAGCTCCACCGCAGCCCGGGCGTCTTCTTCACCCGCGAGGCCGCGCGCGCCTACCTTTCCAAGATCATCCCCTACCGCGGCTCGTGGGTGGAGTTCGAGTACGACCAGAAGGACGTGCTGTCGGTCCGCATCGACCGTAAGCGCAAGTTTCATGGCACGGTGTTCCTGCGCGCCCTGGGGCTGGAGTCCGACGAGTCGATCCTGCGCCAGTTCTACGTCCCGGTCGGCCTGACGTCCGACGGCGGCGGCCAGTTCACTCTGCACGTGCCGCCCAGGGTCCTCGATCCCGAGCGCCTCAAGGACCGCCAGAGCCGCGGCCGGCGCGAGGCCTACCCGATCTTCGGCGGCATCGTGCTGACCAAGGCGCACATCGGCAAGCTGGAGACCGGCCAGTCGCTCGCCTTCGAGGTCGGCGCCGAGGAGCTGGAGCGCGCCTACTTCATCGGCGACGTGGTCGACCTCGACACCGGCGAGGTGATCTTCGAGGCCAACGAGCTCGTCCCCGAGGACATCGAGGAGCGGCTCGACGGCCGCAACCACACCCCGGTCGAGGTCTTCTTCCCCGACTGGGAGCTGACCGGCGCCACGCTGTCGAACACGCTGGCCAAGGACACCACCAAGAACTCCCGCGAGGCGCTGATCGAGATCTACCGCCGCATGCGCCCGGGCGATCCTCCGACCCTGGAGAGCGCGCGCTCGCTGTTCTACGGCATGTTCTTCGACGCCAAGCGCTACGACTTCTCGCGGGTCGGCCGCTTCAAGTTCAACATCAAGCTGGACACCGAGGTGCCGGTCGACCAGAAGACGCTGTCGGCGGACGACTTCTTCCGCGTCATCGAGTACCTGCTGCGCCTGCAGAAGGACGTCGGCCGCGTCGACGACATCGACAACCTCGGCAACCGCCGCGTCCGCGCGGTGGGCGAGCTGCTGGAGAACCAGTTCCGCATCGGCCTCGTGCGCATGGAGCGGGCGATTAAGGAGAAGATGTCCGTCCACCAGGACATCGACTCGGCGATGCCGCACGACCTGATCAACTCCAAGCCGGTCATCGCGGCGATCAAGGAGTTCTTCGGCTCGTCGCAGCTCTCGCAGTTCATGGACCAGACCAACCCGCTGTCGGAGGTCACCCACAAGCGGCGCCTGTCGGCGCTCGGACCGGGCGGCCTGTCGCGCGAGCGGGCCGGCTTCGAGGTGCGCGATGTCCACGCCACGCACTACGGCCGCATCTGCCCGATCGAGACGCCGGAAGGCCCGAACATCGGCCTCATCTCGTCGCTGGCCACCTACGCGCGGATCAACGACTACGGCTTCATCGAGAGCCCGTACAAGAAGGTCGAGAACGGCCGCGTGCTCGACCACTACCGCATCATGAAGGTCGGGGACGGCTCCTTCCGCCTCGGCCAGATCGTCACCGGCGACGAGCTGAAGGCCGAGAACGACCGCCTGGAGAAGGCCGGCAAGCGCCGGGTGGACGCCGAGCCGCACGCCTTCTACCTGTCGGCGTGGGAGGAGGAGAAGTACATCATCGCCCAGGCCAACGCGCGCCTGGACGAGCAGGGCTTCTTCGTCAGCGAGCGCATCATCGCCCGCGCCGGCGGCGACTTCGTCACCGTCGAGCGCGACCGCATCGACTACATCGACATCAGCCCCAAGCAGCTCGTGTCGGTGGCCGCGGCGCTGATCCCCTTCCTGGAGAACGACGACGCCAACCGCGCGCTCATGGGCTCCAACATGCAGCGCCAGGCCGTGCCGCTGCTGCGCAGCGAGTCCCCCGTCGTGGGCACCGGCCTCGAAGGGATCGTGGCCCAGGACTCGGGCGCGGTGGTGCTCTGCAAGCGGGGCGGCATCGTCGACTCCGTGGACGCCGAGCGCATCATCGTGCGCGTCGAGGGCGAGGACATCGAGACCGGCGAGACCAAGGACTTCGGCGCCGACATCTACCAGCTCATCAAGTTCCGCCGCTCCAACCAGAACACCTGCATCACCCAGAAGCCGGTGGTCGACGAGGGGCAGCGGGTGCGCAAGGGCGACGTGCTCGCCGACGGCCCCTGCACGGAGCGCGGCGAGCTGGCGCTCGGCCGCAACGTGCTGGTCGCCTTCATGCCCTGGCGCGGCTACAACTTCGAGGACGCGATCCTGATCTCCGAAAAGCTCGTGCGGGAGGACTACTACACCTCCATCCACATCGAGGAGTTCGAGATCGAGGCTCGCGACACCAAGCTCGGCCCCGAGGAGATCACGCGGGACATCCCGAACGTCTCCGAGTCGGCGCTCAAGGACCTCGACGAGAGCGGCATCGTCCGCATCGGCGCCACGGTCAAGGCCGGCGACATCCTGGTGGGCAAGGTCACGCCCAAGGGCGAGACCCAGCTCACGCCCGAAGAGAAGCTGCTGCGCGCCATCTTCGGCGAGAAGGCGGGCGACGTCCGCGACGCCAGCCTCAAGGTGCCGCCGGGCATCGAGGGGACCATCGTCGACGTCAAGATCTTCTCCCGCAAGGGGGTCGAGAAGGACGTGCGGGCCAAGGAGATCGAGCAGTACGAGATCTCCCGCCTGGAGAAGAACATCAAAGACGAGGTGCGCATCCTCACCGAGGAGCGCAACAAGAAGGTGAGCGACCTGCTGGTCGGCAAGAAGGTCACGGCGGCGGTCAAGGCGCGCACCGGGCAGGAGCTGCTCAAGGCCGGCGATCCGATCGGCGGGGAGACCCTGGAGCGCCTCACGCGCCAGGAGATCCTGCGCCTGCCGGTCGACGAGCGGCGGCTGATCGACGCCGTCGAGATCGTCTACAAGAAGACCGACTCGCACATCGAGGTGCTGCACCGGGTCAACGAGGAGCGCATCGGGCTCCTGCAGAAGGGCGACGAGCTGCCGCCCGGCGTCATCAAGCTGGTCAAGGTCTATGTCGCCATGAAGCGCAAGCTGCAGGTGGGCGACAAGATGGCCGGCCGGCACGGCAACAAGGGGGTCATCTCGCGCATCCTGCCCGAGGAGGACATGCCCTACCTGCCGGATGGCACACCGGTCGAGATCGTGCTCAATCCGCTGGGCGTGCCGAGCCGCATGAACGTCGGCCAGATCCTGGAGACCCACCTCGGGTGGGCCGGCATCGTGCTCGGCCTGAAGTTCGCCACGCCGGTGTTCGACGGCGCGCGCGAGCGGGACATCAAGGATCTGCTGGAAGAGGCGAGCCTGCCCTCCTCGGGCAAGACCGTGCTCTTCGACGGCATGACCGGCGAGTCGTTCGAGCAGAAGGTGACCGTGGGCTACATCTATATGCTGAAGCTCTCGCACCTGGTGGACGACAAGATCCACGCCCGCTCGATCGGACCGTACTCGCTGATCACGCAGCAGCCCCTGGGCGGCAAGGCGCAGTTCGGCGGCCAGCGCTTCGGAGAGATGGAGGTGTGGGCGCTGGAGGCGTACGGTGCGGCCTACACGCTGCAGGAGCTGCTGACCGTCAAGAGCGACGACGTGGAAGGGCGCAGCAAGGTCTACGAGGCCATCGTGAAGGGTGACGTGCCCGAGCCTCCGGGCTTGCCGGAATCGTTCAACGTGCTCGTCCGCGAGCTCCAGAGCCTCTGTCTCGACGTTGAGCTCCTCAAGGTCTAAGGGAGGAAAAACAAGTTGCAACCATTCAGCAGTTTTGACAAGGCACAGACTCCCCGGGACTTCAACGCGATCAAGATCTCGATCGCGTCGCCGGAGAAGATCCGCTCCTGGAGCTACGGGGAGGTCACGAAGCCCGAGACGATCAACTACCGGACGTTCAAGCCGGAGCGGGACGGCCTCTTCTGCGCCAAGATCTTCGGTCCGATCACGGACTGGGAGTGCCTGTGCGGGAAGTACAAGCGCATGAAGCACCGCGGCGTCATCTGCGACAAGTGCGGCGTCGAGGTGACCCGCTCCCGCGTCCGCCGCGAGCGGATGGGGCACATCGAGCTGGCCTGCCCGGTCTCGCACGTCTGGTTCTTCAAGGGGCTGCCGAGCCGCATCGGCCACCTCCTGGACATCAGCCTGCGCGACCTGGAGCGCATCCTCTACTTCGAGAGCTACGTCGTCATCGATCCCGGTGAGACGGAGCTCAAGGAGCGCGAGCTGCTCACCGAGGAGCGCTTCCGCGAGCTGCGCGACAAGTACGGCGACGGCGCCTACGAGGCCAAGATGGGCGCCGAGGCGATCAAGGAGCTGCTGTCGCGCATCGACGTCGACGAGCTGGCCGAGGAGCTGCGCATCATCATGCGCACCGAGACCAGCCAGATCCGGCGCCTGAAGGCGGCCAAGCGGCTCAAGGTGGTCGATGCCTTCCGCAAGTCGGGCCACCGGCCGGAGTGGATGATCCTGGACGTGATCCCGGTCATCCCGCCGGAGCTGCGCCCGCTCGTCCCCCTGGACGGCGGCCGCTTCGCCACCAGCGACCTCAACGACCTCTACCGGCGCGTGATCAACCGCAACAACCGGTTGAAGAAGCTGCTCGAGCTGCGCGCCCCCGAGGTCATCGTGCGCAACGAGAAGCGGATGCTGCAGGAGGCGGTCGACGCCCTGTTCGACAACGGCCGCCGCGGCCGCGTGCTCAAGGGCTCGAACAACCGGCCGCTCAAGTCGCTGTCCGACACGCTCAAGGGCAAGCAGGGGCGGTTCCGCCAGAACCTGCTCGGCAAGCGCGTCGACTACTCGGGCCGTTCGGTCATCGTGGTCGGTCCGGAGCTCAAGCTCAGCCAGTGCGGCCTGCCCAAGAAGATGGCTCTCGAGCTGTTCAAGCCGTTCATCTACAACCGCCTGGAGGAGAAGGGGCTGGTGGGGACCATCAAGGCGGCCAAGGAGATGGTCGAGGCCGAGGTGGACGAGGTCTGGGACGCGCTGGAGGAGGTCATTGAGGACCATCCGGTGCTGCTCAACCGCGCGCCCACCCTCCACCGCCTGGGCATCCAGGCGTTCCAGCCGACGCTGATCGAGGGCAAGGCGATCAAGATCCACCCGCTGGTCTGCGCCGCCTTCAACGCCGACTTCGACGGCGACCAGATGGCGGTCCACGTGCCGCTGTCGCCCAAGGCGCAGATCGAGAGCAAGGTGCTGATGCTCTCGGCCAACAACGTGCTCTCCCCGGCGCACGGCCGGCCGCTGGCGGTGCCGTCCCAGGACCTCGTCCTCGGCGGCTACTACCTGACGCTCGGCAAGGAGGGAGCCAAGGGCGAGGGGCGCGTCTTCGCCGACTTCGACTCGGTGCTGCTGGCGCTGGAGGGGGGCGAGGTGGAGACGCTGACCCCGATCCGGGTCCGCTACAGCGGCCCGTACATCAACCTGGAGACGCAGTACGACAAGCAGAACGTCGTGCACGCGGAGCTGGAGGAGCTGGACCGCCAGTTGATCGAGACCACCGTCGGCCGGGTGATCTTCAACATGCACCTGCCGAAGGACATCCCGTTCATCAACGGGCTGCTCAAGAAGCGCGGCCTGCAGGACCTCGTCGGCTACTGCTTCATCAAGCTGGGCAACGAGGCCACGGTGCGCATGCTGGACGAGATCAAGGAGATCACGTTCCTCTACGCCACCCGGGCGGGCATCTCCTTCGGCGTCGACGACATGGTCGTGCCGAGCCGCAAGCCGGAGCTGCTCGACCAGGCGCGCAAGGAGGTCATCGAGATCGAGAAGCAGCGCTCGGCCGGCGTGATCACCGCCGGTGAGCGGCACAACAAGATCATCGACATCTGGCACCGCACCACCGAGAAGGTCTCCGAGGAGATGTTCCGCGAGATGCGGGAGATCGAGAAGTCCACGGGCGTGTTCAACCCGATCAACCTGATGGCCGACTCGGGCGCCCGCGGCTCGCGCGAGCAGGTGCGCCAGCTCGCCGGCATGCGCGGCCTGATGTCCAAGCCCTCGGGCGAGGTCATCGAGACGCCGATCACGGCGAACTTCCGCGAAGGCCTCTCCGTGCTGCAGTACTTCATCTCCACGCACGGCGCCCGCAAGGGTCTGGCCGACACGGCGCTCAAGACGGCGGACTCGGGCTACCTGACCCGGCGTCTGGTCGACGTGGCGCAGGACGTCATCATCAACGAGGTCGACTGCGGCACGATCGACGGCATCACCGTGACGGCGATCATGGAGGGCGGCGAGATCCTCGAGCCGCTGCGCGACCGCATCGTCGGCCGCACCTGCCAGGAGGACATCTACGACCCGATGACCGGCGAGCTGATCGTCGAGGTCGGCCAGGAGATCACCGAGCTGCTCGGCAACTCCGTGCAGGCGGCCGGCATCGAGCGGGTGAAGATCCGCTCCGTGCTGACCTGCGAAACGCGGCGCGGCGTGTGCGCCCTCTGCTACGGCCGCAACCTGGCCACCGGCAAGATGGTCGAGATCGGCGAGGCCGTGGGCGTCATCGCGGCGCAGTCGATCGGCGAGCCTGGCACGCAGCTCACCATGCGGACCTTCCACTACGGCGGTACCGCGAGCCGCGTGTCCGAGCAGTCGAAGCACATCGCCAAGAACCCGGGCGTCGTCAAGTTCCTGAACGTGAACACGGTCGAGAGCAAGCGCGGCGCCCTGGTCGTCATCAACCGCAGCGGCAAGCTGGTCATCACCGACGAGAAGGGGCGCGAGCGCGAGCGCTACGCCCTGACCTACGGTTCGCAGCTCCTGGTGCACGAGAGCGACGAGGTCCAGCCGGGCACCGAGCTGGTGACCTGGGACCCCTTCACCTCCGCCATCCTTTCGGAGATCGGCGGCAAGGTGGAGTTCCAGGACATCGTCGAGGGCGAGAACGTCCGCGAGGAGACCGACAAGGTCACCGGCCTGTCGCAGAAGATCATCGTCGAGGCCTCCGCCAACGAAAAGCGGGTGCCGGCGATCCTCATCCACGGCGAGGGCGGGCGCGAGAAGCGGTACCTGCTGCCGTCGGCCTCCCACCTCGTGGTGGCCAACGGGCAGGAGGTCTATCCCGGCGACACGCTGGTCAAGATCCCTCGCGAGACGACCAAGACCAAGGACATCACCGGCGGTCTGCCGCGCGTCGTCGAGCTCTTCGAGGCCCGCAGCCCCAAGGAGCCGGCGATCATCACCGAGATCGACGGCGTGGTGCACCTGGGCGACGTCCACAAGGGCATGCGCAAGGTCATCGTCGAGAGCGAGATGGGCGACACCCGCGAGTACCTGGTGCCGCGGTCGATCCACATCAACGTGCAGGAGGGCGAGCGGGTGCGCGCCGGCGATCCGCTGATCGACGGTCCGATCAACCCGCACGACGTCCTGCAGGTGCTCGGCGAGAAGGAGCTGCAGCGGTACCTGACCGACAAGATCCAGGAGGTCTACCGCTCGCAGAGCGTGGCGATCAACGACAAGCACATCGAGGTGATCGTGCGCCAGATGATGCGGTCGGTGAAGATCGAGGAGGTGGGCGACACCGAGTTCCTGATCGACGAGCAGGTGGACCGCTGGAAGTTCCAGGAGGAGAACGACCGCGTCACGGCCGCCGGCGGCACCCCCGCCATCGGACGTCCGCTGCTCCTCGGCATCACCAAGGCGTCGCTGTCGACCGACAGCTTCATCTCGGCGGCGAGCTTCCAGGAGACGACCCGCGTGCTCACCGAGGCGGCGATCAGCGGCAAGGTGGACAACCTCCGCGGCCTGAAGGAGAACGTGATCGTGGGACGGGTCATCCCGGCGGGTACGGGCATGAACTACTACCACGACTTCCACATGGCCGAGGACTTCATCGAAGCCGAGCCGGAGGCGGAGGAGGAGCTCTTCTTCGAGTTCGGCGAGGAGGAGATCCGCAGCCTGCCGCAGGAAGTCCTCGAGGGCGAGTAAGCCTTTCAGGATCCTTCCGACCGAGCCTTACTCCGAGGGCGGCCGTTCCGGCCGCCCTTTTTCTTTGGAGAGGATCCCCTACGAGGCCTGGCGCTCCGTGGCCGGACCCTCCGGCAGCCGGGAATGAGCCGTTCCCCCGCCTGCGGCTCGCATTCCCCGGAGGGAATGAGAGCCCGAAGAGGGGGAATGCCGTCCGATCGGGAGGGAATAGCTCATTCCCCGTTCCTCGGAAGATCCGAAAAGGTCTCCGCAAGGCATTCCCTCCGGGGAATGAAGCCCGAAAAGGAGGGAATGAGCCATTCCCCGTGGGGAATGAGGCATTCCCTCGTCTCCGGATCGCATTCCCCACGATCGTCGAGATCCGGCAAGCGGGGAATGCCTCGCGAAAGCGGGGGAACGTCGCATTCCCCGTTCCTCGGAAGATCCGAAGAGCTCTCCGCAAGGCATTCCCTCGGGGGGAATGGAGCCCGACAAGGAGGGAAAGAGCCATTCCCCCGCGCCGTCCGGCCCTCCAAAAGCTTCTGCCAGCCATTCCCTCCGGGGAAAGAGGGATTCCCTGTTCCTCCCGAGCCGTTCTCTCCTTTGAATCTGCATGCAATACCCTCTCACCAAATTTGCGTCGCAGGGAAAGCTCGCCATAATCCCGCATAGTTCCTCTCGTCGCTTCTCCATAGTAAAGGCTATCTCTCGAAAGTCAACTGCATGAAAGAAATCGAATCCGCAAAATGGGGGCTTGACAGGAATGTGGGCCTGTGGGTTCATATGCTCCATAGCAATGCTGTAGCCCGGCGGCTGGCCAGCTCTGGATCGGGAACCCAGTTGAGCCACCGGGATTTGCCGAAGGGTTTCACCGGCGCCAATGCAGGCGTCGTAACCCGGGGGATCAAGGCCCCCATTGAGGAGAAGACCCATAGCAAGAGAACCGAAGTACGGACTGACGGTGAACGGCTGGGAGCGGCTGGACAAGAAGCTGGAGCAGTACATGACGGACTTCCCGCACCTGGAAGCGCCGCGGCTCCGGTTCCGGGAGAGGATCGAGCTGGGGTTGGAGCTGATGGCCCAGCAAGCCTTCCACATGGCGGGCAAGCAAGAGGTGACGCAGCGTCTTCAGGAGCTGCTCACCGACGGGCGCAAGCTGGCCACCCGGCGATGGCGCCGGAGTCTGCGCCGGTCACAATCGAGTCGCTGCGCCAGGTGCTGCGGGAAGAGCTCCGCTCTCGCTGACGAAGGAGCCTATACATCGGGCTTCTTCCACGTCGGTCGGGCGACCCTCTGCGCCGTGTACGGCCAGGGCAACCTGCGCTGGCGCGAGGAGATGGCCCCCCCGCGCCTGGGTCCGCTTCGGCCGGGAAATCGCCCCATGAGCCTCCGTGCCGGGGTGGTCTGCGGCGCGGGGCGCGGGAATAGGTTCGGAACAGGTTCCAGGCGATTCTGAGAGCTGATCCTCGCAAGACCTACGCTAAAGTAAGAGTGTTAGGTTAGGAAGCTACCCCATGCAGACCAAGCTCACCTTGAGGCTCGATGCCGAGTTGATCGACCGGGCCAAGTCCTATGCCCGCCGCTCGGGCAAGTCGGTTTCCCAACTCGTCGCCGATTACCTGGAGATGCTCCCCGAGCCGGGACAACGCCAGCCTCGGCCGCTGACACCGATCGTGGAGTCGCTGCGCGGAGTCCTGGCCGGTTCCGGGCTCGACGAGGAGGACTATCGCCGGCACCTTGAGGAAAAGCATCTTTGAGGGTGTTCTTCGATACCAACGTCGTGCTCGACGTGATGTTGGACCGAGAGCCCTATGCCGCGGCTTCGGCCGAGGTTCTGTCGCGGGTGGAAGCGGGCGATCTGACCGGGTGTATCTGCGCCACGACAGTCACCACGACCCACTATCTCGCGACCCGCGCCATCGGCGCCGAGCGGGCGCTCGCCGAAGTGAAGAAGCTTCTCAGCCTCTTCGAGATCGCGCCGGTGGGCCGGACGGTCCTCGAAACGGCTCTCGATCTCGGCTTTGCTGACTATGAGGACGCCGTCCTCCACGAGACGGCACGCCAGGTGAGCGCTCAAGGGATCGTGACTCGTAATGGGCTCCACTTCAGGAAAGCCGCCCTGCCCCTCTACACGCCAGAAGAGCTCTCGCGGGCTCTCGAGCTTCGGGACCAGGAGCAGGAGAGCGGTAACTCGGATTGAGACATGCAGATGAAGGCTCTCCGGACCTCCCATCATTCGGGCCGTTGCGCGCACTGTCTACCGGTGCTTGCTCTCTTCTTTGGCTTTCTCCTGATCCCGAGAGTCTCTTCAGGCCAGGACGTGGTGGAGGTGAACGTTAAAAAGGAAGTGATGGCCACGGCCACGCTCCCCAAGCTGAAAACTCGATTGAAACCTCTCGACACCAAGGTGCGAGTGGCCCTTCATCTTCCAGCGCCTCCGGAGCAGATCTCGGCGTACCTGGTCACCCCTCTGTCGGAACGCCCGGTCTTCACGCGCCACTGGTATACGGTTGACCGCATTAAGGACGTGCCGTACGAGGCGGCGACTGCCGAGCACTACCAAGTCGATCTGGCCACAGCCTTCTCCGAGCGCTTAAGCGAGATCGTTCAACAACTCTTTCCCCGGACGACTCTCTATCGGGAAGGAGAGGTGCCAAGCTCCGAAGAGATCCAGCTTCGCGCGCAGGCGACCCCGAAGCTCATCGAGGGCGGCTCGACCGGTCTGGAAGGCCTGCAGCTCCAGATCTCGTTGACAGTCACGGATGCAGAAGGTCATCCGATCGCAGTGATCGAAGGGAGCAGCATCGGTGTACCCACCAAGCGATTCTATTGGGCTCTCAAGAACGCCTGGGTTGAGATGGGGGCTTTGGCTCTGGGCGGGGCGTTCGATGGATTGATCAGAGCCATCCCTGCCAACCAGACTTTGAAGCACCGTCTCGACGAGTTGGCGAAGGACCGGGCGCTTCCGGCAGGAATCATCACGACAGCCCGGTTCCACGATGAAACGGCGTTTCTGCCTAACGGCAGGCTCGACGCAGGCGAGGAGGGGGTTCTGCGGATCCAGGTCTCAAACCAGGGTCCCGGGCCGGCCTACGACGTGGCGGTCCGGGTCACGTCCGATCCGCCGCAGGTCGCGCTGTCGGGAGCCGGGACGGTCGGAGACCTTAAGCCCGGTGAGAGTAAGGAGGTCGTGCTTCGGGCCGCCGGCAACCTCGACCTCCCGTCGGCCACGGCAAAGCTCCGGATCGAGACGGCCGAGAAGCGCGGGTATGGGGCCCGGCCGGTTCTCTTCGAGCTACCCATCGGCAAACTCGTGCCGCCGCAGCTCGAAATCGTGGACGTCACACTAAACGACCGGCCCTCCGGCCAGGCACAAGGTGACGGCGATGGGCAGCCCGCCAACGGCGAGACCCTGGAAGCGATCGTGCGGGTGCGAAACGCCGGCCCCGGGGAAGCCGTCGGCGTGACCGTCGCAATGGCAGCACCCAAAGGCGTCACCGAGATCCTGGAAGCGAAGGCGGTCATCCCGCGGATCGCGGTGAACCGGGTGGAAGAAGCTCGGCTTTTCTTCCGCCTGCCGATCGCGCTCCAGGCGAGCGAGCTCCCCTTGTCCTTCCAAGTCGTGGACGCCCGCGGCACCCAGGCCGCCTCCGCCAACAAAGACCAGACCTGGAGGATCCGCACGAAGCGACCCGGTATCGAGCTGGCCTATCGCCTCTACGACGGGAGCTCGACGGGATCGACCGGCAACCGCGATGGAATCGCGAGCAACGGAGAGCGGATCGAGGTTGCGGTGACGCCGACCAACCGCGGCGACCTGCCGGCGCGAGGTGTCCGGATCGCAATCGAATCTGCAGATCCCAAACTGGCGCCCCGCCCGGCGGTGCTCGAGATCGGCGACCTGCCTGTGCATGCCGAGGGAGCCGTCCAGCGTTTCACGTTTGAGGTCCCCCGGGCTTATGGGATGGATCGATCTCTCACTGATTTGGGCTTCACATTGAGCATCTCCCAGCAGAGCTTCCCACCACGCCAGGAGCCCCTCGCCCTGTCCTTCCGCGGTCTCCGCCCGCAGATCTCGCTGGAAACTGCCGCTCCGCCCACTCTCGCCCGGGGCACGGGCGGAGAGCTGGTTCTCCGGCTGCGAAATCAAGGGACGCTCCGCGCTGAGGACGTGATCCTGCAGGTCACCTCGGAGGCCACCGGCGTCGATCTCCTCGACGAGCGCGGCGTGCCCGTTCGCACACGCAAGATCGCCTTCGGCGCCCTGGACCCGCAGGGAGTGGTGCCTGAACAGCGCGTGAGGGTCAACGTGCGGCGCAACGCGGCGATCGGTCCATCACCGCTGCGCATCGCTGTTTCACAGAAGGACTTTCCCTCGCTCGCCAAGGATACGGCGCTGGCTGTGACCGATGAGCCCGCTGTGGTGATCGCGGCGGCTCCGAGTGAAGAACATGCGCCGGACCTCCCGCCCTCCTCTGCCGTCCCTGCGGCGCCCGCCACCATCTCCTTCCTGCGCAACACTCCGGGCGAGCACCTGCTCGCCGAGGCCATCGTGCTGCGCTTCGAAGTTCAATCACCGACGGACTTGGCCGAGGTCCGGCTGACGCAGAACGAGCGCTTGCTCCCGATCGATGCCGCCCGGCGCGCGGCCGGCGCGGCGGTGGGCGGGCTGCAGGTGGCGCAATACGAAGTTCCCGTCCAACTCGAGGAGGGGGAGAACCGTTTCGAGGTGGTCGCGGTCACGCGGCAGGGCCTGCGGAGCGCGCGGCCCCTCACGCTTTTCCGTGACCCCGAGGTCGGCCGGCTCTGGGTGGTCGCCATCGGAATCAGCAAGTACCAGGATACGACCATCCAGAGCCTGCAATACGCCGATGCCGATGCCCGCGCCGTCTTCGACTACTTCCGGGACACCTTCGGGTTGCCCGAGAGCCAGATTTTTCTGCGGGTCAACGAGCAGGCGACTCTGCGCGAGATCAAAAGCGTTCTCGGAACGCGGCTCGCGGCGCGAGCCAATGATCCCAGAGATACCGTGATCCTCTATTTTGCGGGTCACGGCATGCGCGAGCGGGTAACGGGGAGCCTCGATGCAGACGGGCTCGGCAAGTACTTCCTCCCTTACGACGCCGACCGCAATGACCTCTTCAGCACGGCCCTCGACATGGACGAGGTGACGAACATCCTCCGCCGCCTGACGCCGGAACGGGTCGTCGTCCTGCTCGACAGCTGCTTCAGCGGCGCGGCGGGCGGACGATCTCCCTTCGATCCGAAGGCGGACAGAGAAAGAGCGCTGATCACCGGCGAGTTTCTCGACCGCATGGCCCACGTGGGAAAGGGGCGCGTCGTAATGACCGCCAGCGGGCCTGAGGAATCGGCCCAGGAGAGCGCCGACCTCGGCCACGGCCTGTTCACCTACTATCTGCTGGACGGATTGCGCGGCGCGGCCGACCTGAGCGGCGACGGCGAGATCGACGTCCACGAAATCTACAGGTACGTCTCGGACAAAGTGGCGCGCGCCACTAAGGGACGGCAGAACCCGAAGCTCAAGGAGCCGGACCTCGTCGGCCGCATCCTCCTCGGGCGCGGCGCGGTGCGCGGCCGGCGGTGATTTAAAGTATTGTCATTGCCATGGCCATCGTTTTCGGCGAGCCGTTCCCTCTCCGCCGGGCCTGCGGTCTTTTCGCGGCAGGCCTCCTTCTCCTCGTGGCGCCTCGCGCGGGCTTGGGCGCGGGATTCGAGGACGGCCTCGAACATCTAAAGCTCGCCTGGGCCCATGTCGAGCGCGACGAATGGGAGCCGGCTGCTCGCGAAGCGGCGGCCGCCGTCTCCCTCCTGCGCGAGTCAGGAAAACAACAAAGCCTGCCCGAGGCGCTGGAGGTCCTCGGCACGGCAGAGCTGATGCTCGGCCAGCCTGCCCGGGCTGCAGACCACTTTCAGGAAGGATTGACGGCCTGCGGGTCCTGCGAAGAGCGGAGTCGCCTGCGGTTCAGCCTCTCTTCGGCTTACCGGGATCTCGGCCGCTATGGCGAAGCCGAGTCTCTCTTGAGAGAGCTCCTCGCGGACGCCGAGGCTGTGGGCTCGACCGAGGACCAGGCGTTGAGCTTCAAGGGCTTGGCGCTCCTGGCGGCCGTGCAGGGCCGTCGCGCGGAGGCCCTTCCCATTTTCCAGGAGGCGCTGCGCAGGAATGGCGCGGCGGAGAAGCCGGCGGATCGAGCCCATCTTCTCGAATCGATCGGCGTGTTGCTGAGCGAAACGGGTGACGGTGCGCAGGCGCTCGAGTTTCTGCGCCAGGCGGAGGTCCTCCTCGCCGGTGAGGCGGACCCATCGCGCCTCTTGCGCGTCCGCACCAACATGGCCAAGGCCCATGTGGAGCTCGGCCGCTACGACATGGCTCTCGCTCTTTTTGAGGAGGTGGAGACGGCCTCCCGCCAGGGAGGGGATCAGAGCGAGCTCGCCCGATCCCTCAGCGGCAGCGCGGAGATCCTCCAGATGCGGGGCCAACTCGAGGAGGCCCGGAAGAGATTCGAGGAGGCGCTGGCGATCGAGCGACGGATCGGCAGACGGGGCGGGGAGGCCAAGGCGCTCATTCACTTGGCTCAGATCGATCTCGTCCGCGGCCGGTATGATCGCGCTTTCTCCCGTTACGAAGAGGCCGTCGCCGTCTCCCGCGCTGCGCCTGATCGAGAGGTCGAGCTGACCTCTCTGGCCGCGAGCGCAGACGTCTATCTGAAGCTCAACCGGGAGGATGAGGGTTTCGCTCGCTTGCATCACGTCGGCGAGTTGGCTCGCGAGATCGCCAAGCAGAACCGACCGGTGCAAACGCTGGTCGCCATCATGCAACTCCTCGCGGCCAACCGCCTGGACGAGGCGCTCCGGCAGATCGATCAGGGTCTGGAGCTGGCACGGCAGACCGGCTCGTGTCCTGACGAGGAGTACATGCTGAGGCTCCGCGCGAGTCTCCTCTTCCTTCTGAAACGTCTGGAAGGAGGGCGTCGCGATGCCGAAGCGGCGCTCGCGCTGAGCCGCGAGCTCGGTGATCGGCAGGAGGAAGCATTTCTGAATTTCCTCCTCGGGTTCATCTCGCTCTTCGAAGAACGCTACGACGAAGCCCGCGTCTTCCTGCAACAATCTCTCCGCTTTGAGCGTGAGATCGGGAGCTCCGGCCCGCGCGCTGTAACTCTCTGGGCTCTCGGCGTGGCTTATGAGAAGCAGTGGAATTCCGCGGCAGCCATCGCCGCCTACCGCGAGGCCGTCGAGATTTCCGAATCCGCTTTTTCCGAGGTCCGCGCGGATGATCTGTTGGCAGGGCTCGCCGAGAATGCGAACAGCTCCTATGGGCGCTGGGCCAGACTCCTGGCGCAAAAAGGCGACGCGGAACAGGCGTTCGCCGTCGCCGAGAGAGGGCGTGCCCGGGCGTTCCTGCGCCGGATAGGCAATTCGCCTCCGGATCTTCGGAAAGCGGTTGATCCGGTTCTACTGCGCGAGGAAGAGAGCTTGCGGGAGAAGATCCAGGCCCTCACGCGGAAGGCTTCGGCCGAGCAAGATCGCTTGGCGCGTACTCATATCGCGCGCGAGATCGACGGCGCCCGCCGCGACTACGAAACGCTGCGGATCCGGCTGCAACAGGCGAACCCTGAGTACGCTTCCCTGGTCCATCCCTCTCCGCTCACCGCGCCGGAGGTCCAGAGGCTGCTCGACGGCGAGACGACGCTCATCGAGTATCTCCTGCTCGAAGACGAAAGCATGGCCTGGGTGATCGAGCGAGATTCGGTGCATCTGGTTCGCCTCTGGACGTCGGAAGATGAGCTTGCCCGGATGGTCGAGGAGCTCCGGCAACGGATCGCCACGCACAAGCCCATAGAGGTACAGGCTTTTTTCCTGTATCAGCGTCTGTTCAGGGAGCTCGAGCCCCACATCCATCACAAGAACGTCCTCGTGGTGCCGCACGGGGCGCTGCACGCCCTCCCCTTCGCCGCCCTCACTCCAGACGTGGGGAAAACCTGGCTCGTCGAACGCTACGCGCTCAGTGTGCTGCCGAGCGCGAGCGTTCTCCCGTTCATGCGGGCCAAGCGCAATCGTGGGGGTGGCAGGATGTTGGCGCTGGGCGATCCGGACGGCTCTCTGCCGGCGGCGGCCGCGGAAGCCCGCGCCGTGGCGGCTCTTTATGGTTCGCAGGCTCTCGTGGGGCGGGAAGCGAGCGCCGCCGCCCTGCGCGCCGCGGCGCGGCCGATCGACCCTCTGCACATCGCTGCGCATGCTGTGTTCGATCCGGCCCGGCCGCTGTTCAGCCGCATCCGATTGGCGGACGGCGATCTCGCGGTCCACGACATCTTCGGTCTTGACCTTCGCGGCACCCACCTGGTCGTGCTGTCGGGTTGTGAAACAGGGGTTGGTCCGGCGACGGACGTGGGAGAGCTCGAAAGCCTGAGCCGGGCCTTCCTCTACGCCGGCGCCCCGGCGGTCCTGGCGACCCTGTGGCGGGTGGACGACTTGGCGTCGCGCGCTCTGATGGAGGCCTTTTACCGCCGCTTGCGCGCGGGAACCCCGGCCGCAGAGGCGCTGCGGCAGGCTCAGCTCGAAATCCTGCGCAGCGGAAAGGAGTGGCGCCATCCTTTCTTCTGGGCCGCTTTCACCCTCACCGGCGACCCCGGTTGATTCACGGCGATTTTTCATTTCGGAGCGCGCGCCGCCGCTTTTTGCGCCGCTTGACGCGCCGCTTCCTCTTCCTCCCCGAGCGTTAGCTGAGAGTACAGATTGCGCGCCTGTTGGAAGGAGTCTGCGGCCTCCTGATACTTGCCGCGGGTGTAGGCGATGCGGCCGAGTCCGAAAGCTGCCGCCGCCCGGACGGCTGGCGCGTCGTCCGCGAGCGCTGCGCGGTAGCGCGGCTCGGCAAGGAGGTACAGGCCCATGGCGAGGTGAATGTCGCCGAGGGTGGTGAGCAGCTCCGGGCCGGGCACGAGGGCGAGGGCCCGCCGGTACAGCTCGGCGGCGTCCGCGTAGAGGCCCTCACTGGCGAGCAGGCCACCTCGTGTGGCTTCGAGGGCGCCCGCTCCGAGGCTCAGGCTGTCGAGTTGACGGAAGCGGTTTTCCAGCGCCTCAGCCTCGGCGATCGCCTGAGTGCGTGCTTCCACAGGATCGTTGCCGTGCCAGGATTCGGCGATCCCCTGGCGCGCCACGATCCTGAGGAAGAAGATCTCTCCCGGCGGCAGATCGGGCCGGTCCGCGGGCCAGGGGAGAGAACAAACCTCGAGCCCTTCCGAATCCGCTTTGCAGGCGGTGTCTCCCGCCGTAAGGCGCGTATCGTAGCCGGCGATCCGGCGTCCGCTCCACTTCACCTCGTACTCGGTCGCCGAGGGGACCCGGGTCCAGGAGACCGTGGGGCGCGGCGACCGCAGGACGGTGTTGCGCGGGCTCAGCACCACCGGAGCGAGCGGATCGCCTTCGTCGCCTCCCCTCATCTCTCTTTCGAGGACGAGCAGGCCGCTCACGACCTTGAAGCGCCCCCCTTGCGGCGCGACCAGGGTGTATTCGGCGGGCGTCAGCTCCTTGCCGGCGGCGCAGGCCTTCGCCGTCAGCGACCAGGAGGCCGGCCCACGGAGGCGGACGAAGCGACGGTTCGAGCAGACGATGCCGGCGACGCCGCCCTTGGGAACCCGGACCGTGACTCCGGAGCGGATGACCTGCCAGGGGGTCGCTCGCGGAATCCCGGTCAGACCGGGGCCGTCGGCCTCCACGGCGCCGTCCACCTGGGTGATGATGGCTGTGAGCTCCGTCCGCTTTTCCGCCCCGGCGCCGGCCGTCGCCAGCAGGAGCAAGAGGAGTACGGTCAGGGATCTCCGGGCGTTCATCGCTCCTCCCTCATTCGGGCCTGCAGTGCCGCCTCGCAGCGACCGCCTCGGCCGCGTGAGCCCAGGAGGTGACTCCCGGCGGATCGAGGCGGCGAAGCTCGAGGATCTCGCGGCAGGTCGACGGCACGTCCCCGAGCCGGTCATAGGCTTGAGCAAGCAGCCAGGTCGTCTCTACCCGCCCGAGGTCGCCGAGCGGGTAACGGCGGCGGGCCTCATTCAAACGGGAGATCGCTGCTCGCGGCTTGCCAGACTTCAGCTCCAGCTCACCGAAGAGCCGGTGCAAGGCGGGGCGTTCCGGATCGAGGCGCAAGCCGGTGGACAATGCCCCGCGGGCTCTCTCTAGCATCCCGAGGCCGAGTGCGGCCTGCGCCAGCTCGCCGAAGGAGTCGGCCCGACGGGGGTCACGCTGAGCGGCTTGCAGGAGAAATGGGTAGGCGTCGTCGTATCTCTCGCGGCCATTGAGGAAATGTCCCAGGTTGAACAGATGCCCCGCGGATTCTGGGCGCTGCATTACAGCTTTCCGGTAGTGGGCCTCTGCGGTGCGGAGATCCCCGAGCCTTTCTTCGGCCGCCGCGAGATTTGACAAGACCTCTGCCGAGCCTGGCGCGAGCTTCAGGGCGGCCTGGAACCGTTCCCTTGCCTCAGACCACTGTCCGTGCTCGATGAACACCGTTCCTTCTGTAACGAGCCGTTCCACCCACCAGTTGCGGCCTGCGACTCCTGCCAGCGTCGCCAGGAGAAGGACCAGGAAAGCGGCGCTCAGCCGGGGGCCCCACCGTCTCCTGACGGATGATTCAGGAGGCGCATCCTGGCCGCGCAGGAAGAGGACCGGAGCGGCCCACTCGATGCCTTCCGGGTCTGCGGAGTGGATGGCCTGCCTCCCTTCCGCGACGGCGGCGTCCACCGGATCGCCTGCCGCGAGCCGCTGATAGAAGGTGCGGCTGAATGCGATCGCCGCCTCGTCGGAAAGCGGAAACTGCATGGCGACGACGGCAGGCATCCCGCCGAGCACCAGAGAGCTGGCCACGCCCGTCAAGGGGTCCCCCGTCCCGTCCGGCAGCGTCGCCGATTCGCAGGCGTTGAGGAGGACGAGGCGCAGGGTCGGGAAATCCGCCAGCTTGTTCACGAGGTCCGTTCCTCGCACCGGGTCGGCGCTCCCGTCGTCGGCCTCGAAGAAGAGGACCCGCTCCTCTCGCCCCGGCACCGAGCCGCCGTGGCCCATGAAGTGAAGCGCATGGCACTCCTGCTCGAAGCATGCTTGGCGGAGGGCTGCGAAGGTGGGGGCTGCCGGTCGGACGATCTCCAGATTGGATGTCGGGCCTATGGCTGTGTGGAGGTTGCGGAGCTCCCTCGTTAGATCGAGAGAGCACAGGTGCTCGTGGCGCGGGTTCGCGGCCACAGCGAGAATACGAAGGGTCCATGCCTGGGGGGACGCGTACACCGCCCGGGGCACGGCCAGGTATCGGATGACAGGCCGCCGTCGGCTCAGGGCGAGGAACTCCGGTGTACCCGGCTGTCGCAGCAGCTCCCAAGGAAAGGTTTGAAAAATTGCGAGATTCGGGTCACGCGGATCGAGCATCAGCTCAAGCCGCAAACCAGCTTCAGGGTCAGTTCCCAGGAGATCCAGGCTCCGTTCGTAGAGGCGGAGTATCTCTCCTGGAAAAAGGGCTGCAAAAAGTCTCTCCCCGATTTCTGCTGGAGAAGAGCCCGAGCCCTCGGAACCATCGAAAATCAGTTGGCGTCCGGACGGGTTGATTCTCCCCAGGGCCGCTTTGAGTGCATCCAGTTCGCTCGGTGGGAACGGAGAGACGAAACGAGCACTGTCCTCCCCTCTGGGCGACAGGGCCCGGACGACGTACTCGCCAGCATTTCCTGTCACGATCTGGATTCGAAAATTGAAGTACCTCACCGCGGCGCCACCGAGCCTGAAACGCTCTTGTCTTCCGATGATTGTCTCACCCGCGGCCGTTCCGGCCGCCCTTTTTCTTTGGGGCGGAGCCGCTCAGCATATCCCAGGTGGTACCGAGCCCTCGCCGTCTCTCCGTGCAGCGCGTACAACTTTCCCAGCGCGGCGTGGATCCTGGGCTCCTGGGGGCTCACGCGCAACGCCTCATGCAGGGCCTCGACGGCCTCCCGCGCCGCTCCTGCCCGGGCGAGGGCGGAGCCGAGCTGCAGCCAGGCGAAGGGGTGGTCGGGGTCGATCTCGGTGGCGCGCCGTGCCAGGGCGACGGCGAGGTTCGCGCGGCCCTGCTGCTCGGCTTGGGAGGAGCGGGCCACCAATCCTCCGGGGTCGAGGGTGGCGAGGGCCGCCGCGGAGGGCTCGCCGGGGCCGCCGCCCGGAATCCAGAAGGTGGCGTAGGCGGTCAGTGCCCAGGTGCCGAGCAGGGTGAGGACGAGCGCGCGGACGAGCCGGCTGCGGCTTGCGAGGGCCTCACACCCCAGAGCTCCCACGAAGCAGATCGGGATCAGGGCCGACAGACCGTAGAACGCCTTGGTCTGGGCGTAGAACGGCAGCTTCAGGCTCATGGCCGCCACGGCGAAGGCCGTGCCGCCGAGGAGGCCGAGGAGGAGGAAGGTCTCGGCGCGCGGCTGGCGCACGAGGCGGACGGCGGCGATGGCGAGGCCGGTCAGCAGCATTAGGGTGGGGAGCAGGGCGAGCAGGTAGCCGGCCGCCATCAGGCCGTAGCTCCACGGGGGGCGGACGGCGATCACGGCGGAGCCGCCGATCATCCCGTCTCCCCAGAGGGTCGAGTAGACCGCGTCCGGCAGCGACCAGAAGGCGCTGAAGATCGGCTCCGCCAGCGAGCGGCCGAAGCGCAGGAAGTCGCCGCTCGTGCGGTAGCCGGGGTCCAGCCACCAGGCGAAGCCCGTGACGCGGTCCCAGTTGCCCACCAAGGGGCTGCCGAAGCGCTGCGCCACGCGCGCGTAGTGCCAGCCGCAGACCAGGAGGAAGATGAGGAGCGTCGCGCCGAGGGTCCGCGCCCAGACCGCGGGAGAGCGGATTTTGCGCAGGACCAGGCGCCCGGCGAGGACGCCGGAGATCACCGCCAGCGGGATCAAGGCGGAGAACTTGGCGAGCATGGCCAGCCCCAGGACGGCGCCCAGCAGGGCGTGGGAGCGCGCCGAGGTGTCCTCCCGGTGGAGGATCCGCAGGGCCAGGAAGACCGCGACCGAGGTGAGCGTGGCGCTCAGCGGCTCGTTGGTGACGTACTGGAACATGTAGAGCTGCACGGGCAGGAAGACGCCCAGCAGAAGCCCGGCGATCACGGGCCGCCCGCGGTCCGGAAAGAGCAGCCGCAGGCTGGCGAGCAGGGCGGCGCACTGCAGGAGGCCGGCCGCCCAGCCCAGCCCGTGCAGCCAGGGGACCGCGCTCTCGTCGAGCCGGGTGTGCCCGGTGAGCCGGAGGAGGCCGGCGGCGAGGACGTAGTAGAGCGGGGGCTGGTACATCTCCCACCCTTCGTCGGCCAGCGGCAGCCGGTCCTCTTCGAGGACGACCCGGATGTACTCCTGGTGGCTGGAGGAGTCGAACCCCCAGCGGGGAGACAGGTGGCGGTTGTTCCAGAAGAGCGCCCCCCAGGCCACGGCCACCAGGGCGAAGAGCGCGAGAGCCTCCGTGCGCGAGAGCCCCCGTTCGCCTCTCTTGGTCGTCAGGCCCAGGACGATGAGGGAGAGCAGCGCGAAGGCGAGGAGGATGGGCAGGTTGGCGCGTGCCGAGGAGAGAGGCCGGGGATTGACCGCCGGCAAGCCTTCCGGAATCCACCGCGGGGCAGGAGGCGGCACGGGAGCCCTGGCGAGCCGCGCCTTACGCCAGACCGCTCCCGCCAGGCTGGCCTCCCACGATTCGTCCGTCCCCAGGACGAGGTCGCCGGCTTCTACCGACAGCCAGAGCGCCGGCGGTCCGGAGCCGTTCACCGCCCGCGCTTCGATCCGGTTCTCTCCCACGCGCAGGAGAGCTGTCACGTCGACCTCGACCGGCCGTTTCCAACTCCTCCCCGGATCGGATTCCACGATCAGGGTGCCGTTCAGGCGGACCGCGCCGCTCCGGAACCAGCGCACGCGCAGGGTCGCCCTCTCCGGCCGGCGTTCCAGCGCGAAGCTCCGGACAAAGAGGGCGTCGATCTCGGCCTCCCAGCGGGACAGGGTGCTCGGAGGGGTTGGGTAGACGACCCACTCGGCAGTGCCCTGGTGGAGGAGGAAAGGGGTGCCCGGATCGCGGACGGCCTTCCACCCGAGCCAGCCTACGCAGGCGAGGGTTATCCCCAGCACGGCCAGAGCGGTCCGGCGACTCTCTCCCGGGATCATCGGGCTCATCCTAGCCCGAAATCTGGATATAGCTCTGCGGTGTTACCATAGAGAAGCTCCGCTCGCTCGCGGACGAAAGGAAGCTCATGCGGATTCGGCTCGGCGCCGCCCTCGTCTCGCTCCTCTTCCTGTCAGCTCCATCTTTTGCCGATACTGTGTACCTGGCGAACGGGAGGGCCTTCGAGGGGGTCATCGCGGAGGTGACCGACTCCGAGGTCAAGATCCGCATGCCCGGCGGATCGCTCAGCCTGCCGCGGAGCCACGTGCTCCGGGTGGAGTCCTCGGACTCGGACTTCGCCGAGTACCTGCGCCGCAAGGAGAAGCTGCGGCGCGGCGGAGCCGATGCGGCCGACTGGCTGGCGCTGGCCCGCTGGGCGAAGGAGCGCGGCATCGCGCACGGCGCTCGCGAGGCGGCCCTGACCGCGGCCGAGGCCGAGCCGGGCCTCGATGGGCTGGCCCCCTTCATGAGGGCCTACGCGTACGTGCTCGACGAGCAGCTCGACCGCTGGGTCCCGTACTCCGACTACATGCGGCGCCGGGGGTTCGTCCAGTCGAACGGACAGTGGATCACGCGCGACGAGTATGCGGCGCGGGTCCGCGCCGACGAGGAGGAGCGGGCCCGCAGGCGAGCCGAGCAGGAGGAGCTGCGGGCCGCCTATAGGACCCGGGCGGTCCAGGATGCCCAGCTCACGCTCGTGCAGATGCAGCTCCAGGAGCGGCTCGACCGCTACGCGCCGCCCGCCGTGTACGGAGTGCCGCTCTACTACGTCCCTCCGTTCATCGCGGTCCCGCCCTGCTGCAGTCGCGGTCCCGAGCCTCACGGTCCCGGCAATCCTCCCGGAGGCCTTCCGGGCGCCAAGCCGCGCCCGCACCGGGGTACGGTCGACCGCATCCCCGGAAGCCTGATCCCGGGGAATTACGATCTGACCTCAAAGCCCTGAACGCCGGCTCGACGGAATCTCCCATGCAGCGCCCCTCGTAGACTTGAGGGGCGAAAACCTTTCGTTCATAATTCCGTAGCTCCTCTCAGCTCACCGCTGCTGTCCACCCGAAGAAAGGGAAGTCGTGTACGGAAGGATTGTCGGAGTTTCGTTCGCAGTCGTCTGTCTGTTCCTGCCGGTTGCGGGCGGCCGGGCCTCCGCCGCTCCGATCGATCCGCCGCCGCTCTCGCCGCTGAATCTCCGCGCCGAGTCCCTGGGGATGCGCACCGCCAAGGAGGGGATTCCGAGCCTCGACAGCGCCCTCAACGACCTCCTGCGCGCGGCGAGCGCCGGCCAGAGCCTCCAGGACTCCGCCTCCCGGTCGGGCCTGAGCCTCGAAGGGGACCGCGTGCACGTCACGCTCACCGCGCGGAGCGAGGGGGAGGCGGGCGCGGTCCTGCGCGCGGTCGAACGTCTCGGGGGAGAGGTGACGGCCCGCTACAAGACCTGGATCGACGTCTCCCTGCCCGTGGATGCGCTCGCCGAGCTCGGCCGGCGCGCGGACGTCCGCTTCATCCAGCGGCTGGTCCCGGTCTTTCCTCTCGGGGAGCCGCCGGTCTCGCGCGTCGAGGCTGTGGGCGCGGGAACCTACGTCACCCAGGGGGTGTACGCCTCGAACGCGGACGACTGGCATGCGGCGGGGTTCACGGGGACGGGAGTCTCGATCGGAATCCTGGACAGCTTCCAGGGCTCACTCACCGCCCGCGACCTCGGCGAGCTGCCGTTCTACTACACCCTCGGCACGCTCGACACCAGCAGCCCGCACGGCACCGCCTGCGCCGAGATCATCCACGACATGGCGCCCGGCGCCACGCTGACCCTGGCGAGCCCGGCGTCGGCGGTCGACATGGCGAGCAAGATCGTGCAGCTCGCCCAGACGGGCCGGCGGATCATCTCCTCCTCGATGGGCTTCTACAACACCGAGCCCGGGGACGGCACCGGACCGGTGTCGGACGCCATCAACACCGCGCGCAACACCTACGACACCCTCTACGTGCAGGCCGCGGGGAACCAGGCGAGCTATCACTGGGACGGCGGGTTCGTGGACACCGATGCCGATGGTTTCCATGAATTCGCGCCGGGCGTCGAGATCAACCAGCTCGGGAATCTCCCTGCCGGACGCCTGCTGTTCCTCCAACTCCGTTGGAACAACTGGCCGGTCACCAACCAGGATTACGACCTGTACGTGGTCCGCTGGACAGGGTCGGCTTGGCAGCCCGTCCTCGCCTCCGAGAACATCCAGAGCGGGACGCAGCCGCCGACAGAGGGGATCGGGAGCTTCGCTCCCACGACGGCCCTCTACGGCGTGGTCATCTCCAGGTACTCCGCCACGGGAGGCCAGGTGCTGGACCTCATGGGGCACAACGCGCCCACGTTCCAGCACAAGGTGAGCGATCGCAGCCTGGTGGATCCGGCGACCGCGGCGCACTCCTTTTCCGTGGCGGCCGTCGACGTGGGCTCCTACAACCTGGAGCCCTACAGCTCCTGGGGACCGACGCACGGCCCCGGCGGAGCGCTGACCGGAGGGATCTCGAAGCCTCGCATCGCGAGCTACGCGAACGTCGACACCTGGTCCTATGGGGCCGGCGGATTCAACGGGACCTCGTCGGCGACCCCCCATGTCGCCGGCGCGGCGGCGCTGGTCCTTAGCGCCTATCCGAATTCCACCACGGCGGCCGACGTCGCATCCCTCCTGGAGGGCCAGGCGATTGACCTGGGAGATCCGGGCCACGACCTCAAATTCGGGGCCGGCCGCCTCCATCTCGGCGTCCCTCCGGGCATCACGGGATCGATCCGCGTGGACATCGTCCCGCCGGAGGCCGCGGCCGCCGGAGCCCAGTGGCGCATCCAGGGGGTGACCGGCTGGCTGCCGAGCGGCGCGACCGTGTCCGGCCTCGCGATCGGAGGACTCTACGGGCTCGACTTCTCGGCGATCCCCGGCTGGATTGCTCCGCCATCCTTCTTCGTCGGGCTTTCGTACGCGGTTCCCGACATCGCGGTCCAGAACATGGACCCCTACCTCCGCTTCGATTCTCCGGGCTCCCTCCAGGCCTTCGGCCTGACGGCGGGCTCGATCCAACTGGGCTGGCTGGACCGGTCGAACGGAGAGCAGTCTTTCGAGCTCGAACGGAAGCTCGGCGTGAACGGCACCTATGCGCACCTGGCGGATCTGCCCGCTGACACGACGTCCTGGGTGGACGACGACGGCCTGGGATCCAGCGTCTACTGCTACCGGATGCGGGCCCACTCCGCGACGCTCGACTCCGGATACTCCAACGAGGCCTGCGCGTTCGCCGGCTCCAATACCGCCACGGATTTCTACACCCTGGTGCCGTGCCGGGTTCTGGACACGCGGCAGCAGACCGCGATCCTTTCGGGCGAGACTCGCGTCTACACGATGGCCGGGAGCTGCGGGATCCCAGCCGACGCCCGGGCGATCTCCGTGAACCTGACGGCCGTCGGCCCGACGGGGAGCGGTCATGTGAAGCTGTTCCCGGCCGATGTCCTGACGATCCCGAGCGCCATCAACTTCGTGGCCGGGCGGAATCGAGCGAACAACGGCATCGTCCCCCTGTCGTACGACGGGACCGGCCAGATCGCCGTGCAGGCGTCCGTGACAGGCAACGGGACCGTGCACGTCGTGATCGACGTGAACGGCTACTTTCAGTAGCCTGGCACCTATGCGAGTCGCGGCCATCGTCAACTCCGACGCCGGAACGGTGCGTAAGGAGGACCTCGACGCCGCGTCCTTGCGCGAGATATTCCGCGACGCCGGGATGGAGGCTGCAGTCCACGTCGTTCCCGGAAAGCGAATCGTGGAGACCGCTCGCGAGGCCCTCGCTTCAGGAGCCGAGGTGCTCGCCGCGGGCGGGGGAGACGGGACCATCCGTGCGGTCGCCTCCGTCCTGGCTGGAGGAGACAGGCCGCTCGCCGTTCTGCCGCTCGGCACCCTGAACCATTTCGCGCGCGACCTCGGCATCCCGTTGGACCTTGCGGAGGCCGTCCGCCTGATCCCGAACGGCGTCGTGCGCGCCCTCGACGTCGGCGAGGTCAACGGCGAGATCTTCGTCAACAACTCGATGCTCGGCGTCTATCCACCGATCGTGAAGGTGCGAGACCAGGAGCGCCGCACGCTGGACCGTGGCAAGTGGACGGCCACGGCCTCGGCGATCTTCAAGGTGCTGCCGCGCCTCCCCTCGCTGCGGGTGCGGGTGAAGGCCGAGGGAGAGGAGATGGTCCGCGACACCCGTTTCCTGTTCGTCGGCAGCAACGAGTACGAGATGAGCCTCTTCAAATACAGCGCCCGCTCGCGCCACGAGAGCGGCGACCTGTACCTCTACATCGCCAACCCGCGGAGCCGCCTGGGGCTGGTCGGCCTGGCGCTACTGGGGCTGGTCCGGGACGTCAAGGGAACGGACAGCTTCGAGTGCCTGCGCCTGCCGGAATTCACCATCGAGGCGCACAAGCGGGTCCTCCCTGTCTATTTCGACGGCGAGGTCGCGCTCCTGGAGACGCCGCTCCGCTACCGCAAGCGCGTGCGGGATCTGCGCGTGGTGGCCCCCCCGCTCACTTCCCCGGCTTGAACCAGTCCTTGGGGCTCTCCGTGTAGGGGTGGAACTTGGAGGTGGGCAGCCCGGACTGCTGTTTATTGCGGCGGGTCTGATAATGGCCGGTCTTGTCGTTGTGTCCCACGATCTCGCCGTTGATGATGCCGACCTCGCCGGCCGCCACGATCTTGTCCTTGCCCATCCGTCCCTCCGGAGTCGCGGAGGCAATGGACGGATGGCTGTCGCCCGGCATGTCCACGGCCTGCCGCTCGGAGATGTAGACGTCGCCGAACCGGGACATGCGCACGAAGCCGGCGTAGACGGTCCCGGCCTGCCGCGTCCGGCCGGTGTCGACGCTGGTCAAGGTGCAGCCCGCTCCATCGCCGTCGCAGCGCAGGACCTGGACAGGCCGCTTGGGCGGCGCTACCGGGCCGCCGTGGGTCTTGCGGTCCTCGTAGAGCACGAAGTCGCCGGCCGCGGCGGTCTCAGCGGGCGATTCCTGGGAAGACGGAGCGGCCGTGCGCCGGGTCAGGGCGGCGTGGACGTGAGGCGCGCGCTCCCCCGCGGCGATGGCGACCACCGGCCGCGCGAAGGGATGGGCGTGGGGGCGGACGGCGTTCTGCAGGTGCGCTGCGGCGGCGGGAGCCGCGGTCCTCGGCTGCACGACGGGACGGCCGTCCCGAGCGAGGGCGGACTGGACATGCGCAGCCGTTCCCGGAGGCGCTCCGGGACGCCCTGGACCCTGCGGCCGATGGCCGGTCGTCATACAGGAATTTTAACTCAGGATCGCGACCAGCGGATCTCCGCCTCGTCGGCGTTGCCGAGGATCTGGCGGAGCAGGGCCACGAGAGCGGAATCCGCCCCCTCCTCTTCGAGGATGTCGACCGTGGCCCGGTTGAGGTAGTAGTCGTCGTCCGCCGACGACTCTTCCTCCAGCCGATCGGCCAGGAACTGGAACTGTTCGTCGGAGAGGCTGCCGAGCGGATTGCCCGTCCGCTTGTCGAAGAGTTGAATCATGCGCGTATCCTCCCTGGAAACGGAAAGGGCGAGAGCCGTGCGCCCCCGCCCTTGAGGCCACATTCGTGCCCAGTCTACCGCGTAGGAGCGGTCGTCGTCCGGTGCACGTCCTGGTGGACCACAGGCCGCTTGCGCAGGCCGAGCAGGCCCGCGAGCCCCAAGAGCCCGATCCATCCCCAGTCCGTCTCATTGTCCCGGTCGGTCTCGGCATAGGTGGTTCCGGTGTCCTGCGTCTGGGCATAGAGGGCCGGAGCCCCGATCACGCAGAGCAGCAGGGCCAACGCGATGGCTACCGAAATTCTCCTCATCTTCGCACCTCCTTCATGTGGGTTGAGGAAATCCCAAGCCCCTCAGCTCTTGACTGCACACTCTGTGCCCGGCGCGCTCTGGAATACGACGCGCATCGCGAGAGTTCCTCTGTTCACGATCGAAGGAGACCGGAGATGAAAAAGAGGATGGGGACTGCTCTCCTGCTCGCGCTGTGCGGGTGGACCGTGGCCCGCGAGGCCGCCGCCTGCACGACCTTCTGCCTCAAAGATCAGGAGGCGCTGCTCTTCGGCAAGAACTACGACTGGTCGGTCGACGACGCCCTGCTCGTCGTCAACAAGCGCGGGGTGGCCAAGACCGCCATGCTGCCGCCGAAGGACCGGCCGGCGACCTGGGTGTCGAAGTACGGCAGCGTCACTTTCAACCAGTACGGCCGCGAGTTCCCGAACGGCGGCATGAACGAGGCGGGGCTGGTCGTCGAGCTGATGTGGCTGGACGACACGCGCTATCCCGATCCCGACGGCCGTCCGGGCCTCGACTGCCTGGAGTGGATCCAGTACCAGCTCGACCGCTTCGATCGCGTCGAGGACGTAGTCCGTGAGGCCGGCCGGGTGCGGATCGTCTCCATGGCCAAGATCCACTATCTGGTCTGCGACCGCACGGGCGCCTGCGCCACGATCGAATTCCTGGACGGCAGGCTGGTCCCTCACTCGGGCGGTGAGCTGCCCGTGCCGGTGCTCACCAACCATACCTACGCCGAATCGTTGGGATACCTGCGCAGGAGCGAGGCCGCGCCGGGCTCCAAGGCGTTCGAGGGCGGGAGCTCGCTGGCCCGCTTCGCCCGCGCCTCCAGCCTGCTGCGGAGCTATCGCCCGGGTCCAGGCGGAAAGCCGCCCGTAGACTACGCTTTCGACGTTCTGGACAGCGTCGCCCAGGGTCCATACACTCAGTGGAGCATCGTCTACGACCTGCGGAGCAAACGGGTGCACTACCGGACTCGGGAGAACCGGGCGATCCGGCGGTTCGACCTCGCGGCGTTCGACTTCTCGTGCAGCACGCCGGTCAAAGTCCTCGACATCCACCAGGGCGCGGGGGACGTGGCTCGCAGATTCGCCGCGTATCGTCCGGAGGCGAACCGCGATCTGGTGGCCCGTTCTTTCCGCGGGACCGAATTCCTGGCGGGCGTGCCGTCCGAGGAGATCGCCGCCGTCGCGGCGCATCCCCAGAGCACGTCCTGCCGCCGATGAGCCTCTTTCGGCATGGGAGGCCGGTAGAGGAGAGTGGCCGTCCTCAAAAAAGGGCGGCCCTCCGTTTCTCCCGCCTGCCTCCAAGTCTCTCGCTTTCGTCTATCCTGTTGAAAAATCTAAGCTTGCCGTGGTGCGGGGGCTTCGCGAAACCCCTGGCATCGCGGTTGCTGAAGCAGCCTGGCAGGAGGTACTCCTACAGGAGACAAATGACAATGAATACCAAGACCTTGCGCACTACGTTCGTGGTTATGGGGTTGCTCTTGGCCGTCGCTCCGGCCTGGAGTCAGTACCGCGGACGCGGATACTACGAGCGGGACGGCGCTTTCCGCCTCCGCCTCGGCTCCTTCCTGCCGGAAGGGAGTTCCGAGTACTGGGAGGAGAACGAGAGCGAGTTCACCGGTGACATCGGAGACCTCGAGAACGTCTCGTTCGGCGCCGATTATCTGCTGAGCCTCAGCCCGCGGGTGAGCCTGCAGTTCGGCGGCACCGTCTACGAGGGGGACACCACGCAGGCCTACCGGGACTTCGTCGACAACTTCGGCGACGAGATCCGCCACGACACCACTCTCAGCATCGCCTCGGCGAACCTGGGCGTGTTGCTCAACCTGACGGGTCCGGACTCGCCGATCATCCCCTACATCGGAGCGGGAGCCGGCGCCTACTTCTGGCAGCTCGAGGAGGACGGCGACTTCATCGACTTCCGCACGGTCGACGACGAGATCTTCTCGGCCACCCTGCAGTCCGAGGGCGTGACCTTCGGCTACTACGGGCTGGTCGGGCTGGAGGCCCCGCTCTCGCCGCGCTTCTCTCTGTTCGCGGAGGGGCGCTGGACGCAGGCGGAGGACGAGCTGAGCGATGACTTCGAGAGCTTCGGGGACATCGACCTCTCGGGCCGCGAATTCGCGGTCGGCATCTCCTGGAATCTCTGAGAGCCCCTCACCAGCCTGGGGTTGAAACCCCAGGCTGGACTTGTATCGCCCTTTGGGAGGGCGAGGAGCAGGAGGGGGAGCCGCCCGCCAGGGGCGGAACAGCCTAGCCTGGGGTTTTCAACCCCAGGCTTTATCGCGCCGGGATCGTCAGCACCTGCCCCGGCTTCAGACGGCTGGAGCTGATCCCGTTCGCCCTCTTGAGGCTCGTGACGCTGGTGTGGTGGCGCCGGGCGATGCTCCACAGGCTGTCGCCGCGGCCGACCCGGTACCTCTTCGTGCTGCTGGAAGCCCGGGCCGCGGAGCCGCTCTTGGTCGATGACGCGCTGGCGACCTGGACCCCCTCGTCCACGCCGCGTCCCGCCAGGTAGCGGATGTAGGGCCGGGGGAACAGCGTGACGTGGTAGTGAGGGGGGTGCCGCTCGCGCGTGGCCTCCGCGACCCCCTCCTCCTCCAGCGTCAGCAGGGTCTTCTCCAGCCAGGCGCGGCAGGCGGGGCGGCCGCTGCGGCGCAGATCCACCGCCATGCCGGTCGGATGGACGGACAGGGGCGAGGCGTTGCGCGGCTGACGCGTGGTCGGACGGGTGAGGCTGGTCACCACCAGTTTCTCGCCGCAGGCGCTCCGGTACTGCCGCGAGAGCCGGTCGAGGAAGGTCTTCACCTCGGGCCGGGCGTAGGGATACGAGGCGTCGATGACCTTCAGGTTGGAGCCCCCGCGCACCCGGACCAGCAGGCCGCGCCGCGCGAAGCCGCGGATGTCGTCGCCGGTGCGCAGATAGGTGTAGTCGTGGTCTCTCGCCATCTCGTTCTGCCGCAGCATCGAGGCCTTGGAGCCCAGAAGGCTCTGCGCTTCCACGGCCGGGGAGGCGAGGAACGAGGCGGCGACCAGGCAGGCGATCGCGATGCGGGACGGAATGGACCGGCTTCCACGATGGCTTTCGACCATGGGCGTGTGGCAGCTCCTGCTCGACGAAAAAATCATTGTTTGACGGCGTTTAGGGTAGCACAGCCACGTTGTTTCCGCGCCGGTCCAACAATTTTTTTACAAGACGGATCAGGCCGGCCTGACGGCCGGGGTGGGCTCCAGGTTCCAGATCTCGGTGAGCGCCCGCTGGAAGTTGCCGCCGAGGATCAGCTTGACCTGCTCGTCCCGGTAGCCGCGGCGGATCAGGCCCGCGGTGAGGTCGAAGATGCGCCGCGCGTGCTTGAGGCCGCGCACGGCGTAGCGGGACCGCACCTGGCGCGTGCGCGGATCGATGGCGTCGACGTCCGTGTCGCTGCCCAGGCCGACGTGCTCGACGCCGACCAGCCGCGCCACGTGGTCGAAGTGGTTCAGCACGTCGTTGATGCTGGCAGGCCGGTCCTGCCGGACGAAGGCGGGCACGACCGTGATCCCCATCACCCCGCCGCGGGCGGCCAGCTTGCGGATCACCGCGTCGGACTTGCACCGCGGATGGGGGACCAGCGCGCGGCAGTTGGAGTGCGTCACCAGCACCGGCTTGCGGGAGATGACGATGGCATCCATGGTGGTGCGCTCCGAGCAGTGGGAGACGTCCACCGCCATGCCCAGCCGGTTCATGGCCTGCACGATCTTCGCCCCGTACTCCGTCAGCCCGGTGTCTCGCGTCTCCTTGCAGCCGGCGCCGATCCGGTTGCAGTCGTTGTAGGTGAGCTGCGAGACCCGCTGCCCCAGACCGTGGAAGAACGCGACGTCCTCCACGCTGTCGAAGTGGTCGGAGTTCTGGAACCCGATCAGCAGCCCGACCTTCTTCTCGTCCCTCGCCCGCTGCAGGTCGGACGCGCTGTCGATGCGCACGAAGTAGCCCGGGTAGTTGACGAGGAAGCGGTTCCAATCCTCCGTCCACTTGAGGGCCGCCTCGCGCGGACGCTCGTGGTTGGGGTCGACCGCGGGATGGAAGATCTGGATGCCCGACTTGCGCAGCTTCAGGAACTCTTCCTGCCCGAAGCTCCCGGCCCGCCGCTGCCAGGCGTACAGCTTCGGCCAGTCCAGGGTCAGCAGCCCGAGCATGTCGATCACGGTCGACTGGGCGACCAGGTCGATGGCGCGGGCGGAGTAGTCGACGGTGTCCGCGAAGAGGGCGAACCGGTTCCGGTTGATCATCGGGGCGCAGAGCACCCCGGTGCCGGCAAGTACACTGGTCTTGAGAAACTGCCTGCGATTCAACTTCGTTACCGCCTATGTCTCTGTCGCTGTATAAGCTGGGGGCATTGTACAAATCTTCCTGCCGGTCCGCTAGAGGGAACGAGGAAAATTTGCCGGAGCCCTCACTTCCGGGAAGGGTGAGCGCCCCGCGGCCTGCAGAGATAGGCGGGAAAGAAGAGGAAGCCCGAAGGCCGGCGGGGGAGGACCCCGCGCGGCCTACTTGCTCTTGATGTTCTTGAAGAAGTCGGCCATGGAGCCGAAGCCGGAGCCGCTGCTGGTGGTCTTGGCCGCGTAGGCTTCGTACTCCTCGCGGTCCTCCCGGTCACGGCCGCGGTCGCGGCCGCGGTACTCGCCGCGGTCGCGGGACGACGGCCGCTCGTTGCCGCCGCCGGAACCGGGCCCGCTCCCCATGCTGAGGGAGATGCGCCGCTTGCCGGGGTCGACGCCGAGCACGCGCACCTGCACGTCCTGGCCGAGCTGGACCGCGTCGCGGGCGTGGTTCAGCCGGCGGTTGGCGCCCATCTCGCTGATGTGGACGAGCCCCTCGATGCCCGGCGCGATTTCGACGAAGGCGCCGAACGTCTCCGCGCGCATGACGCGGCCGGTCAGTTGAGTCCCTTCGGGGAAGCGCTCGGCCACGTCCCTCCAGGGATCGCGCTCCAGCGACTTGCGGGACAGGGAGATGCGCGGGCGCTTCTCGTCCTTGCCCTTCTCGATCTTGATGATCTGGACCTCGATCTCCTGGCCGACCTGGAGCGCCTCGTTCGGGTGAGACACCCGCGAGTGGCCGATCTCGCTGACGTGGAGCATGCCCTCCAGGCCGCCGAGGTCGACGAAGGCGCCGTAGCTGGCGAGCGACGTCACCTTGCCGCGCAGCACCGCCCCGACCTGCAGCTTCTCGCGCGTCTCGGCGGCCTTGGACTCGGCCTCCTCCTCCAGCAGCGCGCGGCGGGAGAGGACGATGTTCGGGCGGGTCCGCCCGGGCTCGATCCGGCTGACGCGGAACATCAGCTTCTGGCCGACGAACTGGCTCGGGTCTTCGACGTAGCGCAGGTCGAGCTGCGAGAGCGGGCAGAAGGCCCTCATGCCCGACACCTGGATCTCCGCGCCACCCTTGTTGATGGTGGTGACCAGGCCCTCGACCGGGATGCCGGCCTCGTGGGCCTGGCGGATCTCGGCGGCGACCTCCTGGCCGCGGCCGGCCTTGCGGCGCAGCACCAGGCTGCCTGTCTCCGCGTCGGTGCCGGTGACCGTCGCCTCAAGCTCGTCGCCGACCGCCACTGTCACGTTGCCGGCGGCGTCGCGGAGCTGGGCGATGTCGATCATCCCCTCCGACTTCCCTCCGAGGTCGACGAACGCCGCCGTGTCGGTGACCGACAGGACGCGCCCCTTGACCTTCTCGCCAACGGCTGGATCCTTGCGCTGGTCCTCGGGCTCCGTCTGCTCGAACTCCGCGAGGATCGTGCCAAAGTCCTTGTTGCTCTCTTCGGATTCACTCATGGGTAATGTTCACTCCTGCGGCGGGCGATCACGATTAGAACACCGGCTGGGCGTCCCGCCCCCGGACGCACCGTCGGTGGAGGCTATCATGTGCTTCAACCCGCAACGCTCCCGGCAGCCGATTTCTTCCCGTTCTCAGGGGTCTCTCAGAAACTCCCCCGGCGACGGGTTAAGCTTCGGCGACCGGACAGAGGGTCCTGCGGGGGAATGGCGGCTCGTCCGCGCTCCGTTGTCTGTCATGGTTCTGCGTGAGGATACGAATGGTATCAAGGATTTGTTGCGCTGTTTCGCTCGTCTGGCTCTCTCTGGCCGGTGCCGCCGGGGCGGACTCCGCGCCGGCCGTCGATCCCCGGGAGACGCACCTCGCCGACCTCGTCCAGCTCACCCGCGGAGGGGAGAACGCCGAGGCCTACTGGTCCCCCGACGGCCGGCAGCTCGTCTTCCAGTCCACCCGGCCGCCGTTCTCCTGCGACCAGATCTTCCGCATGCCCGCCGACGGCGCGGGAGAGCCGGCGCAGGTCTCGAACGGCAAGGGGAGGACCACCTGCGCGTATTTCACGGCCGACGGCGGGCGCGTCCTCTACTCGTCGACCCATCACGCGGGCGAGGCCTGCCCGCCGCCTCCGGACCGCTCCCAGGGCTACGTCTGGCCGGTCGATCCCGACTTCGAGATCTGGTCCGCGCGGCCGGACGGCTCGGACCCCGTCCGGCTGACGGACAACCGGGCCTATGACGCCGAGGCCACGGTCTGTTCCAGGGACGGATCGATCCTCTTCACCTCGACCCGCGACGGCGACCTGGAGCTCTACCGGATGGACGCCGACGGCAAAAACGTCCGGCGGCTGACTCAGACCCCGGGCTATGACGGCGGCGCCTTCTTCTCGCCCGACTGCTCGCAGATCGTCTGGCGCGCCTCCCGGCCGGCCGAGGGGGCGGAGCTGGACGACTACCGCGGGCTGCTGGCCAAAGGCCTGGTGCGCCCGAGCAAGCTGGAGATCTGGATGGCGGACGCCGACGGCGGCGCAGCGCGCCAGGTGACGAGCCTGGGCGTGGCCTCCTTCGCGCCCTCGTTTTTCCCCTTGGGCCCCTCGGGCCGGCGGATCATTTTCTCCTCCAACCACGGCGACCCCAAGGGGCGCGAGTTCGACCTCTGGGCGATCGACGCCGACGGCTCCAACCTGGAGAGGATCACCTGGACGCCGGGCTTCGACGGTTTCCCGCTGTTCTCGCCCGACGGCACGCGCCTGGCCTTCGCCTCCAACCGCAACCAGAGCGCGCCCGGGGAGACCAACGTCTTCGTGGCCCGCTGGGTGGACGGAGGGGAGAAGAGCGGAGCGGCCGAGCGCTACCGCTCGGACGTCCAATGGCTGGCCGACGATGCGCGCGAGGGGCGGGGCGTGGGCACCCAGGGTCTGGACGAGGCGCGCGACTGGATCGCGGCCCGCCTCCGCGAGCTGGGCCTGGAGCCCGGAGAGAAAGGCGGAGCCTGGTTCCAGAGCTTCGAGGTCCCGGTGGCCGTGGAGGTGGGAGAGGGGACCGCGGTGGCGATCGACGGCAAGCCCCTGGCCCGCTCGGACTTCCAGCCGGCCTCCTTCTCGTCCAGCGGCAACGAGGGCCGGGCCGAGGGGGAATTGGTCGTGGCGGGCTACGGCATCACCGCTCCCGAGCTGAACGTGGACGACTACCACGGGATCGAGGCCCGAGGGAAGATCGTGGTCGTCCGCCGCTTCACGCCGGACAACCTTTTCTTCAAGGAGGAGGGCGTGTCGCGCCGCTACGGCGACCTGCGCTACAAGGCGTGGAACGCGCGCGAGCACGGCGCCAAGGGGTTGATCGTGGTGGATTTTCCTGAGGGAGAAGAGCCGCCGGCCGAGGCGCCGCTGTCCGAGCCGCGCATCGATACCGGGCTGGCCGTCGGCTCCGGGGACGCCGGGATCCCGGTCGTCTTCCTGAAGCGCGGCGCGGGCGCTCCCCTGTTTCAGGACGATCCCCAGGGAGGGCGCCGGGCCTCCCTGGCGGTGGACCTCCGGTTCCAGATGCGCCAGGCCGCGAACGTCGTGGGCGTGATCCGCGCCGGAGCGCCGGAGCGCCTGCCGGGCGCGGTGGTGGTGGGGGCCCACTACGACCACATCGGCCTGGGCGGCCAGGGCTCCATGGCGCCCGACTCGCGCGAGGTCCACAACGGCGCCGACGACAACGCCTCAGGCACCGCGGCGCTGCTGGAAGCGGCGCGCCAGCTCGCGGCCCGGCGGAGCGAGCTGCAACGCGACGTCTACATCGTCGCCTTCTCCGGCGAGGAGATGGGCACGCTCGGCTCCACCCACTTCACCCGCCAGCCGCCGGGCGGCCTGCGCATGGACGACTTCGCTGGCATGCTCAACATGGACATGGTCGGCCGGCTGCGCGGCAACGCCCTCACGGTGCTGGGATCGGAATCGGCGGAGAATTGGGACGAGCTGGTGACGCCCGCGTGCAAGCAGGCCGAGCTGGCATGCTCCCTGAGCGGCAGCGGCTACGGCCCGTCGGACCACAGTCCGTTCTACGCCGCGGGCGTGCCGGTCCTCCATTTCTTCACCGGCGTCCACGAGGACTACCACAAGCCGTCCGACGACGCCGACAAGGTCAACGCGGAGGGGGGAGCGCGGGTCGCGGGCGTGGTGGCCGGCGTGGCCGAGCGGCTGGCGAACCGTCCCGAGCGCCTCGCCTACAAGAACGCGCCGGCCCCGGCGCCGCAGGGGGACGTCCGCTCCTACGGCGCCGCGCTCGGCACCGTGCCCGACTACGCGGGCGACGGCCAGCCGGGCGTGCTGCTCGCGGGCGTGCGCCCCGGCGGCGCGGCGGAGAAGGGCGGGATGCGGCGGGGCGACCGCCTCGTCGAGCTCGCCGGCACCGAGATCCGCGACATCCACGACCTGATGTTCGTGCTGCGCCGCTCCAAGCCCGGCGAAACGGTCAAGGCCGTCGTCGACCGCAAGGGCGAGAAGGTCCCCCTGGAGGTGACGTTCGAGGCCAGCGGCCGGCGATGAGCCCTCACCCCCTGACCCCCCCCTCCCGGAGGAGAGGGGGAAATATGAGGAATGTCATGAGAAAACGACTTCTCTTCTGCGCCGCGCTGCTGATCGCGGCCACCGCCGCTCAGGCGGCCGACTTCGACAAGCGCTTCGAGGAGATCGCCGCCGCGAAGGGGCAAGGGAGCGACAGCGAGCGGCTGAAGCGGCTCTTCGACCTGGCCTGGGAGCACCAGATCCAGGAGGTCCCCGAGATGGCGACCTACCTCGGGTATCCCGGCCGGCACGACCGCTGGAGCGACCAGTCCCCCGAGGCGGTGAAGCGCCGGGAGGCGACCACCGACAAGGTGCTGCTCGCCCTGCGGTCGATCGACCGCGCCCGGCTCACCCCTTCCGAGCAGGTGCTCTACGACCTCGCGCAGCGCAGTCTGGAGCGGGAGGTTGAAGCCCGGCGCTTCCCCGGCGAGTACCTGCAGATCAGCCAGGTGGGGGGCGTGCATCAGGACGCCACGCAGCTCCTGGCCCTGATGCCGGGGCGCACGGTCGAGGACTACGAGAACATCCTGGCCCGCCTGCGCGGCCTGCCGGCCGTGATCGACCAGACCATCGCCTGGCTGGAGAAGGGGCTCGCGGCCGGCGTCACGCCGCCGCGGATCACCCTGCGCGACGTGCCCGACCAGGTGAAGAGCCTGATCGTGGACGACGCTCTGCAGAGCCCGATGCTCACCGCCTTCAACAAGTTTCCGGAGAGCGTCCGGCCGGAGGAGCGGCAGCGCCTGAGCCGCGAGGCCGTGCGCGCCTTCGGCGAGCAGGTCGCCCCCGCCCTCCGCAAGCTCCACCGCTACCTGACCGAGACCTACATCCCGGGGACCCGCGAGACGATCGCGATGACCGCGCTGCCCGACGGCGAGGCCTGGTACGCTTTCAACGTCCGCGGCCAGACCACGACCGACCTGACCCCGAAGCAGATCCACGAGCTCGGGCTCTCCGAGGTCCAGCGCATCCGGACCGAGATGGACAAGGTGATCGCCTCGACCGGCTTCAAGGGGAGCTTCGAGGAGTTCATCCAGTTCCTGCGCACCGATCCGCGGTTCTTCTTCGACAAGCCGGAAGACCTGGTCGCCGAGTACCGCGAGATCGCCAAGCGGGCCGATCCCGAGCTCGCGCACCTCTTCGGCAAGCTCCCGCGGCTGCCGTACGGAGTGAAGCCGATCCCGTCCTACGCCGAGAAGTCGCAGACCACGGCGTACTACGACGGCGGCTCCCTCGCCGCCGGACGGCCGGGCACGTACTACGTCAACACGTACGACCTCAAGTCGCGGCCGAAGTGGGAGATGGAGGCGCTGACGCTGCACGAGTCCGTGCCCGGGCACCACCTCCAGGTCGCGCTCGCGCAGGAGATGGAAGGGGTCCCCGAGTGGCGCAAGCACGACGGCTACACGGCCTTCGCCGAAGGCTGGGCGCTCTACGCCGAGAGCCTGGGCACGGAGATGGGCTTCTACCAGGACCCCTACTCCAAGTTCGGCCAGCTCACCTATGAGATGTGGCGGGCGGTCCGGCTCGTGGTCGACACCGGCATGCACTCCATGGGCTGGACCCGGCAGCAGGCGATCGACTATTTCAAGGCCAACGCCGCCAAGACCGAGCACGACATCGTCGTCGAGGTCGACCGCTACATCGTCTGGCCCGGGCAGGCGCTGGCCTACAAGATCGGCGAGCTGAAGATCAAGGAGCTGCGCGCCCTCGCCGAGAAGGAGCTGGGGCCGAAGTTCGATGTCCGCGCCTTCCACGACCAGGTCCTGGGCAACGGCTCGCTGCCTCTCAATCTGCTGGAGAAGAACGTGCGGGCGTGGATTAGACTCCCTGCCCCATGAAGGTCCAACCCGTACGACTGGAAGGGCGGACGATCCGTCTCGAGCCCCTGACGCTGGAGCATGCTCCGGCGCTGTGGGAGCACGCCCATCCCGAGATCTTCCGCTGGGTCCTGGAGTGGCCGCTGGACTCCAGCTTCGAGGCCTTCCGGGACTGGCTCCAGAAGACGGCCATCGAGGCGCCGGCCTCGCTCGGCTTCGCCATCGTGCTGAAGGAGACCGGCGAGCCGATGGGCGTGACCGGCTATCTGGAGATCCGGCCGCGGCACCTCGGCCTGGAGATCGGCCGCACCTGGATCTCCAAGGCCCACCAGGGGTCCCCGGTGAACCCGGAGAGCAAGTACCTCCTCTTCCGGCACGCCTTCGAGGAGCTGGGGGCCGTGCGCGTCCAGCTCAAGACGGACTCGAACAACGCCCACAGCCAGCGGGCGATCGAAAAGCTCGGCGCCGTCCGGGAAGGGATGCTGCGCAGCTATCAGATGCGTTCCAACGGCCAGATGCGCGACACCGTGGTCTACAGCGTGATCCGGAACGAATGGCCGGAGGTCAAGGCGCGGCTGGAAGCCCGCCTGGCATACAAGTTGCCTTGAAAAACTTGCATGAGCTTTCCGCAGGCGTGGAACCTGCTCGCTCGCAAAATGATCGTTTGGGGACGGGACTTCGTCCTGCTGCTCCCCAACCTGGGCCTCGCGATTCTCGCGCTCATCGCCTTCTGGCTCCTGGCCCGGGGGCTCCGGAGCCTGTCGCTGCGGCTCCTGCGCCGCGTCTCGCACAGCGAGCAGGTGAGCTGGCTCCTGTCCCAGACGCTCTACCTGGCCGTGGTAGTCGTCGGCGCTTCCGTCGCCCTGGGAATCCTCGGGCTCCAGAAGACCGTGGCCTCGCTGCTGGCCGGGGCCGGCATCGTCGGCCTGGCCCTGGGATTCGCCTTCCAGGACATCGCCGCGAACCTCATGGCGGGGATGTACCTGTCGATCCAGCGCCCGTTCCGCCGCGGCCACCTGATCAAGACCCAGGACTACTTCGGCGTCGTCAAGGAGGTCACGCTCCGCTGGACCGAGATCATCTCCCAGCAGGGGCAGATGGTCCTGATCCCCAACAAGCAGGTCTTCGAGAACCCGATCATGAACTACAGCCAGCTCGGCCGGCGGAGGATCGACCTGACGGTCGGGGTCTCGTACGGGGATGACCTGGAGAAGGTCCGGCGGATCGCCATGCAGGCGGTGGAGGGGGTGACGGGCCGGCTGCCCGACCGCGAGATCGAGCTGTTCTACGAAGAGTTCGGGGAGAGCTCGATCGACTTCTCGATCCGCTTCTGGATCGAGTTCAAGCGGCAGACCGACTACCTCCTGGCGCGCAGCGAGGCGATCCTGAGGATCAAAGAGGCCTTCGACGCCAACGGCATCACCATTCCGTTCCCGATCCGCACGCTCGACTTCGTGGCCAAGGGTGGCGAGACGTTGTCGGAGATCCTGGAAGAGGTCGGCGTGGGAACCGGGGCTCCCGCGGGACGGCGGCCGGTCCGCTGAGCGTCAACCGTCCAGCATCCAGGCGACGCCACCCGCCAGCGCGCCCCCGAGAGCTCCGGAGAGGGCGATCCCCAGCATAAACCCCGCGTCCCCGGCGAGGGCATCGGCCACGCCGCCCAAGAGGTAGCCGAGAAAGACGTTCGCGATGAAGCCGATCGCGAAGGCTGTCCCCCAGAGTGCGCCCCCGCGGAGCCAGGAGGCGCGGCCCAGGGCGGCGCTGGCCGCGCCGCCGGCCAGCCCGATCAGCCCCGCGCCGAGGATCAGGGAGAGCAGTCCGGAGGAGGCCGCGAGGAGCAGCGACAGGCCCGCGACGAACGCGAGGGCCCAGCCCAGGGAGGCCATCCAGCGGCGCGCCTTCAGCTCCGGAGCGCTGAAGCGTTCGCGGTCGGCCACCCACGAGCCCACGAAGAGGCCCAGAGCGCCGAGAGCCATCCCGAGCGGCAGGCTCCAGGGAGGGGACTGCTGCCAGCCCGCCGTACCCCCGGTGGCGGCGACCGCGGCCGTGGTGATCGCCCATCCCAGGACCCAACCCCGGATGTCCGTCTGCGGCTCCTCGAATGCAACCACCTGGCTCAACGGCTCGTCCATGGCGATCCCTCCTCTGGCAGTATGAGTGTACATCCCGGCTGTAACCGCGGCGGAGGTGGCAGATGGCGCGGTGAACCCTCACCCCCCGGCCCCCATAGGCGCTACCTTACCGAGGCTTCTGCTGCGAGTTGCCCCACTGTAGAGACGCCCTGTGGGGCGTCTCCGCAGCGGCGGAATCCTTCCAGAGACCCCAGCGGGTCCGCGGTTCAGCCGATGTTTTCTGGAATAGGCCATTGACCGTTCACCGATCCGTGCCCTTCCCAGCGGGCTGCCTTCGGATCGGAGGAGACGCCCCACGGGGCGTCTCTACAGTGGGGGAAAGGCGGTGGGGGTGAGGGGCCTACCGGTCGCGCGACATCCGCCGCGCGATGAGCAGCGCCATCTCCAGGGCCTGCTCGTAATTGAGGCGCGGGTCGACCTGGGTGAGGTAGGAATGCCGCAGGTCGTCCTCGGAGAGGCCGCGGGCGCCGCCGACGCACTCCGTGACGTTCTCCCCGGTCAGCTCGAAATGGACGCCGCCGAGATAGGAGCCGGCCGCGGCGTGGATGTCGAACGCCTGCTCCAGCTCCGAGAGGATGTGCTCGAAGCGCCGCGTCTTGAGGCCGGTCGAGGTGCTCTCGGTATTGCCGTGCATGGGGTCGCAGACCCACACGACCGTGCGGCCGGCGCCGCGCACGGCGTCGATCAGCGGCGGCAGACCCTCCGCGATGCGGCGGTGGCCGAAGCGGTGGATGAAAGTCAGGCGGCCCGGCTCATGGTGGGGATCGAGGATCTCCGCCAGCTCGAGGACCGTCTCGGGAGCCATGGACGGCCCCACCTTGACCCCGATCGGGTTGGTGATGCCGCGGAAGTACTCGACGTGCGCGCCGCCGGGCTGGGCGGTGCGCATGCCGATCCACGGGAAGTGGGTGGAGAGGTTGTACCAACCCTTGCGGTGCGGCACCTGGCGCGTCTGCGCCTGCTCGTAGAGCAGGTGGAGCCCCTCGTGGCTGGTGAAATAGTCCACCCGGTTGGCCTCGCCCAGCGGCTGGCCCGCCAGGTTCTCCCAGAAGCGCAGCGAATCGGTGATCGCCGCCATCCTCCGGTGATACTCCTCGGCGTGCGGCGAGTGCTGGACCCAGTCGAGGTCCCAGTACTCCGGATGGTGCAGGTCGGCGAATCCGCCGTCGATCAGCGAGCGGATGAAGTTCAGGGTCAGCGCCGCCCGCTCGTAGCCACGCAGCATCAGCTCGGGATTGGGCGTGCGGTCGGCGCGGGTGTAGGGCGCGCGGTTGATCAGCTCGCCCCGGTAGGAGGGGAGCGTCTCGCCGCCCCGGGTCTCCATGTCCTCGCTGCGCGGCTTGGCGTACTGCCCGGCGAACCGTCCCACCCGGATCACCCGCTTGCGGATGCCGTGCGTGAGCACCAGGCTCATCTGGAGGAGGATCTTCAGCTTGTTGGCGATCGACGAGGAGGTGCAGTCCTCGAACTTCTCCGCGCAGTCGCCCCCTTGGAGCAGGAACCGCTCGCCCCGCGACGCCTCGGCGAGCTGGGTCTTCAGCCGTTCGATCTCCCAGGACGTGACGAGCGGAGGCAGGCACGACAGATCGCGCAGCGCCTCCTCCAGGCGCAGCTCATCCGGATAGCTCGGCTGCTGCGTCGCCGGTTTCTTCTGCCAGGAGGTGGGGGACCACTCGTACGTCATGGGCTCGAAACTCTACATCAAGGTGCCCCTGCAGCGATGAACCGGGACTC
>DASVEF010000072.1:0-2308 GCA_036380715.1 Thermoanaerobaculia bacterium | reverse complement strand
GCGATTGTAGCGGAAGGCCCCCTCCCCCGGCCCCTCCCCCGCAAGCCCCTGTTCTGAAAATGGCCGCCGCGCAGGCCTGGGGTTGAAACCCCAGGCTAGGCTGTATCGCCCTGCGGGCGAGGATCGCGGGAGGAGTCGCTCCTTGGAGCGAAACAATCCAGCCTGGGGTTTCAACCCCAGGCGGAGTTGCGGGAGAAGAGGCAGCTCAGCAGTTCGTCTGGCCGCGCTCCGCCACGAAGCGCGCCGGCTCGTCCGATCTCCGGAGGCGGACGGCGTGGAACGGACGCTCGGAGGTGATGCAGGTGCAGTTGGGCGCGGGCGGGGCTTCGAGGAGATCCACCACCAGCTCGGAGCCGGCATCGACGACCGAGCGGATGGTCACCCGCGAGACGCAGCCCTGGGTCTCCATGGCGGCCAGGATCACCATGTCGCTGGCGAAGTCGACCGCGGGCGGCTCACCTCCCGCTCCCAACTCCTGCCAGGCCGCCCGCCAGGCTGTCTCGTCGCGGATGACCTCGCGCCGCTCGGAACCCGAGCCGCCCGGCACCGACCTCTGGACGATCGTCTCGAACGGGACCTGGGCCCTGGCCGGCTCGCTGACAGTCGAGCCGCTGCTGCAGCCGGCCAGGAACATGAGGAGGAGTGTGAGGGCGCGCATCAGGAGGCCTCCGCCAGCCACGCCTCTTCCACCCTCTCTTCCGCCTGCAGGACGATTCGGTTCTTCTCGTCCACGAAGACGAGCGACGGCTTGTGCGCTCGCGCCTCCTGGTCCGAGTAGGTCGCGTAGGTCGCCAGGATGACGACGTCGCCGGTCGTGGCCTTGTGCGCGGCGGCGCCGTTGATCACGATCTCTCCGGCCCCCCGCCTGCCCGGAATGGCGTAGGTGGCGAAGCGCTCGCCGTTGGTCACGTTGTAGATCTCCACCCTTTCGTGGTGGAGCAGGTCCGCGGCCTCCATGAGCAGGGGATCGATCGTGACCGATCCCTGGTAGTGGAGGTTGGCGTCCGTCACCGTGGCACGGTGGATCTTCGATTTGAGGAGCGTTCTTTCCATATCTCTACCCGCAGGCGGTCCTTCACCCCTCGACCGCCAGTTGGAAGTTGTCGATCAGCCGCGTCCCCCCGATCCGCACGGCCAGGGGGAGCACGATGTCGCCGCTCAGGGTGTCGAGCGGCTGGAAACTGTGAGCGTCCACGACTTCGGCGTACTCGACCCGGGCCAGCGGCTCGGCGTCGAGCGTCTCGCGCAGGATGCGGCGCACCTCGCCGCCCCGGCGCTCGCCAGCGTGGACGGCCCGCTCGGCGGCGCTCAGGGCGCGGTAGAGGACACCGGCGGCCCGGCGCTCCTCCGGCGACAGGTAGGCGTTGCGCGACGACATGGCCAGGCCGTCCTCCTCCCGCACGGTCTCCCCGGCCACGACGTCCACCGGGATGTGGAGGTCGCGCACCATCTTGCGCACCACGGCGAGCTGCTGGGCGTCCTTCTTGCCGAAGACCGCCACGTCGGCCCGCACCAGGTTGAAGAGGGCGCAGACCACGGTGGCCACGCCGCGGAAGTGCCCCTGCCGGTGCGCCGCTTCGAGCCCCTCGCCGGGGCCGCCGGGACCGCCCGGCTCCACGAAGGTGGTGTGGCCGGGTGGGTAGATCGTCTCGACCTCGGGCAGGAAGAGGAGGTCGCAGCCGGCCTCGCGCAGCATGCCGGCGTCCTTCTCCGGCTGGCGCGGGTAGCGCTCGAAGTCTTCGCCCGGCGCGAACTGGGCCGGGTTGACGAAGATCGACGCCACGACCCGCTCGGCCCGCTCGCGGGCGATCCGCACCAGGGAGAGGTGGCCCTGGTGGAGCGCACCCATGGTGGGGACGAACCCGATGGTCCGATCCCGCATGTGCCAGAGGGCGAGCTGGCGGCGCAGCTCCGCCGCGGTCCGTACGATGTTCATCGGCCGTTCTTATCCGTAGAGCTTGCCGACCGCCATTTCCCTCTCCCCCTCTCCCGGCGGGGGAGAGGGCGGGAGATGGGAGAGGGGGCCGGGGGGTGAGGTCCGCGCCGGGGCTCCATAGCTCTCCGCGGCCGAGGGGAAGCGCCCGGCGCGGACGTCCTCGGCGAAGCTCTCGATGGCCTCGCGCGAGAGGCGGCCCAGCTCGGCGTAGCGCCGCACGAAGCGGGGCGCGATCCGCTCCTCGATGCCGAGGAGGTCGTGGTAGACGAGGACCTGGCCGTCGCAGGCCGCTCCAGCGCCGATGCCGATGGTCGGGATCGACAGCCGGTCGGAGATCTCGGCCGCGAGGTCCGCCGGGACGCATTCGAGGAC
>DASVEF010000071.1:0-2253 GCA_036380715.1 Thermoanaerobaculia bacterium | reverse complement strand
CGAGGCCGGCCAGCAGCGTCACGACGGCGAGGACGGGCGCCCGTCCCGGCTCGCGGACCGGCAATCCGGCCGCGATGGTGTCCACGAGCAACGCCTGGAGCGTGAGCCCTGAGACCACGGCGGTCTTCCTGGAACGGTGCGGCACGCGGTGGCAGTCGTCCCCGGAGCCCCGGAAGCCTGCTCCCACCAGGACGAGCCGATCCTGGAAGAGCTTGGGATCGTGGTCGAGCGCGGCCGGGAAGTCGCGCCAGGAGATCCGCGCATAGCGCGGCCAGTCGATTCGCGAGTCGAGCCAGAAGACGTTGCCGGTTTCGCTCGGCGGGGTGCTGCCGGCGCGGAGCGCCTCCGCGGCTTTCGCGGCCCAGGAGGGCCGCGTCCTGCCGGACTGGTCGCGGTGTCCCAGCCGGCCCCTGCGGACAACGCCGTCGCGATCCTCATCGAGATTGACGAACCCGAAGAGATTCGCGGTCCGGTCCGGACCGAGCGCCGCCGCGGTCAGGCCGGCGACGCAGTCGCTGCCGGTCACGAGCCCGTCCGGCCCTGAGAAGGCCGCGAGTGTGAGTGTCTCGGGATGACGGAGGATGAGATCTGAAAATTCTGGAGAATCGCTCCAATTCTCGTGGAGGAGCAGGGCGACCGCCACGCCGCGCGCTCCTGCCGCAAAGACGCGGTCGAGTGTGTCTCCGATCTCGTCCGCCCGATCCACGAGGGAGAGCTCTCTCTTCTCGTCGATCGTAAGGAGGAGGATTCTCGGGTCCGGAGGGCGCATCGGCCCCGCCCGCAGTCTCAGGTCGTGCATCCGGCGTTCTACCGCCGGGAACGTGGGCCAGGGCAGGAGAAAGCCCGCGAGCAGCACGGCAGCGGTCAGGAGGATGGAGAGCCACGCCCGGCGCGGAATTTCCGTGGTCCGCCATTGCGCCAGAGCTGTGCGCTCCGCGGCCCGCCGGACCCGCCGCACCACGTCCCCCGCGCTGGCGGGACGCAGCGCCGGGTCCTTTTGCAGAGGCTCTCGCAGCGCCTGCCAGATCTCCTCGGGAAGCGGCACTCCCGACGGAGTGGGAGGGGAAGGCTCCTCTTCCAGGTGCCCGGCCAGGACCTGCGCCGTCGATCCCTGGAACGGAGGCCTGCCGGCGAGGACCTCGTAGGCGATCACCCCGAACGAATAGAGGTCGGAGGCGCGGCTGGCGGCATGCTGGCGGATCAGCTCCGGCGCCACATAGAGAGGAGTCCCGAGGAGAGCTCCCGTCGCGGTCAGATCCTCTCGGGAGTCCTCCTCGCTGGCTTCGAGGTCTCCTCTGGCGCGAGGGAAAAGGGTCCCCGTCTCCGCCAGACCAAAGTCGAGAACCTTGACGAGCGGCTCGCCTTCGTCCGTCCTGCAGAGCAGGACGTTGCCGGGCTTGAGGTCGCGGTGCAGGATGCCTTGCGCATGGGCGGCGTCCACGGCCGCGGCGATCGCATCCAGGAGAGGCAGCGCCCGTTCCAGCGGTAGAGAACCTTGCTCGCGGCAGACGTCCGCGAGCGTGATCCCGTCCAGGAGCTCCATGACGAGATAGGGGACTCCTCCCGCCGCATCACCCATCCCGAAATCCGTGACTTCGACCACGTGGGGATGGCGGAGCTGTCCCAGCGCCTCGGCTTCCCTCTGAAACCGCGCCAGCGAGAGAGGGTTCAGAGAGCCCGCCTTCAGCAGCTTGACCGCGAAGGTCTTCTTCAGACCCAGGTGAAGGGCGCGGTAGACGACGCCGGTGGCACCCTCGCCGAGCCGTTCCTCCAGCCTGTACTTGCCGTCCAGGACAATCTGAGTCGAAGAGATCTGCTGGGGAGACTTCATGATCGTCACACCCCCCCGGTGTTCTAAGATCTTACTACCGCCTATGTGGAGTGACGAATATGCCGAAAGCCTTTCCTCTGCTCTCCCTGGTTCTGGCGCTCTTTTCAGACGCACCCGCGAGCGCCCAATCCCCGCGCTCCTGCGTCCTTATCCAGGAGGCCACCGTGGTCGACGGCACAGGCGCTCCCGGCCGCGTGGCCTCCGTGCGGGTGTGCGGAGACCGGATCTCCGCGGTCGGCCCTCTGCGGCCCCAGGAAGGCGACAGCGTCGTCCAGGGCAGGGGGCTGGTCCTCGCTCCGGGGTTCATCGACACCCACAGCCATCATGACGGAGGGTTCGCGAAGGACCGCACGGTCTTCGCCGCGATCAGCCAGGGCATCACCACCACCGTCATCGGCCAGGATGGAGGGTCGAATTTTCCT
>DASVEF010000070.1:0-17336 GCA_036380715.1 Thermoanaerobaculia bacterium | reverse complement strand
GTGCCGATGTAGTCGGCCTGGGTCTCCTCGACCGGGCTCATCTCCGGCAGCGGCGACGGCTCCGGATCTTCGAGCTCGTCGAGGAGCGGACCGGCGGGGCGGGCGGTCCTCGCGACCTGCCACATGGCGGCGCGGCGGGTCAGGCCGAAGGAGGCCAGGGCGCCGATCTCCGCGAGGCTCGCGACCTCGTCGGCGTGCAGGGCGCAGCGGGCCACCAGGTCGTCGACGCTGCGGAAGGGCTCGCGCTTGCGCTCGCGCTCGATGGTCTGGCCCACCTTCTGGCGCAGGCCTCTCACGAACCGGAAGCCGAGACGGATGGCTCCGGCCGGCGGCGCCTCTCCGGTGCGCAGGCGTTCCCCCTCGCGCAGCTCCCGGTTCTCCCAACGGCAGCGGTAGTCCGAGACGTGGACTTCGATCGGCCGGATCTCGACGCCGTGCCGCTGGGCGTCCTTGACCAGTGTGGCCGGGTGATAGAACCCCATGGGCCAGGCGTTGAGGAGCCCTAGAGTGAAGGCCGTGGGGTGGTGGGCCTTGAGGTAGGCGCTGGCGTAGGCGATCAGCGCGAAGCTCGCGGCGTGCGACTCGGGGAAGCCGTAGAGGGCGAAGGAGGTGATGGCCTGGACGATCTCGTCCTGCGCCTTGCCGACGATCCCGTTCCCGGTCATCCCCTTGCGCAGCTTTTCCACGATCGCGTTCATCCGTTCCACGGAGCGCTTGGAGCCCATGGCCCGCCGCAGCTCCTCGGCCTCGCCGCCCGAGAACCCCGCGGCCACCATGGCGACGCGCAGGAGCTGCTCCTGGAAGATCGGCACGCCCAGGGTCCTCTCCAGGATCGGCTTCAGGCTCGGGTGCGCGTAGGTCACCGGCTGGCGGCCGTTCCTGCGCTCGAAGAAGGGGCTCGCCATCTTGCCCGCGATCGGGCCGGGACGGATGATCCCCACCTGGATCACCAGGTCGTAGAACCTCGTGGGATGGTTGCGCGGCAGCGAGGCCATCTGCGCCCGGCTCTCCACCTGGAAGACGCCGATGGTGTCCGCCTGCTGGAGCATGCGGTAGACCCTGGGATCGTCGGGCGGCAGGTGGGCGAGGTCGACGTTCACCCCTTCGTGCGCGCGGATGGTCGGCACCATCTCTTCCAGCGCGTTGAGCATCCCCAATCCCAGCAGATCGACCTTGATGATGCCGAGGTCGGCGCAGTCGTCCTTGTCCCACTGGACCACGACGCGGCCGGGCATGGAGGCCGGCTCCAGCGGCACCACCTCGTCGAGACGGCCGGCCGCGATGACCATGCCGCCGGAGTGCTGGCCGAGGTGGCGCGGCAGGTTATGGATGCGCACCCACTGCTCCTGGAACAGCTTCATGCGCGGCTCTTCGGGGTCGAAGCCGGCGGCGGCCACCTCGGCCTCGAACGACTTCGGATCGCCCTGGTGGACGTCGTACGACCAGGAGCCGAGCTGCTTGGCCAGGCTGTCCACCTGCTCCGGGGAGTAGCCGAAGACTTTCGCCACCTCGCGGGTCGCCGAGCGGTCGCGATAGGTGATGACATTGGCGGTCATGGCCGCGCCGCGCTCGCCGTACCGCTTGTAGACGTACTGGATGACCTTCTCGCGCTGGTCGCCCGAGGGGAGATCGAGGTCGATGTCCGGCCACTCGCCGCGCTCTTCCGAGAGGAAGCGCTCGAAGAGGAGGTCCATCTTGACCGGATCGACGGCGGTGATCGAGAGCGCGTAGCAGACCGCGCTATTGGCGGCCGAGCCGCGGCCCTGGGCGAGGATGTTCTCGCGCAGGCAGAAATTCACGATGTCCCAGACGATCAGGAAGTAGCCGGCGAGGTCGAGCTTTTCGATCAGGTCCAGCTCTCTCTGGATCTGCGCCTGCGCCTTGGCGGTCAGCGGCCGGAAGCGGGCCTTGGCGCCGTTCCAGGCGATGTGGCGCAGGAAGGACGACGGGGTCTCGCCGGGCGGCAGCGGGTACTCGGGGAAACGGTAGCCGAGGTTCGCCAGGGTGAAGTCGAGGCGCTGCGACAGCTCGTGGCTGGCCGCGAGCGCCTCGGGCAGATCGGCGAACAGGCGGGCCATGTCCGTCGCGTTCTTCAGGTGCCGCTCGCGATGGGAGGCGAGAAGGCTCCCAGCCGCGTCCAGGGTGGTGTGGTGGCGGATCGCCGTCAAGACGTCGTGCAGCGGCTTGTCCGCGGACCGCGCGTAGCACACGCCGTTGGTGGCCACGACCGGCAGCCGCAGCCTCTTCGCCAGATCGAGCAGGGCCCGGTTCCGGTGCTCCTCCTCGCGCAGCCGGTGGCGCTGCAATTCGACGTGGATCCGGCCGTTGAAGAGGACGGTCAGCCGCTCCATGGCCCGCCGAGCCGCGTCCACCCCGCCCTCCTTCATCTCGCGGGCGACAATCCCCTCGTCGCCGCCGGTCAGGCACCAGAGCCCGCCCGCGTGCTCTGCCAGCAGGTCCCACGACACCCGAGCCTCCCCCTTGGGCCGGCCGAGAGCCGCCGAGGTCAGCATCCGGCAAAGATTCCTGTACCCCGCCTGGCTCTCGACAAGGACCGTCACCCGCGCTCCGTCACTAACCTCCTCTTTCCCCCTCCCCCGCGCGCGGGGGAGGGGGCCAGGGGGAGGGGGCACCAGCCCGAGCGGTCCCCGTCCGCCCGTCCGCTGCGGCTCGCCCTCGATCACCAGCTCCGCCCCGACCAGCGCCTTGACCCCCGCCTGCTTCGCCGCCTGGTAGAAGCGCGGCGCGCCGTAGACGCCGTTGGCGTCCACCAGCGCCATGGCCGGCAGCTCCAGCTCGGCGGCCCGCTGGAGCAGGTCCTCGGGGAGGGAGGCGCCCTGGAGGAAGGAGAAGGCGGAGGCGGCGTGCAGCTCGACATAGGGAGGAGCGGATGGCTTCCGCGCCCGCGCGGGTTTCTCGGCCGGCTTGTACTCCCGCTGCTTCCGCTTCTCCTTGTTCGCGCCCGGCGAGCTCTCCAGGGCCGCCAGGCTGTAGCCGAAGTCGCGCGGCGGCGTGGGAGGCAGAGACGGCTCCTCCTTCTCGGCCTGTTTCTTCTTCAGGCCCTCGAGGTCGAGCCACTTGCCGACCTCGCGCGCGGGAATATCCCCATCCTTGTCCTTCTTAGCCACCCTCTCACAGTAGGCGTCAGTGGAGCGTAAGTCAAGTATCAGGCGCCATTCACGGGAGGTTCTTCCGATCGATCACTTTCCCGCAAATTCCACGTTTCCGTACCGGATCACAGATTTGGTTATTGATATAAGGGGTTGCTTCTCCCGTCCGATCTCGCTAAAGTCGCCCCCGCTCACCCGTCATGCCGGCGGGTTGCTGATAAAAAGGAGTCATCTCATGAAAAGAGCTATTTTCAAGCTGACCTTCGCCCTTGCCCTTTCCGCGGCCGCGTTCACCTCCACCGCACAGGCCGATCCCGACTGCAAGAAGATCAAGAACCCGATCTGCCCGGCGATCTTCGACCCGGTGACCTGCGACAACGGCAAGACCTACACCAACCAGTGCTTCGCCAACGCCGACTGCGCTACCGGCTGCGTGTCCGGCTCCGAGATCTAAAGGAGCGCATCCATGAAGAAGATCATCACTTTTTCGAAGCTCGCCCTGGCCGGTGTCCTGTTCGCCGGTGCCCTGACGGTCAACGTGGAGGCGGCGCCGCAGTGTCCGCGGGACATTCTTTGTCCGACCGTCTACGATCCGGTCATTTGCAACGACGGAGTGGTTTACAGCAACGACTGCTTCGCCCGGGCGGCCTGCGCCAAGGGCTGCCAGCCGTACAACGGCTGATCCCTTCCGAGCGCCCTTCGCGGGTGCCCTGACCGATGTCGAGGCGCGGTTCCGCGCCTCGACATTTTTGTCCTCTCCCTCTCAGCCGATCTTCGAAGGGCTGAACGCGGGCGGGTCGCTCGCGGGGAACGACTCGTTCGAGGCTTCGTCCACCAGGTCCGGCTCGTTGTCGCCGATCCTCCGCGCCCCTTCCGGCAGCGGCCAGGAGCGGCTGCTCCCCGGGCGCGACGGGATTGTTTTGTCGCGAGGCGTCGAGAGCTCCCGCCAGTCGTCCTTGTGCTCCGACCGGTCGACCCCTATGGCGTCATAGACAGGGCAGCGGCCGGCGGCGCCCATGAGGAGCAGGGACGCGCCCGTCGCCGCCAGCGCCCCCGCGCCCAGCGAGAGCGGATAGCGCCGCAGCCCGTAAGCCAGCAGAGCCCCGCCGCCGATCATCGAGGCCCAACGTTCGGTCTTTCCCATGTTCTGTCGCATGAAGTCCCCTCCTGTACCCGAAGTATTTGAATTCGCAAGGGTTGTGCCAGGAGCCCTCACCCCCTCGATCCCCCTCTCCCGTCACCGGGAGAGGGGGAAGAAAAGAAGAACGTACAGAGACGCAGCATCCTTTGTTTTGCTCCCCCTCTCCCGGTGACGGGAGAGGGGGCCGGGGGGTGAGGGCTCGGCGGGGGAGGGGCCTCCCGGTATAGGATCACCCCGTCCACAGCGCCCCGCGGGCGACAAGGAGATCCAGCGATGCATTTCCCGCTCCGGTTGTCTTCCCCCGTCCGTCTTGTAGTTCTGGCGGTCCTGATCCTGGCGGCTCCCGCGCTGGCGGCTCCCCCGGTCCGGATCCATGCGCTCCACGGCGACGTCCGGATCGTCCGCGACGCCGAGGGGATCCCGCACATCTACGCTTCCCACGACCTCGACGCGGTCTACGCTCTGGGCTGGGTCCACGCCCAGGACCGCCTGTTCCAGATGGACCTCTTCCGCCGCCTGTTCAGCGGCCGGGCCGCGGAGCTGCTCGGACCGGCGATGCTGTCGTCCGACGTCGAGCTGCGCACCCTCGGCTTGCGCCGCGCCGCCGAAGAGACGGTCGCCACCGCTCCTCCCGACAGCCTCGCCTGGCTGCGCGCCTACGCCGCCGGCGTCAACGCCTGGCTCGCCAGCCGCCCTCTCCCCCTGGAGTACGGCGCGCTCGAGCTGACCCGCATCCCCGCCTGGGACCCGGTCGACAGCATCGTGATCGGCAAGGCGCTCGCCTTCCAGCTCTCGTTCGACCTCGAAGACATCAGCCGCACCGTGGCCCTGGCCACCTACCAGGCGGTCGGCACCCTCGCGGGGTTCGACGGCGAAGCGCTCTTCTTCGAGGACATCTTCCGCAGTGCGCCGTTCGACAAGACCGTGTCGATCCCTGGCGCTCTGCCCGGAGCGGACGCCGCGCGCGCGGGCCGCCGGTCGTCTCTCCCGTCCGTCGACCGCAAGGCCGCGGAGCTCGCCCGCCGCTACCAGGAGAGAGCGCAGGGGATCGCCGCCCTGGAGACCGCGTTCCAGCGCAGCGAGGCCCGGACCGGCAGCAACTGGTGGATGATCTCCGGCCGCCTCTCCGAGACCGGAGCGCCCATGCTGGCCAACGATCCGCACCTCGGGCTCGACCTGCCGCCGATCTTCTACGAGGCGCACCTGCTCTCCTTCACCGGTACCCGGCAGCGGCCGATGATCGTCAACGGCGTCAGCTTCGCGGGCACGCCGACCATCGTGCTCGGCTGCAACCTCCACATCTGCTGGGGCGCGACCACGAACCCCATGGACGTCACCGACATCTACCAGGAAGAGATCGTCCTCGATCCGGCCACGGGGTTCCCGGCCGCCACGCGCTTCCGCGGCCAGGTCGAGCCGCTGGTGGCGATCCCCCAGTCCTTCCGGGTCAACCAGATCGGCGACGGGTCTCAGAACAACCTGGAGGACGCCGAAGTCGCTCCGGACGAGGGCGGCGTCACTCTGATCGTGCCGCGCCGCAACCGCGGCCCCATCCTGGCGCTCGACGCGAGCGATCCCACGCATGTGGTCGGCCTGTCCGTCCAGTACACCGGCTTCCGCGCCACCCGGGAGCTCGACACCTTCCGGCTCTTCATGCGGGCGACCAACCTGCAGCAGTTCAAGGCGGCGCTGCGCTTCTTCGACGTCGGCTCGCAGAACTGGGCCTACGTGGACCGCGCGGGCAACATCGCCTACTTCACCAGCGCCGAAATGCCGCTGCGCGAAGACCTCCAGGAGCTGGGGCGCCCCGACGGCCTGCCGCCCTACTTCCTGCGCGACGGCACGGGCGCGCTGCGCAACGAGTGGCTGCCGGTCAGCCATCCGCAGCCCGGCCAGGCGATCCCCTACGAGATCCTCCCCTTCGCGGAGATGCCCCAGGTGGTCAACCCCGCGTCGGGCTACATCCTCAACGCCAACAACGATCCGATCGGCACGACCAACGACAACAACCCGCTGAACCAGCTCCGGCCCGGCGGCGGCCTCCTCTACCTGAGCCCCGGCTACGCCGACCTGCGCTCGGGGAGGATCCGGCAGATGATCGAGGCCGCCAAGGCCGACGGCGAGATCTCCGCCGACGACCTCAAAGTCATGCAGGCGGACAACAAGCTCCTCGACGCCGAGCGCCTGGTGCCGCACATCCTCGGCGCCTACCTGCGCGCCACCCACACGGGCGGCTTCGCCGAGCTCTCCGCGCTCGGCGCCGATCCGCGCATCCAGGAGGCGGTCAACCGGCTGGCCGGCTGGAATTTCACCACGCCGACGGGCATCCCCCAGGGATACGACCCCTTCGACGACCCCGAGCACCTGCCGGCGCCGTCCGCGGGCGAGATCGCCACCAGCGTCGCGGCCACGATCTACAGCGTCTGGCGCGGCCAGATGATCGAGGCCGTGATCGACGACACCCTGGCCGGGATCGGCCTCGGCGACGTTCAGGTCGGCGGCACCGAAGCGTTCCGGGCGATGGCCCGCCAGCTCGAAGAATTCGACCAGCTCCATGGAGTCGGATCGTCGGGCGTCCCCTTCTTCAACGTCCCCGGAGCGCCGTCACCGGAAGCGGCCCGCGACACCGTGATCCTCCGGGCGCTGCGCGACACCCTCGACCTCCTGGCGAGCGACGAATTCGCGCCCGCCTTCGACCATTCGACCGACCAGGACGACTACCGCTGGGGCAAGCTCCACCGCATCGTCTTCGAGCATCCGCTCGGCGGCCCGTTCAACGCGCCGCCGGCCGGAGGGTTCCAGCACGTCGAGCCGGACCTCCCGGGCGTGGCCAAAGCCGGCGGCTTCGGAGTGGTCGATGCCTCCGGGCACGACCCGCGGGCCGATTCGGTGAACGAATTCATGTTCGGCAGCGGCCCCGCCCGCCGCTTCGTCGGCGTGATGAAGCGCTCGGGAGTCGAGGCCTACCAGATCATCCCGGGAGGAGAGAAAGGCGCGCCCACCAGCCCCTTCTACGTCAACCAGCTCGGCCGGTGGCTGACGAACCACTACCATCTGCTCCAGCTCCGGCCGTGAGCCCTCACCCCCTGACCCCCTCTCCCGTCACCGGGAGAGGGGGCCGGGGGGTGAGGGTCCAGCGATGGGAGAGGGCTCAGCGATGAACGAATTCCGCGACAACGTCGTCGTCCTCACCGGCGCCTCGCGCGGCATCGGCCGCGAGCTGGCGCTCCAGCTCGCCGGCCAGGGAGCCCGGCTGGCCCTCTCCGCGCGCGACGCCGCGTCCCTCGAACAGGTCGCGGAAGAATGCCGGCAACGCGGCGGCCAGGCGGTCGCCATTCCGGCCGACGTGGGCGAAGAGGCCCAGTGCGCGGACCTGATCCGCAGAGCGGTCGAGGCCTACGGAAGGATCGACACGCTGATCAACAACGCGGGGATCAGCATGTGGGCCCTGTTCGACCAGGTGACCGACCTGTCGATCTTCGAGCGGCTCATGACGATCAACTACCTCGGCAGCGTCTGGTGCACCTGGCACGCGCTGCCGCACCTGAAAAAGACGCGCGGCCGCCTCGTCGCCGTCTCCAGCCTCACGGGCAAGACCGGCGTGCCGACCCGCAGCGGCTACGCCGCCAGCAAGCACGCGATGCAGGGCTTCTTCGACACCCTGCGCATCGAGCTGGCGGACACCGGCGTCACCGTGACGATCGCCTGCCCCGACTTCGTGGCCACGGAGATCCGCGAGCGCGCCTTCGGCCCGGACGGCCAGCCGCTGAAGACGAGCCCCATCCACGAAGGAAAAGTGATGACCGCCGGCACCTGCGCCCGCCTCATCCTGGAAGGCGCGGCCCGCCGCGAGCGCGAGTTGATCCTCTCCGGCCGCGGCAAGCTCGGCCTCTGGCTCAAGCTCCTCGCCCCCTCCTTCATCGACCGCATCGCGCGGAAGGCCATCGCCGAGGGGAAATAACCCTCGAGGCGCCTCCAGACAGGGGGCTCAAGCGGCTCGAGCAACCCGGATCTTCATGTCGGGCAGCTCTTCGTAACATTTCCGTACCTGCTGACGCCTCACTAGGTAAGCCGCGGCGAGCGCTTAAACCTCATTTCCTGGAGGTATGTCCATGGTGATCAAGAAGAAGGACAAGGATAAAGACAAAGGTTCCCAGCCGACCGAAGGCATCGAGCGCCACAGGAAGTACCTGGCCGAGGTGCCGAGGGAGGTTGAGACCCAACGGCTCGGAGTGTTCCGCAAGAAGATCGAAGACGTACACCCGGTGCCGATCATCTGCTACCTCGGCGAGATCAGCAACAAATTCCGCCAGTTTCATCCCTATGTCCACCCGCTGGACCCGGTGAGTCTCGACGACCTCAAAAACTGGGTGGGCGTGCCCAACGAGGTGGCCCGCAAGCAGATGGTCCGGAGCTCTACAGCGATGGGTTCCGGGCGAGCCTGCTCGATGCTCCAGGACGTCTGCGTGCACCATCTGCCCGCGGCCCGTTCCTTCGAGTTCGAGAAGCTCGAGCCGGAGCAGCGGCTCGCGGTCCGCCAGACGGCGAACAACCTTCTCTACGGCTACGTCGACGAGGAGGAGGCCCGCCGCGCACCCTACGCCGGGGTGATCGAATACATGCTGGAGCGGGCGAGGGCCGTACCCGGCTTCTTTGCCAAGGACCTGATTGTCTGCCCCGGCGACAAGGTGAATTTCTCGGGCTTCTCTGTCCTCCACTTCAACAACATTCTGGTCTACGGCGACGGTCAGATCTTCCCGGGCAACAACACCAAGGTCCACGCCTTCCAGATCCGGCACGTCCCCGCGTGACGTGCAAGAAAGGAATTCGATCATGGCAATGTTCAACGGTCCTGGATCTCATGGCAACGATGGTGGCGACGGCCCGGTGGGACCGCCGCCGCCAGCGGGCGGCAAGGCTCCCAATGGGAGCGCAGGTCAAAACGCCGAATGCTCCACCTGGGGTGACGAGGCGCCGACCAACGGCTTCCAGGGAGCGCATGGCGGGCAAGGAGCGACCGGCAACGCGGGGACGAGCGGGGGACCCGGTGGCCCGGGAGCGGCCGGCGCGGTCGTGACCATCGACGCCCCGGTCCTGGTCGGCACGATCACCCTGAATTTCCGGGGTGGCAATGGGGGAAGGGGCGGCCGGGGTGGCAATGGCGGCAACGGTCAGGACGGAGAGGATGGGGGCAACGGCGGGGCCGGCGGCAGCGGCATGGGTTGTGAGCCGCACGCCGACCAGGGTCGGGGCGGCAACGGTGGCCAGGGCGGGCTCGGCGGGCGGGGAGGGGACGGGGGCAACGGCGGCCACGGCGGCAACGGCGGCCGCGTCACGATTCTCTATCCGCAGAACGCCGTCTTCCCGAACGTGATTGCCGATCCGGCGGACGGCCTCTCCGGCGGTCTCGGCGGACCAGGCGGCGCCGGCGGCCTCGGCGGCAGCGGAGGGTCGGGTGGCCATGGAGGCGCCGGCAACCCGTCCGGGAGCTCGAACGTCAGCGGCCCCAACGGCAACAACGGCATGACGGGCCTGACCGGCAACCCGGGCAGCTTCGCCATCGTGGATATCCTGCCCAAGCCATGAGACCGCTGCGATCCGGGCTCGAAGCGTTCTTTCGGCGCCGGACCTCGGCAGCTCCGGAGGCAGCCTGGCTTCGGCCGGGCTGCCTTCTTCACCAGGCGCTGGCACGATCGATCACCGAGATCCCTGCCGCGCCCGTCGCGCGGCGCCGGCCGTCCATGTGCCACGACGGCACGCCGGTCGTCTACTCGCTCAAGCTGCACCGGGGAAGCGTCGGCGCGGCGCCGCCCGGGTTCCGGATGCTGGTGGAGCCCGGCGGAGTGGGGATTCCGGTCTCCCGGCAGATCGCCTTCTCCCTGCGCGTCGTGCAGGAGCTGATCGATCAGCTCGCATGGCAGGCGGCGGCCGGGGACCTCAACGAGATCACTGAGCTCATCTTCCCCGCCGAGGCGGAGATCGTCGACGCCTGGTGGGGAGGCGTCTGGCTGGGCGCGAGCGTCGGTCCGCCGGCCCCCGAGCTGCGCCTCTACCTGAACCTCCGCCACGGCGACGCCCCGGCGCGCTGGCAACGGCTGGCCGATGTCCTGGGCCATTTCGGCGGTCCGTCCCTGACCCGGGTCTTCGGCGACTGGATCGCCGCGGTCCATCCGCACGGCATCCCGGTCGGCCTCGGAATCGTGATCGCCGGCGGCCGGCTGGCCGCGCTGCGCGCCTACGCCGGGCTGCACCAGCCTTCCCTCGACTCCCTGAGCGCCGTGCTCGGCCCGCGTCGGGACGCCGCCGGCCCCGCGCTCGATGACCTGTGCCGCGGCTTCGCCGCGCTCGGCGGATTCCGCCCGCAGTCCGTGACCGTGGGCTTCGATTTCATCCGCGACCGTTCCGGGGTGCTGCGGCCCGAGATCGCGCGCACCAAGGTGGACGCGAGCTGTCAGCTCGTCGAGCCGTCCGGCCGCGCGGCGCTCGCGCCCTGGATCCGCGAGCTGCTCTCTGGCTGGGGCCTCGATCCCCGCCCGCTGGACCTCTTCGAGGAAGACCTGCGGACCTGCTGGGGAGCTTGCGAGACCGAGTTCCTCAGCGTCGGCTTCCGCGACGGCGTCGACCACGCGACCGTCTACTCCCGGCCTGTCCTCCATGCTCCGGACTGACGTGGTATCCGCCCTGGCCGCGGCCCGGTCGTTCCTCCTGGAGAGCCAGGAGGAGGACGGCCTGTGGCGCGACTACGACCTCGAGCCGGGCAGCTCGGAAGCCTGGACGACGGCCTGCGTGGGGTGCGCCCTCCTCCCTGGCCGCGGTCCATCGATCGCCGAGCCGGCGCTTCGGCGGGCGGCGGAGACGCTGCACGAGCTGCGCCGGCCCGCGGGCTGGGGATACAACCGGCGGACCGCCGCGGACGCGGACTCGACGGCGTGGACGCTACGCCTGCTGGCGGCGCTCGGCGACCTCCGGGACGTACCGGCTCTTAGCCTCCTCGAGAGCTTCCTCGGGCCGGGCGGGGCTGCCCGGACCTTCCGCGATCCCGAGCGATTTGGTACCTGGAGCGGCGAGCACCCCGACGTTACGCCGCTGGTGGGGCTCGCCCTGATCGCGGCCGGCGCTCCGCGCGAAGTGGTGAGGCGCGTGCGCAGCGCGACGCTCGCCGCCCGGAGCCCGGGAGCGGGCTGGACCGCCTTCTGGTGGGCCTGCGATGCCTATGCCACCGCCCGCAGCCTGGAGCTCCTGGCGGCCAGCGGCGGCGTGCCCGCCGCGGTTCGACGCGAGGTCGCCGCCGGTCTGGCCCTCCTTCCGGAGCCCGGCTCTCCGTTTGAGACGGCGCAGCTTCTCGCCATCGCCGTCCGATTGGGAGCGGAGACCCGCGCCACCGCCCACCGCTTCACCCGGTGCCTGCTGGCCCAGAGGTCCGGTGACGGCGGCTGGCCGGCCTCACCCGTGCTCCTGGTGCCGGACCAGCGGGACGCCTCACGGGCCTCCATCCACGCCGACGGCCGGCGACTCCTGAGCACGGCGATAGCGGTCTCGGCGCTGAAGAGCTGGCTGAAGCGGTCCGCCGGCGAGGCAAGCCTCCATCGGTCGCCAGAAGCTTCCATCGTCGCGCGGTAAGCTTCCATCGCGCCAGATACCGGGACATCGTGACGAAGGAGGCTTCCGCTGGGCGACGCATGCTTCCATCGGCGGCCAGAAGCTTGCGTCGGGCCAGATACCGGTACATCGTCGCGAGGCAAGCTTCCATCGTGGCGAGGGAAGCCTCCATCGGGCCGGCGAAGCTTCCATCGCGCCAGATACCAGGACATCGTGACGAAGGAGGCTTCCGCTGCGGCGACGTATGCTTCCATCAGGGGCCAGAAGCTTCCATTGGGCCAGATACCGGTACATCGTCGCGAGTCAAGCTTCCATCGTGGCGAGGAAGGCTCCATCGGGCCGACGAAGCTTCCATCGTCGCGCGGTAAGCTTCCATCGCGCCAGATACCGGGATATCGTGACGAAGGAAGCTTCCGCTGCGACGAAGTACGCTTCCATCGTCCGCCAGAAGCTTCAGTCTTCAGGAGATAAGCTTCCATCGGGCCAGATAGCGGTACATTGTCGCGCGGTAAGCTTCCATCGGTCCGCCAGCAGCTCCTTCGTTTCGAAATAGGCTTCCATCGGCCGAGATACGGGACATCGCGACGAGGGGCTCATCACGCGGGAAAGAGATCCTTCGCTGCGCTCAGGATGACAGATCAGCCCTTTGCGCCGACCTTCGGCGACCACTTGTCGAGGAAAGCCAGCAGCTTCTGGCGGTCGTAGCCGTTCTTGGCTTCGATCGTGGACAGGTTCTCCACGTGGAGCAGCTTGCCGTCCTTCTCCAGGACGAACATGTGCGGGAAGGTGTTGAGCTTGGCGTAGCGGGAGAGGAACTTCTCGTTCTTGTTCTCGGGGCTCCAGTTGACCTTGACGACCACGAAGCTCTCGTGCAGGCGAGTTGAGATCTCCTGGTCTCCGGTGAAGAGGTCGTTGAGGTAGTGGCACCAGATGCACCACTCGCCGCCCACTTCCAGAAGGACGCGTTTGTTGCTGCTCTGCGCCTCGACGATCGCCGCCTGCAGGTCGGCCGCGGGATCGCGCTTGGGGTCGTAGCCCGCCGGCTTCATCGGTTTGCCGGGCTTGGCGGCGCCGACGAGGCATACTGCGAGCAGGACCAGGATGGCCAGACTTCTCGTTCTCATCGAGATCTCCTCAAAACGTGTTCAGCATTCTCAATCCCCCCTCTCCCGGTTGGGGGGAGTGCGATGGGAGAGGGGTCAGGGGGTGAGGTCACAGCCGCTGGGTCGGCGATCCATCCTGCGGCGTGATCGCAACGGAGCGCTTTTCCGTTCCGCGCTGGACCTCCAGCGTCACCTTCTGGCCGGAGCGGAGCTTGCCGAGGTAGCGGCCGGCGGAGCCTCCGGAGAAGGAGCGTTGGTCGATCCCCAGGAGCAGGTCTCCGGGCTTGATGCCGGCCTGGTCCGCGGGGCCTCCCGGTTCCACCGAGCGGACTTTCGGCAAGGTCGGCGAGTACCAGCTCGGAAGCCCGTCCGCGCCGGTGCGCCAGCCGCAGTCGCCGCACTCCAGCTCCATTCCGAAGTAGATCGGAGGACGAGGAGGCGCAGGAGGCCTGGGCGCCTCCGGAGTCCGCGGCGTCGGAGGAAGCCGTGGAGTTTCCGGAGGCCTCGTGGTCGTGGGAGTTGGCGGAGTCCTCAGCGGTTCCGGCGGCCTGACGGTCGTGGGAGTTGGCGGAGTCCTCGGCGGTTCCGGTGTCTGGGGCGTCGCGGCAGGCCGTGGAGTCTTCGGGGGCGGCGGGATCGCTCCGACAGCCGGTCTCGCGGGCAAGGCGGGCAGGGCCTCTCGGGTGGCCATCACCGCGAGATTGGGCATGTTGCAGCCGAGCTCGGGCACGACCACGACGTCCATCTCCTCGCCGTCCCGGCGGATGTGCAGGGTCACGGGGACTCCCGGCTCCAGGTTGGCGAGCCGCCGGCCCCCTTCGCGGGTGGTGACCAGGCAGCCGTCGATGGCGACCAGGATGTCGCCGCTCCGCAGCTCGCCCGCCGCCGGGCTGCCCGGGCGGATGCCGCGGATCATCGGCTCGGTCGAGAAGTCGTGCGTGTAGCCGCCGCGGCTCGTCCTCAGGTTGACCGCGCAGCGGCCGCCCACGCAGAGCAGGTACTCGATGCCGATGTCGCCGGTCTCGGGGTGCCCTTCCGGGCAGGCGCCGTTGCTCCGCATCTGCGCCGTCCGGGAATCGCTCATGGCGAAGCCGGGGAGGGCGAGGAGAAAGAGGAAGGCTGCGATCCATCCGATCGGTCGTCGAAACATGGCGATCACCTCAATGCCTGAAGAAGGTCTGCTGAAAAGCGCGGGTCGCCGCACCGGGCCCTCACCCCCTGGCCCCCTCTCCCGTCGCCGGGAGAGGGGGAAACACGGACGAAGGCTGGACGGGGGCGCCCCTCTCCCGGTGACGGGAGGGGGGACGGGGGTGAGGGCTCGCGACGGGCACCGCGAAAGGAGCTTTTCACAGTGACCCCCTCAGAAGCGTACGGTCGGGGCCGGCCCGGCGGGCTGCGCCGTCGAGCGGGTCACGGCCACGGTTTGCAGGATCTGGCGCGCGCCCTGGTCGTCGGGCGAGAGCCGCGTCAGCTCGTGGGCGGCGCCATAGAGCGTGGACATGGCGGCTTCGCACCCCTGCTCCTTCGCCAGGCTGTGGCCGGGGCCTTCCAGACGCCGGAGCGAGGCGAGCGCGGCCACGTATTCGGAGCCGGCGCGCTGGACTTCGGCGGCGGCGGCGAGCGAGCCGGATTGCGCGAGCGCCGGAACGGGCTCTGCCGCCGGGCGGGGATTCCACTGCCGGCCGGCGAGGACGCCGGCGGCGAAGATCACCAGGGCCGCGGCGAATTGCGTCAGGACCCGGCCGAGGCGGCGACGGCGGGGAAGGGGCGCGAAACCCCGGTCGGCGGCGATGCGCGCGGCCACCATCGGCCACAGATCGCGCGCCGGCCGCGCCTCCCGGGGCAGGACCCCGAGCCGCGCGAGGACGTCGCGCTCTTCGGGGGAGAGATCGGTATCGTGATCGAGCTTGTCGTTCATTTTTGCAGCACCTCCATCAGCAGACGTCTGGCCCGGTGGATCTGCGCCTTGATCGTGCCCAGGGCGAGCCCCAGCATGCGGGCGATCTCTTCGTAGCGGTAGCCCTCCACGGCGTAGAGGACGAGCGCCGTGCGCGCGCCGTCGGGGAGGGAGGCGATGGCCCGCTCCAGCGCCAGGCTGGTCTCCGGCATCGCCCGCTGGACTTCCATGAGATAGCCGGACAGGTCCTCCGCAGTCGCGATCCTCTCCTCCCACTTGCGGTCCGCCCGCGACCTTTCGAGGAAGACGCGGACCGTCACCCCGTGCAGCCAGGTCGCGAACGAGCTGTCGCCGCGGAAGGCGGGGAGGGTCTCCCAGGCGCGCACGAAGGCGTCCTGGGTCAGCTCCTCCGCCCGCGTGGCGTCGCGGGTCAGCCGCAGCGCCAGGGCGTAGATGCGCCCGTGGTGCTGGCGGTAGAGCTCCTCGAAAGCGCGGGCGTCGCGGGCGCGGGCCCGGACCACCAGCAGCTCGGTGATTTCCGGCATCGCGGGCGTTTCGGGCGGTTCCGGTCGCGCGGCGGGCTCCATGGTTGGCGTTCTCTTCTCCGTTTTCGGCCGGATCGTCTGCGTTCTGTTTCTGAGTGGCCGTCCGATCCCGAAAGGTTTGAATCGGCTCTCGCCAATGGTAGCGTGCCGCGCATGGAGAGCCTCTGGAACGACGAGGAAGCCCTCCGGTGGTCTCAGAAGGCGGGCGACCTCGGGCTGCGCGTCTACACCTCGCGCCTGCTGGGGCGGGACAAATCGCTGGTCCTCCACGGCGGCGGCAACACCTCGGTCAAGATGCGCGAGCGCAATCTCTGCGGCGAGGAGGAGGAGATCCTCTACGTCAAGGGGAGCGGCTGGGACCTGGAGAGCATCGAGGAGGCGGGCTTCGCGCCGGTGCGCATGGACCACCTGCTGCGCCTCGCTCAACTGGACGAGCTGAGCGATCCACAGATGGTCAACGAGCTGGTGACCCACATGACCCGGGCCTCGGCCCCGTCGCCCTCGGTCGAGACGATCCTGCACGCGGTTCTTCCCTATAAATATGTGGACCACACCCACGCCGACGCCGTGGTCACGGTCACCAACACCCCGGGCGGTGAGGAGCGGATCCGCGAGATTTACGGCGATTCGGTGGTGGTGATCCCTTACGTCATGCCCGGCTTCGACCTGGCGCGGGAGTGCGCCCGGCGGTTTCCTGAGCAGGCGGAGCAGGCGGGGGAGAGGACGGTCGGCATGGTGCTGATGCACCACGGGATCTTCTCTTTCGGCGAGACCGCGCGGGAGTCGTACGAGCGGATGATCGATCTGGTCGCGCGGGCCGAGGAGTATCTGGAGGCCCGCGACGCCTGGAGGCTGCCGCCGTCTCCGCCGATCGAGGACCCGCGGCCGGACCCCGCGGCGATCGCCCTCCTGCGCCGGGACCTCTCGCGCGCGACGGGAGCGCCCATGATCCTCCTCTCCCGCCGGGATGCGCGAAGCCTCGCCTTCGCCCGCCGCGGAGACGTGGGGGAGGTCTCTCAGCAGGGACCGGCCACGCCCGACCACGTGATCCGCACCAAGCGCGTGCCCCTCGTGGGGCGGGACGTCGCGGCCTACGCGGACGCCTACCGGGAGTACTTCGCGGAGCACGCGCCACAATCCAGGGCGCCGAAGACGATCCTCGATCCGGCGCCGCGGATCGTGCTCGATCCCGAGCTGGGATTGCTGGCCGCGGGCCGCCGCGCCTCCGACGCCGCGATCGCGGCCGAGATCTACGAGCACACCATGGACATCGTCGAGCGCGCCGTGCGCCTCGGCGGCTGGCGGGCGCTCTCCGCCCGGGATCTCTTCGAGATGGAGTACTGGGACCTGGAGCAGGCGAAGCTCAAGAAGGCCGGCAAGCCGCCGGTCTTCGCGGGCGAGGCGGCCCTGGTCACCGGCGCCGCCTCGGGGATCGGCAAAGCCTGCGTCGATTCGCTGCTCGCCCGCGGCGCCGCGGTGGTCGGCCTCGATCTCTCTCCTTCGATCGAGTCGCTGCACGCGCGCAAGGATTTCCTGGGGATCGCCTGCGACGTCACGGACGAGGAGGCGGTCGGTCAAGCGCTCGCCGCCGGGGTGGACGCCTTCGGCGGGCTCGACATGCTGATCCTCAACGCCGGGATCTTGCCGGAGACGCGCCAGCTCCGCGATCTCGCGGCCGAGGAGTGGCGCCGCGTCCTGGAGGTGAACCTGGACGCCAACCTCTGCCTGATGCGGCGCTGTCATCCGCTCCTGGCGCTGGCTCCCCAGGGAGGCCGGGTCGTGGTGATCGGCTCGAAGAACGTCCCCGCCCCGGGACCCGGCATGGGCGCCTATTCGGTCTCCAAGGCGGCCCTCAACCAGCTCGCGCGGATCGCCGCACTGGAATGGGGCAAGGACCGCATCCGCATCAACACCCTCCATCCCAACCAGGTCTTCGACACC
>DASVEF010000069.1:0-4881 GCA_036380715.1 Thermoanaerobaculia bacterium | reverse complement strand
CGACGCGGACGCCTCCAGCGGACCGTAGGCGTTGGGCACCGCATCGCGCCAGGTCAAAGACGCCTTGCCGACGATCGTGCCGGTCGCCTGGCTCCCCGGGATGGTGTACGCGGCTGGCGCGCGCCCCGTGGCGCCCGCGGCGAGCGTCGGGATTTGCACGTCACGCTTCGATCCGTCGGGCAGAGTGAAATGGACGATGACGCTGCCCGCGTCCGCATGGCCGAGGTTGGTCACGGTCGCCGTGTAGCCGATGGCGTCGCCGGACATCGCGGTCGCAGGTCCCTGCAGCGAGAGCGAGAGCACCGGCAGGGCCTGCGTGCCGGCGATGCTCCCCTCCACCGGTCCGTAGACGGCTGCGGAAGCGTCCTGCCAGGTGAGGGCGTGGCGGAATTCGAGGGGCGCGCCGTCCGCGGATTGCAGGCGGGCGAGGTAGTCGGCGTCCTTCTCCCCCGTCTTCTTGGCGGCGATCGCCGGAGATGTCGCGGCGACCTGGACCGGAGTCGGCTCGCTGCTTCCTCGCAACGAGAAGGGCGCGCACGCGGCGACCGAGCCGCCGGGGCTCGTCACGCGGATCTGGACCGCGAAGGCGTTGCCGCTGCCGCGGTTCTGGGTCGTGTACACGAGCGCCGCCTTCGCTCCGGGGAGGAGCGGCGCAGGGTTCTTGGGCACGGTCGTGACGATGGGCACGCGCAGCGTGTTCGCGAAGGGTTGCTCGACGGCGCCGTATGGATTGCCGAGGGCGTCTTTCCACGTGAGCTCGGCGATCGCGGTGAGCGGCTGTGCGTCCTGGGCCGCCAGCCTCGTCTCGTACTCCTGGGGCGACTCGGCCGCGCCCTTCGGAGGCATCGCGGGGACCTTCCACTGGAACGGGGCCTTGACCGTGCCTCCTACGGGAAGGGCGCCGAGCACCGTCTCGGCCGAGGTCCCGTCGGGGAAGCGCAACCGGCCGGTGGCGCTCGCGGCATCGGCGCTGCCGGCGTTGATAGCGCCCAGCTCGTAGGCGACCTCGGAGCCGGGGCCGAGGCAGGTGGTCCCGATCAAGGTCGCCGCCAGCCGCGGCAGCCGCAACCGCGAGGACGACGCGACGAGGATCGGCGGATAGGACTGGCCCGCGGCGTCGCGGAACTCGATCGTGCTCGCGGACCGCAGGTCGCGGCCGTCGGCGGACTCCAGGCGGGCTGCGTAGGCCGCGCTCGATTCGCCCTCAGACCGCGCGCCGAGGATCGTCGCGCTCACTCGCGTGGCGACCGGCTTCCGCGCGCCGGCGTCGATGGAGCCGGCGTCGATCGTCGCGGAAGCCGGCGTCACGCCGTCGAAGCGCTGATCCACGGTGACTCCGGCGGCCGTCGCGCTCGATGGGTTCGCGATCTCGGTCGTCACATCGAAGGCTTCGCCGGGGAGCGCCGTCACCGGCTGGGTCTGCGTTGCGAGGAGCGCTGGGGGCTGAGGGAACAGACCCGCGCCGTCCTCGACCGCGCCGACGATGGTCCCGAAGCCGGGCTTGCCGGGCACCGCGCCATAGGCCGGGTTTGGATCGACGCGCACCACGACCACGGCGGCGACGTTGCCGTAGATCGTCGACTGATCCTTCGCGATCGACGTCGCCACGATGACGCCGATGTGATCCGGCAGAGGCGGCGCGGGCGGCCCGCTCTGCCCCGGCTTGGAGGTCCAGCACGACGGATCGAGCGGCGGGCTGCCGGTCGTGCGAGCGGCCGGCTGGCAGATCTGCAGCGAGCCGGCGAGGGAGGCATATCCCTTGAAATCGGCGTGGGCATCGTAATCGCCACCCGCCACCTGCTTCGACCACTGGGCGCCCCAGAAGTTGACGCGCTGGCCGATCGACGGCGGGGTCGGGTTGCCGCCCCAGATGACGAACGACGTCGGAAGATAGGCGGTGATCGGCGCCCGGGCCGAGGATGGCCGATAGCAGGGATCGCCCGCGAAGGAGAGCACGACCTCAGCCGGCCGCTCGCTCGTCGGGAGCGTGATCGCGGTCGTCGCGAGCCCGTTGGCGTCGGTGGTCGCCTGGGCCGCCTGCGAGCCGACTTGAAAGGCGACGGCCCGGCCCTGGAGCGGCCGGCCGTCGAGCGCGTCGGTCAGCCGCGCGCTGGCTTCCTGGACAATGCCGAGAGCCAGGAGTGAGCGCCCGGTGTACGTCAATGCGCTGTCGGCCGGCTGGATCTCGATGTCGGCCTGGACGCTGGAGGGAAGGAGGTCCGGAGCGCCGGCGAAGCTCACGAGGAGAGGAAGGGGGCTCGCGACGTGCCCAACCTCCAGGACGGTCCTGGCGATGCCGCCCGCGTCGGTGGCGGCGGCGGCCGAAAGGCCCGCGGCGGAAAAGGTGAGCGTACGCCCGGAGAGCGGTCTGCCCGCGGCGTCGGTGAGCTGAGCCGAAACGCGGAGAGTCCGCTCGCAGAGCACCGCGCGAGGCCCCAGATAGGCGAGGCTCGTGGTCACCGGTCCCGGCTGCGGCGGCACGGGCGGGCAGGGGTCCCGGGTTTCGGGCACAGGGGGAATCGTCAGGAGCCCCGCGGGAGAAAAGGCGACGTGCTCCCACTGCCGGACCTGCGCAAGCGACTTCTTCTGGAATTTTCCGCTCGCCGCGTCCCAGCGGACGTGCCAGAGGATGCCGGGGGACTCCTGCGCGATGAGGAGATCGCCCACCATGTCGGCGAACGCCGACGCCGGCGCGCCCCAGAGCGTGCGCCCGCCGTAGTCGACGCCGTAGAAGTTCTCGTTCTCGGGGATGATCTCGATGTCTTCCGGCGCCACCCCGATCGCGTAATAGCTCACCGACCCCGTCGCCGAGACGGTGTAGATCCGGTCCTGGTTCTCGGCGCCGATCAGGATCTTCCCGGCCCAGGGGCCGTACTTCGCCGGATTGTCAGGAACCGTCGTGACGCCCTCGAGGTGCGTGTTGATCTGGGCGAGCCGCGCCGCCACGCCGTCAGCGTTCACGCGCCAGACCCCGCCTGTTGTCGTCACCGCGATCAGGTCGCCGCCGAAAACCCCATAGCGGTCCTGAAACAGGCTGCCGCGCATCAGGCCGCGCTCGCCGGGGAGCCGGACCCAGGGGTTCTGGATGGTGCCGCCGTCGGGTGAGATGCGCGCAATGACGCCGGCCGCCCCGGTGCCGGTGAAGAGCTCGCCCACGAGGAAGCCGCCCTGGTTGGGGCCGCTGCGCACGCAGGAGATCTTGACCTCCTCGGTCAGGCCGCTGATCTCCGAGAACTTCGTCCGCGCGCCGTCGGGAGCGACGAGCTCGAAGTTGTAGGGGCGGCCGCTCGAATAATGGACGGAGAGGACGACCTGGTTCGACGGCTCGTGGTGGTCGATTCCGATGGGGTTGTTGAAGCCGACGGAGACGCGCGTGAGCACGGTAGCCCTCCCTTCAATCAAGACGACTCAAGCTTAAGCGTGAAGGCTACTCTCTACCACGGAAGGTCCCCTCGTCTCAAGCGCTCGCTCGAAGAAACAGTGAGCCCGCGGCAAAAAACCTGTTGACATCCGGAGCCTCCCGGAGCCAGAATAGGTTTGCAGCGCAGACCGGTTGACCAAGGAGAGCCGAATGGAGACCCGAGACCTCGACCGCATCCGCTTCGTCACGCGGCACTTCAACGATCTTCAGGGGCTGCAGTATTGGGCGCCCTTGGGGCTGATCACCCTGGCCTGGACAGGTACGACGCTCCTCCGAGCCGTCCTGCTCCTGGGAGCGCTCCTGCTGATTCTCGGAGCGAGGCGGTACTACAGAAATACCTTTGGTGAGGTCGAACATGAGCCCGCCACGGAGCTCCAGCCGGTTTCCGTCTTCAGCCCGGCCGGTCCCATGCCGCAGCTCCAAGACGTTGAGCAAGTGACGCCGATCCTGCGGCATTTCCTGGTCACTGTGGCGCTGGCTGTGGTTCTTTTCTCGTTCTTCCAGGCGATCCCCCCCAACTTCCTGGTTCAAGGGGGAGAATCGCCGGGCCAGCATCCCCGGATCCTCCTCGAGCCCGCGCCCTATCTCGGGCCGCCGATCATGAAGTTCTACCCGAATGGGGCGGAATCACGATCGCCGTCCATGGTCAAGGCCGTTGTCGCGCAGACGATGTATGTCCTCTATGGCTCCCTGTTCCTCGGATTGTGGCTCTGGAGAGAACGTCGCCGGTCCCAGAGTCACCATCTGGCGCTCGCGGTCCTGCTGCTGGGGCTTTCAGCCCTCGGCACCTCCCTGGGGTACCTCGCGCGCAAGGATGGGGAGATCCCTCCGTTCATCGATTCCTTGCTTCCGGCCCTGGTCTATCCCGGGCTGGCTCTGCTCCTCTGCGGCTCCTCGGCGGTCCTGGCGGGGCTTCTCGACCACTGGCAGCTCGTCCGGGCGCTGGGACGGCCCGTGGCGCAGGAGGAAGACTAACCATGAGCGTCACTCCCTTCGAGCAGCTCGCGAACCTGGACCGGCGGGTCCACGATCCCGCCCGTCTGTCCATCCTGACCGCGCTCTCGGCCTGCGAACGGGCCGACTTCCTGTTCCTGCTGCGGATCACCGGCCTCACCAAGGGGAACCTCTCCTCTCATCTTTCGAAGCTCGAAGAGGCGGGGCTGGTCGAGATTGAAAAGCGGTTCGTGGAGAAGAAGACCCAGACCCTCGTCCGCCTGAGCGACGCCGGCCGCCAGACGATCGAGGGCTACTGGAAGGAGCTCGAAGAGCTCCGCGAGAGCGTGGCCCGCTGGCAGCCGGGGAAAACCGTGCTGGTGCCATCTCCGGGCTAGTCCTTCGTCACAAGTGAGCTTGCGTTGGCCGGGGCGGTTCCTTGGAACCGCCTCTCGAGGAACCGGTGTGTCTTCAGAAAGGGGTCCGCCATGAATTCTCGTTCTCTGATGTCTTTTCTCTTCATCCTC
>DASVEF010000068.1:0-2844 GCA_036380715.1 Thermoanaerobaculia bacterium | reverse complement strand
GCGTCCAGCGCTCCAGGAGGTCGCTGGTCACGGTACCCATGACATCGGTCGGCGCCGTCACCGTTGCTGCGTTGGCCGGAGCGGTAATCTCCACCTCCGGCGGCAGGCCGGCGTTGGACAGCACTAGCGTGGTGTCCTCGGTGGCATAGAGCCAATAGCCGCGGCCGGGCTGCATGAGCTGCAGGTCGTTGGCCCAGGCGGGCACGGCGACGTCGAAGACTTCCCACGGATCGACCGGGTCGGCGGGGTCCCAGCCGTAGACGCGGCGGAATTTGCCGGCGATGGAGGAGAGGGCGGCGAGCACGGGCCTCGGCTGGGCGAGCGGATAGCCGATCAGGTTCCAGCCCTGGCAGAGGCGGATCGAGGTCTCGGCCGGCTCGGTGCCGGAGACGGCCAGCGTCGCCGCGGCCGTGGCCCACACCCAGAGCCCGGGGCGGTGATCGACGGAGGTGAGGTCGTTGTCCCCCGGAGCCGCGGCCGGGTTGTAGGTCCGCCACGGATCGGCCGCGTCGCAGGCGTCGTAGGCGTGGACGATGGTGAAGCTTCCGGCGATGGAGGAGAAGACCGTCGACGGATCGACGCTGTCCGGTTCCCTGGGCAGGGAGATCAGGTTCCAGCCTGGAATCAGCGAGACTCCGTCTTCCGAGGCTGTGGCGGCTGCCGCCGGGCTCGCCGAGGGGACCGGTGGACGGCTCTCCTCTTGTGGGAGGCCTGGAAGCGAAGGCGGCGGCGGAATCGGAGGTGCGGGTTCCCGGGCGACCTCAGGCGCCGCCGTGGCCCTCACCTCTGTCCCGCTCAGCCTCATGAGTTCGCCCGCATCCCCCACTGTAGAGACGCCCCGTGGGGCGTCTCCCACGGTCCGTAGACCCGCTGGGGTCAGAATTTCGCCGCTGTGGAGCGGAGACGCCCCACGGGGCGTCTCTACAGTGGGAGGAACGGGGTTGATCGGAAGGAAGGCCGGCGCCAGAAGCGCCACGAGCTCGTCCAATGAAGGCGGAGCCATCCTCTCCGGCTCGATCGCCACGAGCGAGGCTTCGAGGGCCCGGCGGCGGCCGATCTCGTCCCCCCAGAGCTGCCCATCAAACGCGGTGTTGAGGAGGCAGACCAGCGCGAGATGGGCTGTCCAGGGAGCCCACCGCCGGAAAGCCCGCAGAAGACCAGAGGAACGCCGCGACGCCGCTCGATTCATCGAGAGAGCCCCCGTTTTCCGAGTCACGAAGATACAAAAAGCATATGCCTGGTCGCTGCACCAACGCAAGAGCGGCGAGTTGCCCCCTCGCCCGGCGTGCGCCGTGGAGGGCGAGCCCGTAAAGCACCTCCGGTTTTCGCGTCAGCGGCCCGGTGGCCGCTCCTGGCGAACCCGAGCCGGAGGATTCGCGCCTGGCCCGTTGGATAGTGGGCCCCGTCACGGCACTTTCAGGCCTGACCAGGCGGTCGGTGTGCCTGGCCAGGCAGCCCACGTGCCTGATCAGGTGGACAGTTGGCCTGGCAAGGCGGTCAGTATGCCTGATCAGGCGGTCAGTCGGCCTGACCAGGTGGTCGGTGCGCCTGATCAGTTGGACGGTTGGCCTGGCCAGGTGGTCAGTGGGCCTGGGCAGTTGGTCGGTTGGCCTGACCTAGTGGTCGGTCGGCCTGATCAGGCCAACTGTCCACTGGGCCAGGCCGGTCGGCGCCGTGCCGGACTCTACGGTCCACGGGAGTGGGCCGGCTGGCGCCAGAACGGGGCGTTCCGGCCGCGTGGCAGGTGAGGCAAGGGCCGTGCCGGGGCACTTGGTCGGTTCGCCCGTGTGGACTGTCCAGACAGCCAACTGACCATTGCGCCGGGCGCCTCCGGGCGGTAGGCTCTGCGGACATGACAACGCGAAGCCGGCTCGAACGGCGGCGCCTCCTGGAGGAGCAGCTCCAGGCGGCGCTGGAGATGATGCGGTCCGGGTATGAGATCGGGCTCCGGACTCTGGAGGCGTTGCGCGCGGAGAGCGCCGAGGAGGATGTGGACGGCGCCGCGCCGGTCCCCTCCGTAGGAGGGGACTCCCCTGCCGAGGCGGTCCCGGAGACGAGCCGTCCCGCCCCTGCTCCGCCGCCGCCCTCCCGCATCCCGGCCAAGCCGAGGCCGGACGTCATCCAGGTGGAGCTGCCGAGGCTGCCGGAGGTCTTCACCAAGGCCGACCTGGTGCGCGTCCTGGGCTACCAGCCGACCCGGGGCACGCTGCTGCGCATCATCGACCAGCTCAGGCAGGACGGCGTGATCGAGATCCTCAAGGCGAGCAACGGCGGCCACCCGACGACCTATCGGAAGATCCTTACACCCTGAGTGCTTCGGGTGAGGGCCACCCCCAGCCGACTTGCCCTTATTTGGAATTTTCGATATGCTGGTCTGTCTGGCGTCGCGACGTACGGAGCGCCGCAGGACCAAGGAGGTAACGCCATGAAAGAGCAGAACCCACATAGCCGGCGAATCCTGGGACGGAAGCTGGCCCGCGAGATGACGCGCGAGCAGGTGGCGAAGGCAACGGGCGGCGTCCACGCCGGTCCGCCGACCTACACCATGTCATACCCGCCGGACCGCGACCGGCCGGAAGCCGACTTCTAGGCCCGCAATCCCCCCGGCCGGGCTCCCGGGTCCGGCCGGACCTCCTTCCCCATGACGCGAGTCCTGATCCCCACGTTCCCCAAGGACGTCCACGCCGAGGAGGTGGCCCTGGTGCTGGAGGATCGGGGGCACGAGGCCGTGCTCTGGTACGGCAGCGACTTCCCCACTCTTCAGAGCGCGACAATCGACTTTGGCGGCGGCGATCCATCCTGGGAGATCTCCGGTCCCGGGCTGGAGACGGCCCGGCCGCCGTT
>DASVEF010000067.1:0-32725 GCA_036380715.1 Thermoanaerobaculia bacterium | reverse complement strand
GGCGCCGGACGGGGCGCGCGGCGGTCCATCCGGCGGTCCACCCCGCGGTTGCTCTCAAGGCCTGGGGCCTGCGAAGGACGACGAAGGGCCTGGCTCGATGCATTCATCGTGTCTTTCATCCCCCCGACCGGCCGGGGGTTTCGTCCCCGGAGCCCGGTCCTGCGACGGGTGCCGGAAACTCTAGCACAGGCTGTCAGGGCACCGGCCAGCGTTCTCCCACGGCGAGGACGCGGACCCGCTCCCGGTCGCCCCCCTCCCGGGCGAGCACCTGGTCCAGCTCCCGGGGAGCGAGGTCGACCGGCTCGTCCGTGAGGTCGAACGTCCCCCAGTGCATGGAGAGCATCCACCGGGCCCCCAGGTCGAGAAACGCCCTGTAGGCCTCCCCGGGGTCCATGTGCTGGGGGTGCATGAACCAGCGGGGCTCATAGGCGCCGATGGGCAGCATGGCGACGTCGATGCGAGGAAAGCGCCGTCCGATCTCCGCGAATCCGTGGTAATAGCCGGAATCGGCGCCGAAGTAGTAGCGCCGCGCTCCGTTATCGAGCATCCACGAGCACCAGAGGGTGGCGTTCCTCCCCATGCCGATGCGGTTGGACCAGTGCTGCGCGGGCAGGCAGGTCAGGGTCCACCGTCCGTGCCGGACGCTCTGCCACCAGTCGACCTCGACGACCCGGGTCCGCCCACGCCGCCGGAACCACTCGCCGAGCCCGAGGGGGACGAACCAGGGCATCCCCTTGGGGAGCCGCTTGATCGTCCAGGCGTCCATGTGGTCGTAGTGGTTGTGGGAGAGGACCGCGAACGCGTCCGCCGGCACCGCCTCCAGAGGGATGCCCGGCGGCGACAGCCGAGGGGGCATGAGCGCCCGAGGCCCCCAGTGGGAGTCGGTGAGCGCGACCTCGCCCTCGTCATGGATGGCGAACGTCGAATGCCCGACCCAGGTGACCGAAGGGGCCTGGCTCCTGTCCTTCAGATAGAGGCCGTCGTTGGGCACGACGGGAATTCGGGGCGGCGTCTTCCTATCGTAGGGGGTCTTGCCGCGCAGCTTCCACCGCAGCACGCTCAGCGGGCTGTTCGTGAACGGCTTCCAGGGGCAGAAGAACCGCCCAGGCTCTCCGTGTGGGGCGTAGAGGAGGGCGGGGTCGTTCGTCCGGCTCATTCAGATACCACGGCAATCCGCCGAGCGCGAGCATACCTGCAGGTGCCCGCTCCGAACAGACCCGCGTCTCCGACTCCTGAAAGCTCCCGGCGCGCACCATACTGGTAGCGCTCGACTTCGCCTGACAAGCGCTCCGGTACGCCCCGGGGGATTCGGCGCGCCGTTTTCCGGCTCGCGGCAAGGCAGCCGCGACCGTTTTCGGGAGATCGGAGGAGAAGGAGATGAGCCGCAAGCTCGCTTGGCTACTGTTGTTGTTCGCCTGTGGCAGTGTGGCGCATGCCGCCGAGGATGTCATTCCCACCGCCGCCAGCCACTCGGTGCTCGACGTCAACCGTCTGGAGTCCGTCGTCGCGGCGCAGCTCGACCTGGCGCGCCTCGGGGAGGAGGATGTGGCGCGGGACCGGCAGGGGCTGCCGCCGCGCTTCGCCGTTCCGGAGCGGGTGTCCATCACCCCTGCCCAACACGGCACCTGGGAGGCTCTCGGCAACGGCCGGATGCTCTGGCGGCTGCGCATCGTCGGCCGCGAAGGGACGACGTCCCTGAACCTCGGCTTCACCCGCTTCAAGATGCCGAATCGCAGTCGTCTGCTGCTGTACTCGGCGGACGGCCGCCAGATCACCAGGTCTTTCACCGCCGCGGACAACGAGGCGCATGGAGAGCTCTGGACGCCGGTCGTCCTCACCAACGACCTCATCGTGGAGCTCACCGTGCCGAAGGGGCTGGTGCGGGCCGTCGAGCTGGAGCTCGGCTGGATCAACCAGGGCTACCGCGGCTTCGGGACGATCTCCGCCGAGGCGTATGAGAAGTCCGGAAGCTGCAATCTCGACGTCGAGTGTCTGGACGCCGGCGATACATGGCGCCAGGAGATGCGGGCGGTGGGCGTGATCTCGACCGGCGGCTCCACGTTCTGCACCGGGTCGCTCGTCAACAACACCGCCGGCGACCGCAAGATGTACTTCATGACGGCCAACCATTGCGGGATCACCTCTTCGAACGCGGCCTCGCTGGTGGTCTACTGGAACTATCAGAACTCCTTCTGCCGGGCGCCCGGCAGCGCCGCGAGCGGACAGGCCGGCGACGGTCAGCTCAACCAGTTCCACACCGGCTCCTTCTTCCGCGCCGCCAACGCCGCCTCGGACTTCACTCTGGTGGAGCTCGACGATCCGCCGGTCACGGCCTACAACCATCACTGGGCGGGCTGGGACCGTTCGACCGGCAGCCACGCGTGCACGGCCGCGGTGCCCTGCGCGTCGATCCACCACCCGTCGACCGACGAGAAGCGGATCACCTACGTCACCTCCACTATGAACAGCACGAGCTACAGCGGCACGACCTCGCCGGGCGACGGCACTCACCTCTGGGCCAAATGGGCGACCGACCCTCCGGGCCCCTACACCGTGCCGGGAGTGACCGAGCCCGGCTCGTCCGGCTCGCCGCTCTACAACAGCGCGGGCCGCTTCGTCGGCCAGCTCCACGGCGGGCCGTCCTCCTGCGGCGCCACGGGCAACAACCTCTCCGACTACTATGGGCGCTTCAGCGTCTCCTGGACCGGGGGGGGCACGAACAGCACCCGTCTCTCGAACTGGCTCGACGCGGGGAACACCGGCGCCACGACCGTCAACGGAATCGACAACGGCGGAGGCGGCTGCACGCCGCCGGCGGCGCCGACCGGTCTGACCGCCACCGCCGCGTCGCAGTCGCAGATCAACCTCTCCTGGAGCGCCGCCTCCGGCGCCACCTCGTACACGGTCCTGCGTTCGACGACCAGTGGCGGGCCCTATTCATCGGTGGGGACTTCGGCCACCACCTCCTTCTCGAATACGGGCCTCTCCTGCAATACGACCTACTACTACGTGGTGACGGCGTCGAACGGCACCTGCAGCTCCGGCAATTCGGCGCAGGCGCAAGCGACGACGTCAGCCTGCACGGGCAACGTGCTGACCAACGGTGTTCCGGTGACCGGGATTTCGGAAGCGACCGGAAACCAGCAGCTCTGGACGATGAGCGTGCCCGCGGGGGCGTCGAACCTGCAGTTCCAGATCTCGGGCGGCACCGGCGACGCCGATCTGTACGTGCGGTTCGGCTCGGCGCCGACTCTCACCACCTACGATTGCCGGCCGTACACGAGCGGCAACAGCGAGACTTGCTCCTTCCCGACGCCGTCGGCCGGCACCTGGCACGTGATGCTGAACGGCTACGCCGCCTACTCGGGCGTGACCCTCGTGGGGAGCTACTCGACGGGCTCGACCTGCACGGCCACCACGGAAGTGGAGCCGAACAACAGCACCGGCGCGCCGCAGGTGATCTCGGGGACCTGCAACCAGATCTCCGGGACCTTCCTCAACGACGCGACGACGCAGCAGAACGACTACTTCCGCCTGAGCCTGCCGGCGGGCCGGACGGTGACGGCGCTGCTCAACGGCCTCACGGTGGACTACGACCTCTACATCTACAACGCGGCGGGAACCCAGGTGGCGAGCTCGACCGCCGGCGGTACGACCGCGGACCAGGCCTCCTATACCAACACCGGCGCCTCGGCGGCCAACGTCTTCGTGCGCGTCTACCGCTACTCGTCCACCCGGACGACCTACCAGTTGAGGGTCAGCTACTGACCTGAGCCCTCACCCCCTGACCCCCTCTCCCGTCGCCGGGAGAGGGGGAACCTCTACTCCGAGGAGAGAAAGAGGCGCCGGATACGCTCCATCCGCCGGCGGTTGACGCCGTAGTCATAGGTCCCGATACGGGAGGCCGAGCGGAAGTGGATCACCTTGGCGGCGTCGTCGAAGACCAGGTCCACGTAATCCACGAAGCGGAAGAGGAGGGTGCGGCACTCGGCCTTGATGTGGGTGGGGCCCTCTTCCGTGATCTCCGTCCGGGGGGTGGCGCGCAGGATGCGCAGCATTTTTTCCCGGGCCTGGGCGAGCGGACCATCGTAGGGGATCGGATACATCTTCGACCGCCCTTCTGCCTGGGTCGAGACGCAGGCCCTTGGGCGGCGGCAGGGGCGGAGGCGGATCTCGGTGTCTGCGGCCATCGTCGCTCCTGGACGCGATCGTACTCTATGATGTACCCCCTCGCGAGCCCCTTATGAGATCGCTGGACGACCTGCCCACGCCCGCGCTGCTCCTCGACCTCGACATCCTGGAGCGGAACCTGCGCCGCATGTCCGACAAGACGTCGGCCCTGGGCGTGGCGCTCCGGCCGCACGTCAAGACCCACAAGTGCGTCGAGGTCGCCGAGCGCCAGCGCGCGCTGGGGGTCTCCGGCATCACGGTCTCGACCCTGTACGAGGCCCGGGTGTTCGCCGGCCATGGGTTCGACGACGTCACCTGGGCCTTCCCGGTCATCCTGAGCCGGCTGGAGGAGGTGCGCGAGCTGGCCGGGCGGATCACCCTGCGCCTGGTGGCGGACTCGGCCGAGGCGGTCGCGGCGCTCGAGCGCCTGGGAGTCCCCCTCCACGTCTGGCTCAAGGTGGATTGCGGATACCACCGCGCCGGAGTCGATCCCGACTCCCCGGAGGCCGCGGAGCTGGCGGAGAGGGTCGCCGGCTCAAAGTCGCTGACCTTCGACGGGCTGCTCTCGCATTCCGGGCACGCCTACCACGGCCGGAGCCGGGAGGAGATCGCCGCCGCGGCCGAGCAGGAGCGGAGCGTGATGGCCGGGCTGGCGGAGCGGCTGCGGGCCAGGGGAATCCCGGTGCCGGGGGTGAGCGTGGGCTCGACTCCGGCGATGTCCGTGGTGGAGCGGCTGGACGGCGTTACCGAGGCGCGGCCGGGGAACTACGCCTTCTACGACTTCATGCAGGTGGGTCTCGGGTCGTGCGGCGTACGTGACTGCGCGGCGACGGTGCTGGCGAGCGTGGTGTCCGCGAGGAGTGGAGAGGACCGCTGCGTGGTCGACGCCGGCGCGCTCGCCCTGTCCAAGGACGCCGGCCTTCCCGGCCAGGACACGATGGGCGAGACCTTCGCGGACTACCCGGCCGGCGTCCTCGACCCCGGGGCGCGGCTGGTGTCGCTGTCGCAGGAGCACGGCATCCTGAGCGCCGCGCGGCCCGTGGGCTCGCGGGTGCGCATCCTGCCCAACCACTCCTGCCTGACGGCGGCGTGCTTCGACGAGTACCAGGTGGTCCGCGGCGGCGAGGTCGTGGACCGCTGGAGGATATGGCGCGGCCGGTGAGGCCGCCTGAGGACGACCGAGATGCTCGGCCGCGCCCGGGAGGCGGGTATGCTAATCTTCCGCTCCCCGTGTGCGGAGAGAGGGGCTGTCACGGTTCCTTTCTCTCGTGCACCTATGTAGTGGAACGGATCGCCGGGCCAGGGCCTTTTCTGGCCGGCCGGAGCGAAAACCTTCGAGATAGACAAGGAGAGCACCCCCATGAGCTGGGACGACAGGGAAGACAATACGATCTACAAGGTCGTGGTGAACCACGAAGAGCAGTATTCGATCTGGCCCGCGCACCGGGAGAACCCCCTGGGCTGGAACGACGTCGGCAAGCAGGGTCCAAAGCAGGAGTGCCTGGACTACATCAAGGAAGTCTGGACCGACATGCGGCCGCTCTCCCTTCGCAAGAAGATGGAAGAGATGGAGCGCGCCCGCCAGGCGGAACAGGGAAACCAGGGCAATAACTAGCCCCTCGCCCAGACCGTGAAACCAAGCAGCCCTCCTGCCGAGCGGTGGCTCGCCTTCCGCGAGGCCAAGCCGCGCGCCCGGGTCCGCATGTTCTGTTTCCCCTATGCGGGTGGCGGAGCCTCCACGTATCGCGGCTGGAGCGCCTCGCTGCCGCCGGACGTCGAGGTCTGCCCGGTGCAGCTCCCCGGACGGGAGAGCCGCTTGCGAGAAGAGCCGTTCACCCGGCCCGAGCCGCTGATCCGGATCCTCGCCGACGTGCTGGCGCCCCACATGGACATGCCGTTCGTGTTCTTCGGGCACAGCATGGGGGGGATGATCAGCTTCGAGCTCTCCCGCGAGCTGCGCCGCCGCGGCCGGACGCTTCCCCTGCACCTCTTCGTCTCCGGCCGCCGCGCGCCGCACGTGCCGCCGCGCGAGGAGCCGATCCACAATCTGCCGGAGCCGGAGTTCATCGAGGAGCTGCGCAGGCTGCAGGGGACGCCCGAGGAGGTCCTGCAGCACGCCGAGCTGATGAAGCTGCTGACCCCCGTGCTGCGGGCCGACTTCTCGGTGAACGAGACCTACACCTATACGGAGGAGGAGCCGCTCGATCCCGGGATCTCCGCCTTCGGCGGGCTCGGCGACGACGAGGTCACCCGCGAGGACCTGGAAGGGTGGAAGCAGCACACGCGCGGCAAGTTCCGGCTGCGCATGCTGCCCGGCGACCACTTCTTCCTGCATCCGTCGAAGGACGTGGTCTGCGAGGCCGTGGCGCGGGACATGGCGGAGCTCCACCCCCGCGTCCTCTCGTGACCGGCTTCCCTCCCCGCCTTCCCGCCCCCGGCCTGGAGCTGTCCCCGGGAGAGATCCACCTCTGGGTTGTCCGGCTCGATCCGCCGCCGCAACAGGTCGAGCAGCTCGGCCGCTCGCTGTCCGACGACGAGTGGCAGCGGGCGAACCGTTTCCGCTTCGAGCAGCACCGGCGCCAGTACGTGGTCGGCCGCGGCGCCCTGCGGGCTCTGCTCGCCGCCTACCTGGGGAGCCGCCCGGAGCAGGTCCGCTTCACCTACGGCCCGCGCGGCAAGCCCTTCCTGAGCGAGCCGGCTGCCGCCGAGAGCCGCCTCTTCTTCAACCTCTCCAATTCGAGCGAGCTGGCCCTGGTGGGGTTCGTGCGCGGGGCCGAGATCGGCGTCGACGTCGAATTCATGAAGCCGATGCCCGACCTGGAGCAGATCGCCGAGCGCTTCTTCTCCCTCAGCGAGCGGGAGACCCTGCGGGCGTTGGCCCAGGAGAAGAAGCCCGAAGGGTTCTTCAACTGCTGGACGCGCAAGGAGGCCTACCTGAAGGCCGTGGGAGAGGGATTGGCCGCGCCGCTCGACTCCTTCGACGTCACCCTCGCCCCGGGCGAGCCGCCCCGGATGCTGACCCTCCAGGGGGATGCCGAGAGGGCCGCGCGCTGGCGCTTCCGGCACTTCCACCCGGCCGAGGAGTACATCGGTGCGCTGGCGATCGAGGGAGAGCCCGAGGGGGGAGGGGAGTGGAAGGTGAGCACCTGGAGCTTCGCGGTGTAGATATACTCCGCCTCCATGCGCGACCCGTCCAGTGAAATCAACGCCGCCCTCGAAACCGGAGCCCCGGCGCTGTTCCAGGCCCTCTCGCCCCTGGGGCGCCGGGTCTTCTTCCCGCCGGACATCCCCGCCCAGAGCGCCCAGGCGCGCGGCAAGGAGCTGAACGGCACCATCGGCCAGATCACCGACGGCCACGGCAAATCCGTCCCCCTGCCGGCGCTGGCCGCGGCCTTCTCCGGCCTGTCCGAGGACGACCTCCACCAGGCTCTGCTCTACTCGCCGATCGAAGGATTTCCTGAGGTTCGGCGCCGCTGGCGGGAGTGGCAGCGGCGGGGAGCACCGGACGGCGTGCCGTCGAGCCTGCCGATCGTCACCGTGGGGCTGAGCCACGGCCTCTGCGTGCTGGCCGAGCTGTTCGGCGGCGAGGGCAAGGCGGTGGCGGTCCCCCGGCCGTTCTGGGGCAACTACCGGCAGGCCTTCGCGACGCGGACCGGCGCCGCGGTGCGCACCGCGCCCGCCTACAGGGACGGCCGCTACAACACCCGGGCGATCGAAGAGGCCCTCGCCGGCCTCCCGGACGGAGAGCCGGCCGTGGCGATCCTCAACCTCCCCTCGAACCCCGGAGGCTATTCGCTGACGGTGGACGAGCGGCGCGAGGTCCTGGAGTCGCTGCGCGCGCTGGCCGAGCGCCGCCCGTTGCTGGTGATCTGCGACGACGCCTATGCCGGCCTGGTCTTCGAGCCGGACATCCCGCGCTCCTCGCTCTTCTGGGAGCTGGCCGGCGCGCATCCGAACCTGGTGCCCGTGAAGGTCGACGGCGCCACCAAGGAGCTCTCCTTCTTCGGCGGCCGGGTGGGCTTCCTCACCTTCGCCGTGGAGCCGGATTCCGACGCCGCCCGCTCGCTGGAAAGCAAGGTCAAGATGCTGGTGCGCTCGGCGCTCGGCTCGCCGGTCTCCGCGAGTCAGGTCGTGGTCCTCCAGGCCCTGCGCAAGGAGGGGATCGAGGCCGAGGTCGAAGCGGTCCGCGTCCTGCTGGAGGGGCGCTACCAGGCGCTCAAGGACGCCTTGGCCGGGACCGACCCCGAACTCCTCACCGTGCTCCCCTTCAACTCCGGATGCTTCGCCCTGGTGGAGCTGCCCGAGAAGCTCGGTCTGACCTCCGAGCAGGTGCGCCGCCACCTCCTGGACCACCACGACACCGGCCTCATCTCCCTGGAGCCCCGCTACCTCCGCATCGCCCACTGCTCCGTGGACGCCGCGGCCCTCCCCGAGCTGGTGCGGAGGATGGAGAAGGGGATCCGGGAGCTGGCCTAGCTCCCCAGGAAGCTGTGCCGCCGACCGTACCCGAAATAGATCGCCAGCCCGATCCCCAGCCACACCATCAACCGCAGCCAGTTCTCCGAGGGGAGAGAGAACATCAGCAGCAGGCAGGTGAAGATCCCCAGGATCGGCACCAGCGGCACCAGAGGGGCGCGGAAGGGGCGCTCGGCCTCGGGATGGGTGCGCCGCATGATCAGGACCGCGGCGCAGACGATCACGAACGCGAGCAGGGTCCCCATGCTGACCAGCGACAGGAGCACCTGGATCGGCAGCAGCCCGGCGAGCGCGGCGACGAACAATCCGGTGGCGATCGTCGACTTCCAGGGCGTGCGGAAGCGGGGGTGGACATCGCCGAAGAAGCGGGAAGGGAGCAGGCCGTCGCGCGCCATGGCGAGGAAGACCCGCGGCTGGCTGAGCATCATGACCAAGAGGACGGAGGTGATCCCGGCCGCGGCGGCTGTGGCGAGGAGGAAGTGCGCCCAGCCGAGCCCGACCCGCTCGAAGGCCTCGGCCACCGGCGCGGCCACGTCGAGCTCGTTGTAGGGGACCATGCCGGTCAGCACCGCGACCACGCCCAGGTAGAGGAAGGTGCAGAGGATGAGTGAGACCATGATGCCGATGGGCACGTCGCGTTGCGGCCTCTTCGCCTCCTCGGCGTGGGTGGAGACCGAGTCGAACCCGAGATAGGCGAAGAAGGCGAGCGCCGCTCCCGACAGCATGCCGAGGGGGCGTCCCCCGGGATCGGCCTGCCCCCACAGCGTGTGCCCGAAGAGGCTCAGCCCCGTGTAGCCGTAGGGCGCGAACGGGCGCCAGTTGTCAGGGTTCACGTAGAACGCGCCGACCGCGATGACGAAGATCACGGCGGCCACCTTGACGGCGACCATCAGGGCGTTGAGCCCCGCGCTCTCCCGGATGCCGACGATCAGCACCACCGTCACCACCGCCACGATCAGGATCGCCGGCAGATTGATTACCGATCCGGTGGCGACCAGCCTCCCCACCGTGGCGTCGTAGGCGATCGGAGGGCCGTTCACGGCCTGCGGCAGCTCGATCCCGAAGCTGGCGAGCACGCTCTGGAAGTAGCCGGACCAGCCGCTCGCCACCGTCGCCGATCCGACCGCGTATTCGAGGACGAGGTCCCAGCCGATGATCCAGGCGAACAGCTCGCCCAGGGTGGCGTAGGCGTAGGTGTAGGCAGAGCCCGCGACCGGCACCATGGAGGCGAATTCGGCGTAGCAGAGCGCCGCGAACACGCAGGCGAGCCCGGCCACCACGTAGGAGAGCATCAGCGCGGGGCCGGCGACCTCCTTGGCGATGGCGCCGGTGGTGACGAAGATGCCGGTGCCGATGATGGCGCCGACGCCGAGGCTGGTGAGTTGGACGGGGCCGAGCACCCGGCGCAGGCGGCTCTCGCCGTGGAGCTCGGCCAGCAACGCTTCGAGCGGCTTGCGGGCGAACAGGGATCTGGGCATGGTCTTCCTCCTCGGGTCGTTTCCAGGGAGGGTAGGGGGTGGGAGGAAGGGAGGCTATTCAGGGACCTTCGAGATTCCTCGGCGTATTCGTGGAGGTCGCCGGAGGTCGCCCTCCCGGCGACCTCGGGTGGACTCCCGAAGGCTCCGGGTGGACATCCGGCGGCCTCGGGTGAGCTCCCGGCGACCTCGGGTGGACATCTGGAGGCGCCGGGTGGGCTCCCGGCGACCTCGGGTGAGTTTCCGGAGACCCCGGGTGGACCATCCGCAGACCCCAGGTGGACATCCGTAGACCCCGGGTGAGCTCCCGGAGCCTTCGGGTGGACATCCGGAGCCTCCGGGTGGATTCCTATGGGGTGAGGGCTCCCACCCGCAGGTCTTCGCGCAGCCGGTAGGCGTGGCGGGCGGTGACGATCGCTCCAGGATCGGTCAGGCGGCTGCGCAGGAGATGGCAGTGGCGGGCCGCGACGTTGGTGACCTCGGCGCGGAGGGCCCCCTCGGGCGCCAGGCGCTCGCCGACTTCGACGACGGGCAACCCTTCGCCTCCGGCGAGCCGGTCGGCGATCAGGCGGCGCCAGGTCTCCCCCTCCTGGCTCCCCGGGCGGAGGCGCAGGCGGCGCTCGTTGCCGACGATCCTCCCTCCGAGGTCGATGCTGCCGTCGGCGGCGAGCCAGACCGCCAGATCCGTCTCGGCCTCGACCTCCTGGCGGTCCTCCTCGGAGGCGCCCACAGCGGCCGGCGGGAGCTTGTGGTCCCCTTCGGCCGCTTCGAGGACCCAGGGGAACCGGCGGTCGAGAAAGGCACGCAGCATGGGGACCACCACCTGGGCGAGGTCGTCCTTCTCGATGACGTCGCGCGGATCGAAGCCGGCTTCGACCAGGTCGCGGCCGAAGGTGGCCTCGTAGCCGCGCTTGTTGGAGAAGAAGCGGCAGGCCGGGGGGCGTGTGGAGAACATCCCGCGCACCGTGGCCGCCAGGTAGATCGACTCCCACCAGCGGTCCGCGGGAAGGAAAGAGAGGGTGGAGAGCTGGATGTCCTGGAGGAGGAGGCCGCCGGGGCGGAGCAGGCTGGCGAGCATCCGGCAGTAGGCGCGCGAGGCCGAGAAGGCCTGGGGATCGAGCGCCACGGCCCCCTCTCCGGAGGGCACGGCCGCCGACACCCGCAGGCCGGGGTGGGCGGCGAGCCAGCGCCCGACCATGGCGGCCGTGTCGGGGCCTGGCCTTTCGAGGCAGAGCACGGCCAGGTGAGGGAAGAGCCCGGGCTCCCCCTCGGCCACGGCCTCCAGCAACCGGGCGACGTGGAAGAGATGGTCCTCCACGACTACCAGCGGCCGGCGGGAGAAAACGGTGGCGTCCTCCCAGCTCATGGGCGTACTCTACCTCCGGTCCAAGCACGTTCCGATGTCCTCCTCCGCCCCCTCTCCGCGCCCTCGCCGGCCGCCGCGCCTCCTCTATCTCGGGGTGGCCCTGTTCCTCGCGCTCGCCGCTCTGACCGCGGTTTCGATCCGCCGCGAGTGGCAGCGCCGGGAGGGGCAGGAGCAGGCCGCGGTCCTGCTGGAGCTGGTGCAGGACAAGACCCCGCCCCGCCCGACCGAGACCCCGGGCGTCAACGCCTGGCTCCACCTCGCGCTCAAGAGCTATGGCCGGCACATCCCCGATCCCGAGAGGGCGCGCCTCTACAACGAGATCGCCAACTGGCAGGACCGCCGCTCCGTGCCGCCGCCCCTGGCGAGGCTGCGCGACCTGCTGGCCAGCCCCGCCGATTCCGCCGCGCCGGCTTCCATCCCCCGCCTGATCCCAGGTGGAGGCGAGGAGCCGGGAGCGCTTCAGTTCCGCGCCCAGCGCTTCGTGGAGCTGGACGGCTACCGGCTGGTGGTGACCCGCCGCAAGGCGCTCGACGGCGGTGACCTGGAGGATCCGGGCAACGCGTCCAATCGCTTCCTCCTCCACGCGAGCCCGCACCTGGTGCGCCTCGCCCGGCGCCTGGGCGCCTCCCTGGCCGAGCGTCCGCTGCCGACGGTCCTGGGGCCGGTCCCTCCGCAGGTGGCGCGGATCTACGCTCTCTCCGAGGACGGCACTCTGGTGTCGTTCCCTCTCGGCGAGCTGGCGCCGAACCTTGGGGAGCGCCAACGGGCCGCCCTCGATGAGGGGAGGGAGTTCCGCAAGCTGCCGCAGCTCCCGAATTTCGTGTCCAACGAGTTCTTCTTCCAGTTCGACTTCACCCGGCCGACGGGGCAGGTCTACTACTCGGGGCTCTATCTGGACCTCGGCGGCCAAGGGGTGGTGGCGACGGTCACCGTCCCCTACCTCGATCCCTCCGGCAGCGCGGGCATCCTCGGCACGGACATCACCTTCAACCTCGACTGGAAGGCGTTCGCCCGCCAGATCGAGCCGCCCATGGTCGCCGAGGTGGTCTCTCTTCCCCCTCCGCCGGAGGAGCGGTGGCGACCATGGAACGACCTCCTGGCCGCTCTCCCCCGGGGGCACGACCGCAGGTTGGGTGACCTGAGGGGGGCGGTCGCCGCCGCGGCCGAGCGCGAGCGCCGGGAAGGGCTCTTCGTCGCGCCCTGGCACGTCCAGCACACCGTGGTGGAGGGACGCGGGGCGGTGGCGGCCCTGCAGGTTTCAGCCCGCGACTGGCTGGTGATCCTGTTCCCGCGGACCGGCGCCGACTTCCCGGCTCTGTCGCTGGCCCTGCTGCTCCTCCCCATGGCCCTGCTGCTGGGAGGCTTCGAGCTCTACCGGCGGCGCGCCGAGCAGGCCCAGGCCAAGGCCGAGCGCGAGCTGGCCGAGAAGCAGAACCTGCTCAATACCATGCAGGTGCCGCTGCTGGTGGTCGATCCCAACTCGGACATCGTGGTGTTCGGCAACGAGGCGGCTCGCCATCTCGGGATCGAGGCCGGGGTGCGCGTCGCCGACCTGGTCGCCGGAGACGAGCGGGCGCGCCGGCACTACGAGAGGATGCAATTGGCGGGATCCGACGACCGGCGGGCCTATGGGCTGCCGATCCGGGTGCGGGGGGAGACTGGAGAGCTGGAGGCCCGCTACGCCGTTGTGCGGTCGGTGGCCGTGACCGCGCCGATCGAGGCCCTGAGCGCGGACGAGCGGCACCGGCTGGGCATCCTCTTCCTCCTGGAGCCCGAGGCCGACCTCGCCCTGCTCACCGACGAGCTGGCGGGCGCGGCCAGGGATGCGGAGCGCCGCCGCCTCGCCGGTCTCCTGAGCCACGGCGTCGACACCCTGGCGCGGGTCCTCGCCCACTCCCTGGCGCGCGGCGGCGACCGGGGCTTCCTGGCCTGGCTGGCCGGCTACGTGGAGCGCCGCATCCGGGTCACCGCCTGGCTCCTGGACCATTGGGAGGCCGAGCCCCCGCTCCCGCCCGCCTGCGCCATCGAGCCGTCGCACGCCCGCGAGACCGTCGCCGCCCTGGAGAAGGTCTTCGCGCTGGCCGCCGCGGACCCGGAGCTGCGCTCCAGCCTTCATTGGGACAACGGGGCGCTTTCACGCTACGCGGGAGGGGATGTGCTGGCCGTCGCGATCGACTGGCCGGACCGGTACTGGTTCCCCCTGCCCGTGCGCGGCGGCTTCGGGCTCTTCCTGGAAGAGGTGCTGGTCAACGCCATCCGCCACGGCCGCCCCGGCGCCATCCCGCGCCTCGGCCTCCACCTGGACCGCGGGCGCCGCGAGCTGCTCTGCGAGGTGGAGAACGAAGTCCGCCCCGAGGACGGGAACCGCGCGCCGAGAGTGGAGCCCTACGGCGGGCGGCGCCTCCTCGAAGGGATGGCCCGCCTCTTCGGCTGGCAGGGCCTGGCCTTCGAAGCGGGCGGGAGCGTCTTCCGGGTGAGCTGGCGGGTGCCGGTGAGCGAGGAGGCGCCGGGGGCGGACTGAGGAGTCGCTGCCCCCCTCCCGAACCCTCACCCCCCGGCCCCCTCTCCCACCCGCACTCCCCTCCGCCCGGGAGAGGGGGAGAGCTTATGAAAAACGAGGATTGAGGGTTCCCCCTCTCCCGGGTGGGCGTGAGTGCGGGTGGGAGAGGGGGTTAGGGGGTGAGGGTTCCTACCCGATCTTCTCCCCCTGCTCGTTGTACGTATACACCCCCCGCCCCACCTTGCGGCCGAGGCGGCCGGCCCGAACGTGCTGCACCAGGAGCTGGTTCGGGCGGTAGGCCTCGCCCAGGGTGCGGTGCAGGAACTCCAGGATCGACAGGCGGACGTCGAGCCCGACCAGGTCGACCATCTCGAACGGCCCCATGGGATGGTTGAGGCCGAGCTTCAGGGCCTTGTCGATGTCGGGCGCGCTTGCAACCCCTTCCTGGAGCATGCGAAAGGCCTCGTTGCCGATCAGGGCGTTGATGCGCGAGGTCACGAAGCCGGGGGCCTCGTTGACTACGACGATCTCCTTGCCCATCCGCTCGCCGACCCGGCGCAGGGTGTCGAGGGTCTCCTGCGAGGTCTGCAGCCCGCGCACCAGCTCGATCAGTTTCATGACGTGAACCGGGTTGAAGAAGTGCATGCCGCCGAAGCGCTCCGGGCGTTCCGAGCCCGCGGCCATCTCGGTGATCGACAGGGCGGAGGTGTTCGAGGCGAAGAGCGCGTGGGCGGGGCAGCTCCGCGCGACCTCCTGGAAAGTGCGGATCTTGAGCGCCATGTCCTCCGGCACCGCCTCGATCACGAGGTCGGCCCCGGCGACCGCGTCCGCCAGGCCGGTGTGCAGGTGGAGGTTGCCACGGGCCGTTTCGGCGGCCTCGGCCTGGACTTTGCCGATCTCCACCCCCTTGGCGAGGTTGCGGTGGATCGTGGACTCGGACTTCTTGAGAGCGTCGGCGCTGGTGTCGAACAGGTGGGTGACATAGCCGGCGAGGGCGGAGACGTGGGCGATGCCGCGGCCCATCGTGCCCGCGCCGAGGACGGCGACGGTCGAAATTTCCTGGCTCATCGGGTCTCTTCAGGTTTCAAGATACGGGGATGTTGTGGACGCCGGTGGTCTTGGCGGCCAGGTTGCGCAGCTCGTCCGCGATCGCCAGGGTGTTGCGCACCGCGGCGGCGGCGAGCTCCTGGATCTCGGGGGTGGTCGCGTACTTCTCGAGGATCTCCCGGCCCAGGTGGTGGTGGTGGGCCTCTTCGGGCTGGATGACCTCGTCATAGAGCCGCGCCGTGCCGTCGTCGCCGACCGACCGGCAGAAGTTGACGAACTGGGCGTTGCGGACCTGGGCGATCGCCTCGCTGGCGAAGGGTCCCGCGGCGATGCGCTCGACGGTGGTGCGCAGGCCGCGCAGGTACTGGTAGAGCGGGCTGTGGCCGTCGGCCAGGGGGTCGAAGCCGGCGAGGTCCTCGCCGAGCTCGGCGAGCCGCTGGCTGATCATGCCGTAGTGCTTCATCTCGTCGCCGCACTGCAGGGCCAGGGCCATCTTGGCGTCGACTTCGGGGGTGGTGGGCATCCAGAAACCGGCCAGCTCGCTGGCCTCCAGCTCGCTCTTGAGGGCGAGCCGGAGCAGCGTCACGACGTCCACCTGGCCCTCCGCCTCCGACTCCAGTGTCTCCGTCTCTCCGAGACGCGCGAAGAGCCGGTCCATCTCGTCGACCAGTCCCGCGACGAATTCCTTGCTGTTCACGAGAAATCTCCTTGCTGCGTCCCCGTCGCGCCATCGGTGTTGCGTACCGACGAAACATGCCGAGGGGGCCGCGGGGTGTTCCGTGGTGCGACCTATTCTACTGCGCCGCGCCCCTCAGGCGTCGAGCGTCCGCAGGACGGCCCGCACCGGCGAGGCGTCGAGCCCGGTCATCCGGAGCGGCAGCGCGATCAGCTCGTAGATTCCTTCGGGGACCCCGTCCAGCACCAGTCCTTCCAGAATGGCGATTCCGCCGCGGAACAGGGCGTGATGGGCGTCGAGAGTCTTGCTGTCGAAAGGGTCGACCGAAGGGGTGTCCATGCCCACCAGCAGCACGCCGCGCTCGGCGAGCAGGGAGGCGAGCTCCGGCGACAGGGCGGTGAAGCGCTCGGGGAAAGTCTTGCGGTCGCGGACGCTCTCGCTCTTGAACAGCAGCCGGGCGGGGTTGGCGAGGTCGATGCCTTCGACGTGCCGCGGCTCGATGAGCGGCAGGGGCGGGACCTTCACCACCCGGCAAGGCCCCAGGTAGCGCTCGATCGGCATGTCCGCAATCCCCTCCCCGCGAGGCTCGGTGTGGAAAGGGGCGTCGGCGTGCGATCCGAGGTGAGGGGTCGTCGTGATCGCCGACAGGTTGACGGACGCACCGTCCGCGATCGACCAGGTGAGCCGGGACTGGAACGCGGTGTCGCCGGGCCAGACCGGAATCTCGGGACGGATGAGGGGCGAGAGGTCGTAGAGCATGGAGCCCTCCTTGCCCCTCGCATCATAGCGGGAGAACCGGCCCGGCGTCGCCGGGCCGGGAGCTGCCCGAGGGGTTAGCGGACGCCGGCAGGCTCGGAGATCTTCTCGATGACCTTGCCGAAATCCTTCTCGCCCACGGCCTTCCGCTCGCGTGCGAGATCCGCCTGCGCGATCACGCCGAGCACCCGGTTCTGCTCGTCGACGACGGGGATGCGGCGGACCTGGTGGCGGGACATCAGCTTCTCGACGTCGTCGAGGCTGTCCTCCGGACGCGCGCAGGCGAGGTTGCCGCTCGACATGACTTCGCGGACCGACGTGCTGCCGGACTCGCCGCGGCCGAGGACGCGCAGCGCCAGGTCGCGATCGGTGACGATGCCGAGGAGCCGCTTGGAGCTGCTGCTCTCGACGACCGGCAGGCTGCCGACATCGTGGGTTTCCATCAGGCGAGCCGCCTCCTGGGCAGTGCTCTCCGGGGTGACGCAGGCCACGTTTTCGCTCATGAGGTCGCGTGCTTTCATAGATCCTCCTTGCTCGTGAGATTTGAGGGCAGAACTACACGCCCAGGGGAGCAGAGGTTGCAAGACGCGGGCCGTCTCAGACCCCCAGCGCGACCTCGCCGACCAGGGAGTGCGCCTCGGCCATCTGGTCCTTCGGACGCACGACCTCCTCGCAGACCGCATAGTGCACGCGGGTGGCCGGGATCAGGAAAGTCCTGTGGTCGCTGCGCACCCGGACGGGCGCGTTCTTCTCCAGGTCCTTCGCGAGGTCCTTGAGGGCCGCCTCAGCCTCGGCCTCGGTCTCGTAGAAACCGTAGTTCAGCCGGTCGAAGGCCGGAGGGGCCGTGACCCCGGAGGACGCGCCCGGGGTGAGGACGGGGTCGAAGCGGTTTTCCCGCGTCTCCATCCCCGTGGGGTTGTGCTCACGATCGACGAGCCAGATCATCACGGTGTAGGGCATGTCGCGCTCCTTCCTGACCGCGCCCGTCAACGGCGCGTGAAAGTTCCGTGAAAGGAGATTGCAAGAACGCTACCCGGCAGCGGGGAGAGCGCACTGACTGAAAGGAGGAAAGGTGGTACGATGCCGTTTCGTTTCGACGGAAAAGAGCGCCTATTTCTATGTACAGTCTCGAGCTCACGGAGAGCGCCCTGGAAGATCTGCGATTTTTGAAGAAGCTCGAGCAACGCTACATACTGGATATGGCTGAGCGCTATCTCTCTGTAGAGCCCCAGAGGCCGGCACTCAATCGCAAGCCCCTCCGCCCCAATGATCTTTCAGCCTGGGAGCTACGCATCAGGGAGTTCCGGGTCTTTTATGATGTCGACGCCGAGAGTAGGATCGTCTTGATCAAGGCTGTTGGCTGGAAGGAGCGGAACCGCCTGTTGATCCAAGGCAAGGAGTATTCGCTATGAAGAAGATCGATACGACTGCGGTCTCCAATCTTGCCGAGTTGCTGGATCTTGCGCAGGAGGACACAATCCTCCTCAGGACCCCGGAAGGTCGGGAGTTCATTCTGACCGAGGCCGATGACTTCGAAGCCGAGGTTGAGTCCGTCCGCCAGAATCGAGAGCTTCTCGACCTCCTCGATGAGCGGTCCCGGGAGCGGAAGTCCTACTCTCTCGCCGAGGTCAAGGAAAAGCTGGGCCTGGGCTGACAGCCTGTGCCCCGCCGCGGGAACCCCTGCCTGTCAGTCCCCGCCCCCTGTTGTAGGATAGGCTTCCGTCCCGCCAGGCGCGGGACGCAGGAGCGACTATTTCCATGAGCCACGACCCCGAAGTCATTATTTCCGGACATGTGCCGCCGGTGGCGCTGACCGAGCTCGATGGCGAGCAGCAGCAGAAGCTCGACCGGGTGGCCCACCACGTGCGCGGGCTCCTCACGGCGCTCGGGCTGGACCTGCGGGACCCCAACCTCGCCGAGACCGACTTGCGGGTCGCCAAGATGTATCTGGAGATGTTCCACGGCCTGCAGGAGGGGGCGGAGCCCAAGGTGACGACCTTCCCCAACGAGGAAGGTTACAGCCACATGGTGATGGAGAAGCAGATCCCCTTCTACTCCATGTGCGCGCACCACCTGGTCCCCTTCTACGGCCACGCCCATATCGCCTACATCCCGCGCGACCGTATCCTGGGGCTGTCCAAGTTCGCCCGCATCCTGGAGTTCTACGCCAAGCGGCCGCAGCTCCAGGAGCGCCTGACCGAGCAGGTGGTCACCTTCCTGGAGGAGAAGCTCCGTCCCCAGGGGGCCATGGTGGTCATCGAGGCGCGCCACCTGTGCGTCGAGATGCGCGGCGTCAAGAAGCCAGGAGCCCTGACCGTCACCTCCGCGATCCGCGGGATCTTCCACCAGAAGCCGGTCCGGGAAGAGTTCCTCGATCTGCTCCGTCATAGTCATGGCTAGCCGCCGCGCGATCCGCGCCCTGCTCCTCGTCCTGACCCTGGCAGGAGCGGTGGCCTGCTCGTCCGGCGCGCCGGCGCGTAGCGCGGCCGACCTGACCAACCCTTTCCTGGGACCCGAGCGGTCGAGCTGGCTCATCGGACCGATCGCGCGCATCGCCACGCGCGAGGAGATCGACGGCTTTCTGGCGCTGCGGGACGACGCCCAGGCCGAGGCGTTCATCGACCGCTTCTGGGCGAGCCGCGACGCCACGCCGAATGAGCCCGACAATCCTCTGCGCCAGGCTTTCGAGGAGCGCGCGGCCGAGGCGGACCGGCTGTACAGCGAGGCGGGGTACCGCGGGCGGCGCACCGACCGCGGCACGATCCACGTGCTCTACGGGCCTCCCTCCAAGACCGATTTCGAGGTGTCACCCCTGCCTGGGGACCCGGCGATCGAGCTGTGGACCTACACCTCGGCCGTCCCTGCGGGATTGGACGCCAAGCGACCGGCGTCCGCCTATCGGTTCATCAAGCGGGGAGACCTGACCATGTTCTACGTCCCCCGCCAGGACCCGCGCCTGCGCAACCGGCCGGAGCCTGATCCTTTCTGATCCGTTTCCGACAGGGGAGATCCAGACGATGACCCAGGCTCGTGCCGTGCTCGCGGGGACCGGGATCGCCGTGCCGCCGCTCGAAGTGGACAACCACATGCTGTCCCGGATCATCGAGACCAGCGACCAGTGGATCCGGGAGCGCAGCGGCGTCGTGACCCGCTACTACGTGGAGCCCGGCGTCGCCTCCTCCGACCTGGGCGCCGAGGCGGCGCGGGCGGCGCTCGCCGACGCGGGCATGGAAGCGGGCGAGATCGACTACATCATCTGCGCGACCATGACGCCGGACCACTACTTTCCGGGCACCGGCACCCTGATCCAGCAGAAGCTCGGCATCCGGCCGCTGCCGGCCCTCGACATCCGCCAGCAGTGCGCCGGCTTCGCCTACGGCCTGCAGGTGGTGGACGCCCTGATCCGCGGCGGCGTCGCCCGCAACGTGCTGCTGGTGGGCACGGACGTCCACACCTCCTTGATGCCCTTCTCGGACAGGACCTTCGAGGTGCTCCACGGGCGCGATCCCGGGCCGCTCTCCGACGAGGACTTCCAGTGGAACTCCCAATTCCGCCACCTCCTCGTGCTCTTCGGGGACGGCGCTGGCGCCATGGTCTTCCGCGCGACCCCGGCGGAGGACGGCCGCGGCATCCTGGAGCACGCCCTCTACGGCGACGGCAATCACCGGGACATCCTCTACGTGCCCGGCGGCGGCTCGCAGCGCCGGCCGTTCGTCACCTGCGAGATGATCAAGACGGCCGACACGGTGCCGGTGATGGACGGCCGGGCGGTGTTCAAGCTGGCGGTCACCCGCATGCCGGAGGCGACCGTGGAGGTGCTGAAGCGGCAGGGGTACGGGCCGGGAGACCTGGACCTGCTGATCATGCACCAGGCCAACCTGCGCATCAACGAGAAGGCGCAGCAGATCCTCGGCCTCCCCGACAACAAGGTCCACAACAACATCCAGAAGTACGGCAACACGACCTCGGCCACCCTGCCGCTCGCCTTCCACGAGGCCCGGCAGGCGGGCATGGCGCCCCCCGGCGCCCTGGTCGCCTTCGCCGCCCTCGGCGCGGGCCTGCACTGGGGCGCGGTGCTGATGCGGGTGTGATGGCCTCCGCTCCTGGACCGGTCGAGATCGCCGGCGCCCTGTCCAGCCGGGTGATGGGGCAGGAGGACGCCGTCCGCGAGATGGCGGTGGCGCTCTCCAAGCATCTCGCGGGCCTGCGCGTGGGCAACATCCTCCTCATCGGATCTTCGGGGACCGGCAAGACCACGCTGATGCGGTCGGTCGAAGCCTTCCTGGCCTCCGATCCCGAGCTGGCCAACCGGTCCGCCGTCGTGCGCATCCACGCCAATGTCCTGGGCGAGGAGGCCCAGCGCGGGCGGCCCGGCGAGGCCGTGCTGGGACGCCTGCTGGATCGCGCCCGCGAGCAGCTCGGGCCGGAGGCTCCGCTCGACGCCGTGCTCCGGCGGGCGTCCTCGGGGCTGGTCTTCGTGGACGAGGTGGACAAGATCCGCTCGCACGTGGGCGGCCAGCCGAACGTCTCCGGCATCCGCGCCCAGGAGGCCCTGCTCACCCTGATCGAGAACGAGGCGGTCGCTCTCCAGCTCCCCGCCTGGGCCGGCGGCGGCAGCTCGACGATCGACTCCAGCGGCATCCTCTTCGTCTGCGCCGGCGCTTTCGAGGGGCTCTACGATTCGGTCTACGACCGGGTGACCATCGGCAAGGACCGCGGCGCGCTCCAGCCGGTCACGGTGGTGGAGGGGGGGAAGGTCATGGAGAGGCTGGTCTTCCGGCTGCGCGACTGGCTGCGCAACGAGGACCTCTTCGACTACGGCATGAGCCCGCAGTTCCTCTCCCGCTTCGACGCCGTCGTGCTGCTCAACGACCTCAGCCAGGACGAGCTGGTCCGCATCTTCCTGGAGACCCCCGACTCGGCCTACCACCAGACGCGGGCCTACTTCGAGAGCCGGGGCGTCCACCTGGCGCTTTCGCCCGCCGCCGTCCGCCGCATCGCCGCCGAGGCCGCCCGCCAGCCGCGCCTGGGAGCGCGCGCCCTGCGCGAAGCCTTCCGCCGGGTCATCCGCGACTACGAGTACGATCCCTCGGCCGCCGTCACCGGAGGAGCGCTGCTGATCGACCTCTCCGAGGTCGAGGCGGCCCTAGGATCGTAACGGCCTCTGCCGCCTCCTGGCCAGCAACTGCCGGTAGCGTCGCCGCCGCTTGTACATCGTCCAGAGGCGAGGCGCCAGGGTGAGGGCGATGAGGAGCGCGAAGGCGATCCCGATCTGGACGTAGACCCCGCTCCGGTCGCCGGTCGCCGCGTTGGCGACCGACCAGGCGAAGTAGTTGAAGATCGGGATGGTCAGCACGAAGCCGGCCAGGCTCGCCGCGAAGAAGAGGCCGGCGGGGATCCCGGCCAGGGCGGCGCAGTAGTTGACCAGCAGGAACGGCAGGGGCAGGAAGCGGATGCCGGCCAGGCTCCAGAACCCGGTCTGCCGGGCGATCGCCCGTTCCACCCGCTTGATCCGCCGCCCCAGCAGGTGGACGATGAGCTCGCGCCCCAGCAGCCGTCCGACGAAGTACATCGAGCAGGTCCCGAGGAAGACGCCGGCGGTGTTGTAGAGGGCCCCGAACACGGGTCCGAACACCACCGCGCCGGCCACCATCAGCGGGCTGGGCGGCACCCCCAGGGGGCAGAGGACCACGTAGCTCGCGATCAGCGCCACGGGCGCCCACCAGGCGCCGCGCAGCCGCTCCAGGGTGGAGATGATCGCCTCCTTCGAGAGCAGATCGCCGAGCGGCGACCAGCGCATGGCCGCGAAGCCGGCCAGGACGATGACCACCAGCAGGGCGAACCGGATCACCAGGCGGCGCGGCACCCGCGGCGCGGGGGACAGCCGGGGCGGCGAGGCCAGGGCCCGCTCCACCGACGGCGGAAGCGACTTCCGCAGCCGCGGGACGTCCACGCCCAGAACCTTCTCCGGCAGCTCGGCCAGGACCTGGCGGGCCGAATCGTAGAGATGGAGCGCGGAGTCCCGCCGGCCTTCCCGCTGGTGGTGGAGCGCTCCGGCCAGGCGCACCAGGGCGAGCGAGAGCTGGCGGTCGTCCCCCTCCAGTGCCTTCCAGGGCTCCTCCCAGGCGATCAGCGCCTGGACGTAGTCGCCCCGGCGGTACGCTTCGAGGCCGGGCTCGAGGATGGGATGGATGGGCACGTCATCCTGCGCGCAGCGAAGGATCCGGGAGGCGGGGCTCTAGGGTGATCCCGGTCCCGCGGTTTCGGTGGAGCCGGGGAAGAGGAACTCCCGCATGTGGCGGTTGAGGACCTCCTGCGCGCCGGGATCCATGAAGTTGAGCCGCAGCTCGTTGATGACCATCACTTCCATCTTCTGCCATTCGCTCCAGCAGTCGGCGCAGACCTTCTCCCGGATCTCCCCGCCGAGCTTGCCCGGGAGGGGCGGACGGGGGAGGGCCGGCGCCTCCGGCCGGCCGCAACGCGCGCAATGGACGGTGGCGGCCATCAGCGGATCTCTCCCGGCAGGATGAGGCGGCTCTCCGAGCGCTCGGTGACCTCTTTCGGCACGATCACCAGGAGCACCAGGTCCTGCTCGTCCTGCCGCCCCTTGAGGCTCTTGACCACCTCGTCGGGCACGGCGATCTTCACGTAGGCCGCCCGCTTGGGGTTCTGCCGGGCGCTCTCCAGGACCAGCTCCCGCAGCGGGATCATGGAGACCCGCTCCGGATACTTCTCCAGCGCGAAGCTGAGGGATTTGAGGGGATTCTGCATGAGGCGGATTCTACACGGCCCGCTTCCGCGCCGGCTCCTCCGCACTCTGCTCGGCGAGGATTTCGCGGAAATACCGGATCGTGCTCTTGAGCCCCTCGGCCAGCGAGACCTTCGGCTCCCAGCCGAGCTTCGTGCGGGCGAGCGTGATGTCCGGCTGGCGGGTCTGTGGATCGTCCACCGGCAGCGGCTTGAAGACGATCGGGCTGTCGCTGCCGACCGCGGCGCGGATCGTCTCGGCGAACTCCAGGATCGTCATCTCGTGCGGGTTGCCGATGTTGCACGGCGTGGCGAGATCGCTCTGGAGCAGCCGCCAGATCCCCTCGATCAGGTCGTCGACGTAGCAGAAGGAGCGCGTCTGCTTCCCCTCGCCGAACACGGTGATGGGCTCGTTGTTCAGCGCCTGCGGGATGAAGGCGGGCACCACCCGGCCGTCGCGCACCCGCATGCGCGGCCCGTAGGTGTTGAAGATACGCACGATGCGCACGTCCAGGCCGTGGGCGCGGTGGTAAGCCATGGCCATGGCCTCGGCGAAGCGCTTGGCCTCGTCGTAGACGCCGCGCGGCCCCACCGGGTTGACGTTGCCCCAGTAGGTCTCCTTCTGCGGGTGCTCCTTGGGGTCGCCGTAGACCTCCGAGGTGGAGGCGAGCAGGTAGCGGGCGCCCTTGGCCTTGGCGAGGCCGAGCGTGTTGTGGGTGCCGAGCGATCCCACTTTCAGGGTCTGGATCGGCAGCTCCAGGTAGTCGATCGGGCTCGCCGGCGAGGCGAAGTGGAGCACGTAGTCGACCGGCCCCTCCACCTGGAACGGGTTCGAGACGTCGTGCCGCAGGTACTGGAAGTCGCCGCGCTCCCTCAGGTGCGCGATGTTCTCCAGACGGCCGGTCACCAGGTTGTCGACGCACACCACCTCGTGACCCTCGGCGAGCGCCCGCTCGCAGAGGTGCGATCCGAGGAAACCGGCGCCGCCGGTGATGACCGCCCGCTTCTTCGTCATGGACCCCATTATGGGCCTTGTCATGGGATAACCCTCGTGGACCGCACCTCGCGGAGCCTCCCGGCCACGACCTTGAGGGGGGCTTGCATGGTCTCGGCCTCCGCGGGGCGCCCTTCCGGGCGGCCGATCGAGACGTAGTCGAAGCCGGCGGCGGCCATCTTCTCCGGCTCGTAGAGGTTCCGCAGGTCGACGATCAGCGGCTGCCGCAGGGTCCGGCGCAGGCGTTCGAGCTCGAGCTTGCGGAACTGGTTCCACTCGGTGAGGATGACCAGCGCGTCCGCCCCCTCGGCCGCCTCGTAGGCGTTCTCGCAGAAGGTGGCGGTGGGGAAGAGCGGCCGGCAGGCGCTCATCGCCTCCGGGTCGAAGGCGCGCACCGCGGCGCCGCCGTCGATCAGCCCCTGGACGATCGGCAGGGCCGGCGACTCGCGGATGTCGTCCGTATTGGGCTTGAAGGAGAGGCCGAGCACGCCGACCGTCTTGCCGGCGATCCCCCCCAGAGCGCTCTCGATCTTGGCCAGCATGCGGGTCCGGACATCCTGATTGACCTCCAGCACCGCCTCGATGATGCGGAAGCGCAGCCCCTGCTCGCGGAAGATCTGGGCGATGGCCCGCGTGTCCTTGGGGAAGCAGGAGCCGCCGAAGCCCGGACCGGCGTTGAGGAACTTGGGACCGATGCGGTTGTCCAGGCCCATCCCCTTGGCGACCACCTCGACGTTCGCCCCCCAGGATTCGCAGACCTGGGCGATCTCGTTGATGAACGAGATCTTGGTGGCGAGGAAGCCGTTGGAGGCGTACTTGATCAGCTCGGCCGTCTCCACGTCGGTGATGATGAACGGCACGTCGGCGGCGACCAGCGGCGAGTAGACGTCCAGCATCAGCTCGGCCGCCATGGGGTCGCGGGTGCCGATCACCACGCGGTCGGGGTGCATGAAGTCCTCGATCGCCGAGCCCTCGCGCAGGAACTCCGGGTTGCTCACCACGGCGAAGCGGTGCTTGCTCCCGGCGCGCTCGCGCACGATCCGCTCGATCTCCTTGCCGGTGCCGATCGGCACCGTGCTCTTGGTGACGATGATCTTGTAGCCGTTCAGGTGGCGGCCGATGGAGTCCGCCACCTCGCGGATGAAGGTGAGGTCGGCCGAGCCGTCGGCGCGCGGCGGAGTGCCCACCGCGATGAAGACGGCGCTGGCCTCCTCGATGGCGGGGCCGAGCTCGGTGCAGAAGGAGAGGCGCCCCTCCTCCATGTTCTTCTGGACCAGAGTCTCCAGACCCGGCTCATAGATCGGCACCTCGCCGCGGCGGAGGGCCTCGACCTTGGCGTGGTCCTTGTCGACCCCGACCACGGTGATGCCGAAGTCGGCGAGACAGGCTCCTGTGACCAGACCTACGTAACCGCTACCCACGACGCAGATGTTCATGGCTCGAAGTCGCTCTCATCGGGATGGTTGGATAGTTTGATCATGGCCGAGCGCGGACTGGCGCCCACGGTACCAGGAGACGAACCGGCGCAGCCCCTCCCGGATGGGGACCTTGGGCGAATAGCCCAGGAGCCGCGCCGCCTTGGAGACGTCGGCGTACGTGATCGGGACATCCCCGGGTTGAGCCGGAAGATATTCGATGCGCGGCTCCACGGCAAGCTCCGCGGCGATCCAGTGGACCAGGTCGCGCAGCGACGTGGTGTCGGCCCCGCCCAGGTTGAGGATCTCGAACCCGGGGGCCAGGTCCAGCGTCGACACCAGCCCGTCCACGATGTCGTCCACATAAGTGTAGTCGCGGCGGCTCTCGCCGTCGCCGTACATGGGCACCGGCTGCCCGCGCCAGAGCAGGTCGGTGAACTTGTGGATCGCCATCTCCGGCCGCTGCCCGGGGCCGTAGACCGTGAAGAAGCGCAGGCAGGCGGTCCGGAAGCCGTAGAGGTGGTGGTAGTTGTAGCAGAGCAGCTCTCCGGCCCGCTTGGTGGTGGCGTAGGGGCTGATCGGCTGGTTGACCTCGTCGTTCTCGGAGAAGGGGACCTTCTCGTTGATGCCGTAGACCGAGGAGGAGGAGCCGAAGAGGAAGATCTTCGGCCCATGCCGGCGGGCCGCCTCCAGCAGGCGCAGGGTGCCGATGCAGTTGACGTCCTCGTAGAGGATCGGCTCCTGGAGGCTCGGCCGCACGCCGGCCCGCGCCGCCAGGTGGACCACCGCGTCGAACCTCCCCTCGGCGAAGAGACGATCGACCAGGGGCTCGTCGCGGATGTCCCCTTCGACGAGCTGGTAGTCCGGCCGCCCGAGGAGCGGGGCGACGTTGTCCCGCTTGCGCGCGGGGTCGTAGAAGTCGTTGAAGTCGTCGAGCACGGTCACCCGGTCGCCCCGGGCGAGCAGCCGCCGCGTCAGGTGCGAGCCGATGAAGCCGGCGCCGCCGGTCACCAGGATGTGCATGGGCATGTGCGGAGCTCAGATCCCTTGGAAAGGTGGAGGCGTGGCCGGCGGCGGCTCGCTCGGGGGAGGCTCGGCCGCCGGAGGCGGCTGAGCCGGCTCTCCCGCCGCGGGGGGCGGAGCCGTTGCGCTCGGTGTCTCCTCGGGCGGCTCAGGCGCATCGGGTGCTTCCGGGCCGGAGTCGAGGGGTGGCGGCGTGCCGCCCTGCTCCTCGATCTCCTGCTTCCTGTCTTCGTACCGCTTCTCGATCCCTTTCTTCTGCCGGTTCCGGATCAGCCAGCGCAGGACCCGGGACTCGTTGACGCCGATGATCACGTCGTTGACCGCGTCGTAGATCTGGGGGTCGTTGATCAGCATCGAGGCTGTCCCCTTCCCCTCCGAGATCTTCAACGAGATCTCGTTCAGACGGTTGACGATCTCGTCCACCTTGTCGGTGATCTCGCGGCCGTACTCCTCGTCGTTGACCAGGCGAGGGAGCAGCGCGTCGCTCGTCTCCAGGTCGGCCGTGAATCCTTGCAGGTCGCGCGCCATCTGGTTCAAGGTCGCCAGCGTGTCGTCGAACTGCTTCCGGGTCGAGGGGTCGTTGATCAGCCCGGGGAGGAGGCCGGGGCCGGTCTGCGCCTGGCCGAGCAGGCTCTCGAAGCGGTCCAGCGAAGAGGCCAACCGGTCGGCCATCTGGCGGTCGTTGAGCAGGCGCGGGAGAGGGCCCTCGCCGGTCTCGATCTTGGTGGCGATCCGCTCCAGCGACTCCGAGGTGCCGAGGATCGAGTTGCGCAGCCGCTGGCCGGGCTCGGAGTCGGTGGTCAGCTCGCCGAGCAGCCCTTCGCCGCGCTCCATGCGGCCGAGGATCGTGGACAGCGAGGCCGATATCTCCACCACGTTGTCCATGACGTCCTCGCCCGAGGCGAGCAGGGCGTCGACGTTGGTGGGCTGGGCGGCCGGGATCTCTCCCTGGTTGGGGATGATCGGATACTCCGAAGAGCCGGAAGAGAGCTCGATGAACTTGTCGCCGAGGAGGCCCAGGGTCTTGATGCGGGCCTCCGACGGCGGGTTCTTGCTTCTGGGGGTCCCGGCCCGCGGCCCGCGGATGCGCTCGGCGTACTCGCGGTCGACGCTGATCCAGATCTGGATGTGCTCCTCGGTCGGGTTCTGCGGCAGGATCACCCGTTCGACCGTGCCCACGTCGACGCCGTTGAGCTGCACCGGGTTGCCCTGCTTGAGGCCGCCCGCGGAGCTGAACTGGATGAAATAGCGGTTCTTGCGGCTGAACAGGTTGTTCTTCTCGCCGATCAGGAAGACCCCGACCGCCAGCACCGCGAACGCGGCCAGGAGCAGCACGCCGACCCGGATCTCGCGCGTCCTAAGCGGCATCCTCGTCCTCCTCCCGTCCGGCCAGGAATCCGGTCAGCTCCGCTTCCGTGCTGCGGTCCGCCTCGGCCCAGTCGCCGAAGAACAGGAACCGCCCCTGGTGCAGGAAAGCCAGCCGGTCCCCGACCCGCCGGGCCAGCGGGATGTCATGGGTGACCACCACGGCGGTGACTCCCAGCTCCTTCTGGATCGAGTTGATCAGATGGCCGATCGTGGCCGAGGTGATCGGGTCGAGACCGGTGGTGGGCTCGTCGAAGAGCACGACCTCCGGGTCGAGCGCCAGGGAGCGCGCGAGCGCCACGCGCTTGCGCATGCCGCCCGACAGGTCGGCCGGCATCTTCCGCTCCACGTCCTTGTCCTTGAGGTTGACCAGAGAGAGCTTGTGGCGCACGGTCTCGGCGATCTCCTTCTGCGGCTTCTTCGTGTGCTCGCGCAAGGGAAAGGCGACGTTGTCGAAGACATTCATCGAATCGAACAGGGCTCCGCTCTGGAAGAGCATGGCGAGCCGCCGGCGGATCGGGAACAGCTCGCGCTCCTCGAGCTGCGTCAGGTCGATCCCGTCGAAGATGACGGTGCCGGCGTCCGGCTTCTCCAGGCCGTTGAGCTGGCGCAGGGTCACACTCTTGCCGCTGCCGGAGCGGCCGATGATCACCAGGCACTCCCCGCGCTGGAGGTCGAAATCCAGGTCTTCGAGCACGGTCCGGCTCCCGTACCTCTTCGTCAATCCGCGGATCTGGTAGAGCGGCTCAGGCAAGGATCGACCCTTTCACGCCAGGAGGTAGAACAGCTTGGTGAGGAAGAAGTCCGAGACCAGGACCAGGATTGAGGCGAGGACCACCGTATTCGTCGTCGCCCGGCCGACGCCGTCGGCGCCGCCCCGGGTGGTGAGCCCGTTGTAGCACCCGACGATGGCGATAAAGTACGCGAAGAAAAAGGACTTGCCCACGCCGCTCGCGACGTCCCCGAGAGTCAGGGCCTCGAAAACGTCGTTGAGGTAGAGCCCCGCCGGCAGGTCGAGCGTGGTGACGGCGATGACCAGGCCGCCCAGGATGCCCAGGGCGTCGCCGATCAGGGTGAGCGCCGGCAGCATGAACAGCGTGGCGGCCAGCTTGGGCGCCACCAGCTTCTTCACCGGGTCGGCGGCCATGGAGCGCAGGGCGTCGATCTGTTCGGTCACCTTCATGGTCCCGATCTCCGCCGTCATGCCGGAGCCGATGCGGCCGCCGACGATCAGGGCCGTGAGCACCGGTCCGAGCTCGCGGACCAGAGACTTGGAAACAACCGCCCCGATGTAGTACTTGATTCCCAGGGAGGGGAGGCTGAGGGCGGTCTGGAGGGCCATCACCATGCCCGTGAAGATGGTGGTGATGCTGGCCACGCCCAGGGAGCGGACGCCGATCTGCTCCATCTGCCGCACCCACAGCCCGATCTCGTAGGGCGGGGAGATCATGGCCACGAACGCCCGCCCGGTCAGAAAGGCGAGCTCCCCGGTCTGCTGCGCAGCCTGCCAGAACTTCTTCACGAGCGGATCGGCAACCAGAAGACCCCGTGGGCGAGGCCGAAACCCAGGTCGGCCAGGGCCAGCGGGTACAGCCCGTCGAGCCCGGTGCGCAGGCCGGCGGCCGCCATGGCGAGGCCGCCGACGATCCGGCCGCCGATCGCCACGACCACGATGCCGCTGTAGCGCCGGGTGTCGCGCGCCGCGACCAGGTAGAGGACGGCGAGCATGGAGAGCAGGACGGCCATCACCCAGAGGTAGAACGCCCCTTCGGGAAGCGGGGGGAGCGGCAGGCCGAGCCGCCGCGCCGGCACATCCGGAGCGGCCACCATGAGCAGGGCGAAAGCCAGGTCGTAGACCGCCCCCAGGATCAGGCTGCCGCGCAGCAGGGCCAGAAACCGGAAGCGCCGGGCGAAGTGGGCCGTCACACTCATGCGGGGGGGATTGTAGCAGGGGGCCCTCACCCCGACCCTCTCCCGGTGACGGGAGAGGGGGCCAGGGGGTGAGGGCCCAGTGGACGCCAGCCAAGCCCCCGGGAGAGAATAGGCGCCCAATCCATGGACCCCTCGACACCCCCTCGGCCGACCGCGCCCCCGCCGCCTGCCTGGCTCACCGTCTTCGCGACGGTCACCGGCAACCTGTTCCTGGTGCTGGGCAGCGCGGTCCTGGGGTCCCTGGCGATCCTGGGGGGCTTCATCCCGCCGCGTGGCAACTGGGTGTTCCTGATGGCCCGGATCTGGTCGAGCGCGCTGCTGGCGGCGGGCTGCGTCCGCGTCGAGGTGCGCTGCGAGGCCGACGTCGATCCGCGGGGCAACTACATCTTCCTGGCCAACCACCAGAGCCTGTTCGACATCCCGGTGCTTCTGTCCACCGTCCCCGGCCAGGTCCGCATGATGGCCAAGCGCAGCCTGTTCCGCGTCCCCGTCTTCGGCTGGGCCCTCTCCGCCGGCGGCTTCATCCCCATCGACCGGGGGGACCGCAGCACGGCGCGGCAGAGCTTCGCCTCGGCCATCGCGCGGCTGCGCCGGGGGACCTCCATCCTCCTCTTCCCCGAGGGGACCCGGTCGACGACCAACACCCTGCTGCCGTTCGAGCGCGGCGGCTTCCTGCTCGCCATGAAGAGCGGCCTGCCCATCGTGCCGGTGGGGATCCGCGGCACGCGCGCCATCCAGCGCAAGGGGGTGTGGGCGATCCGCCCCGGCCGCGCCGTGGTCTGCTACGGCACGCCGATCGACGTCGCGGCCTACGGCGTGCGGCGCAAGAGAGAGCTGATCGCCGAGGTCCGGCGCCAGGTGGCGGACCTGGCCGGCCTCGATCTGCCGCCGGACGAGGGGACGGCCGCCGAGCCCGGAGGTCCGGGCGAATAGGGTGGTACGATTCGGACATGGCGAACGATTTTGAATCCGCAGTCTGGGATGCGTTGAAAGAGGTCCGGTTCCCCGGCATGAGCCGGGATATCGTCTCTTTCGGCTTCGTGCAACAAGTCAAGGCCTGCGCGGGCTCGGTGGTGGTGGACCTCCAGATGTCCACGCAGAACCCCGCCGCCGGGGAGAAGGTCAGAGAGGAAGTCGAGCGGGCGGTGTCCGCCCTGCCCGAGGTCCAGGAGGTCAAGGTCAACCTCAACGTCACCCGGCCGGCGACCCGCGAGGAGTCGGCGCAGAAGGCGATCTCGCAGGACCCCGGCCTGATCCCCGGGGTCAAGCACGTGGTGGCCGTGGCCAGCGGCAAGGGCGGAGTCGGCAAGTCCACGGTGGCGGCCAACCTGGCGGTGACGCTGGGCCAGCTCGGCCACCGCGTCGGCCTGCTCGACTCGGATATCTACGGCCCGTCGATCCCCATGATGCTCGGCATCACCGAGAAGCCGCGGGTGATCGGCAACCGCATCCTGCCGTTCGAAAAGTACGGCATCAAGGTGATGTCGCTCGGCTTCATCCTGGACACCGACACGCCGGTGATCTGGCGCGGCCCCATGGTGATGCGGGCGATCGAGCAGATGCTCGGCGACGTGGAGTGGGGAGAGCTCGACTACATGATCCTCGACCTGCCGCCCGGCACCGGCGACGCCCAGCTCACCGTCACCCAGCGCGTGCCGCTCTCCGGCGCGGTGATCGTCACCACACCCCAGGACGTGGCGCTGATCGACGCCCGCAAGGGGCTGGCGATGTTCCGCAAGGTCAACGTGGCGGTGATCGGCATCGTCGAGAACATGTCGACCTTCATCTGCCCGCACTGCGGCCAGGCCACGGACATCTTCAAGAAAGAGGGCGGGCGCAAGACCGCCGACCTGCTGGACACAGCTTTCCTGGGCTCCATCCCGCTCGACCCCAAGATCGTCCTGGGCGGCGACGCCGGCACGCCGATCGTGGTCTCCGAGCCGCGCGGAGCGCACGCCGACGCCTTCCGACACGTCGCCGAAGCGGTCGTCGAAGAGGTCGCCCGCCAGGCCGACCTCCGGCCGCGGCTGTCGATCGTGTGAGACTCAGCCGGATGCGCCCGCGCTGCGAGGGTCAGGCCGCCGAAAAAGACCGCTCGACGGCCTCGGGCACCTGGATGGGCACGAAGTAGCGAGTCGGATAGAGATAGTCCTCGCCGGACTCGTCGATCACCCGGATCAGCCCATCTTCTTCTGCGCGGAGGTCGGGGAGTCGCTGATAGATTTTCCGCAGCTCCAGGGAAGCCGGATAGGCGGAGTTTTCGATACAGACGACATAGGATGGTTCGTGTTCGGCCATGGCTCAGTCCAGGTAGCGCTTGATTTTCAGTTCCTTACGGCCGAGGCCGTGTGCTTCATACCAATGCAGCTCGACCCTCCGGATTCTGCCGTTGGATAGCTCGACGGTCGCATTGCCTTTTCGTTTCCGCCAGGCTCCACGTCCGTACACCTTTACGAGCCGAGCGACATCCCGGATCGAGGGGCCTTCGGCGATGGTCTCCGTGCCGGTGATCTCGCCAAGAAGGCGGAAGTCTTCCACTGTCTGATTCTACAGTCTGGACGGGCCACCGGAGCGGATGTCGCCATACGGGAGCTGAGGGGGCTCTTCCACCCGGCCCCCGAAGCGGGGGAGAATCAGCGCCGATGCCCGTCGCCCTGATCGCCGACGCTCACCTGGGCGGCCCTGGAGGTCCCGCGGAGCCGCTCGTCGCCCAGCTCGAGGCTCTGCCCGGCCAGGGGTGCGACCGGCTGATCCTGATGGGGGACATCTTCCAGGCCTGGATC
>DASVEF010000066.1:0-3034 GCA_036380715.1 Thermoanaerobaculia bacterium | reverse complement strand
CGGCATCACCGTGGTCGTCGACACGACAGGGCCGGAGATCTTCGTCGGCCGCTGTGACGACGTCGACGACCGCGGCATCATCCTGGACGACGCAGACGTGCACCGGGACGGGGAGGGCGGCCGCTCCAAGGAGGAGTACGTCAAGCGCGCCGCCATGGTCGGGGTGTGGAAGAAGTACGACCGGCTGCTGATCCCCAAGGACAAGGTAGCGTCGGTCCGGCGGCTCGGGGAAGTCTAGGATCGCCCGCTTCCCCGCCAGGAAGCTCGACATCCTGGAACGGAAGCTCGACTTCCTGAGGGGGAGCGCTTCGTTCCCCGCCAGGAAGCTCGGCTTCCTTCGACGGAAGCAGCCAATCCTTGCAAGGAAGCTCAGCCTCCTGGCCAGGATCGTCTCCATCCTGCGACGGAAGCTCAATCTCCTGAGAGGGAATGCCTCGTTTCCTCCGGGGAAGCTCGACTTCCGTCCACGGAAGTCGCCCATCCTTTCCAGGAAGCTCAACATCCTGAGCCAGGATCGTCTCGATCCTGGCACGGAAGCTCAACCTCCGGAGAGGGAACGCCTCATTCCCTCCCAGGAAGCTCGACTTCCTTCCACGGAAGCAGCCCATCCTGGAAAAGGAAGCTCGACTTATTGTCAAGTATGGTTGACATGTTGTCCAGTGTGCTTTACACTTCCGGATGTCAACTTTCCCTCCAAGGAGGTGGACTCATGACAACAACGACAACGGAGTGCCCCACCTGCCCCGAGACGTCGTTCCGTTTACGGGTCTCGGCTCTCACCTTCGCCCTCTCCTATATTGCCGCGATCGCGATGCAGGAGATCTTCACCCTCCGCGGCCTGCCTGCGCTAGCCGTGTCGCTGCTCCCGGCGGCAGGCTTCACCTTCTTCATCCTGGAGGAGGTGAAGCTCATCCGGAGCCTGGACGAGCTCCATCGCCAAATCCAGCTCGAAGCGCTGGCCATCGGCTTCCTGACGGCCATGTTGCTCCTCATGACCCTGGGATTCCTCCAGAGGGTCGACCTCCTGCCGCACGCCCTGAGCACCATCCGCGACGTCTGGGGTGTGCTGCCCGTCTGCTACGCCATTGGCATGCTCTTCGCCCGGAGGCGGTATCTGTGATGAAGAACCGGCTGAAAATCCTGCGCGCCGAGCGGAGCTGGTCGCAGGCGGAGCTGGCGGAGAAGCTGGGGGTCTCGCGGCAGACGGTCAACGCTCTGGAGGTGGAGAAGTACGATCCGAGCCTCCCGCTCGCCTTCAAGATCTCCCGCCTCTTCGGCCAGCCGGTCGAGGAGATCTTCGATCCGGATGGCGCTGGGGTTGAAACCCCAGGCTAGGTTGTTTCGCTCCTGCGGAGCGACTCCTCCGCCCGCCAGGGCGCTACAGTCCAGCCTGGGGTTTCAACCCAGGCTGAGGAGCGGCTGGACATTCCGCTAAGCTCTCCGCCGGAGGAGAGACGACCATGACCCCGAACTGGATCTTCCTCGGAGCCCTCCTGGGCGCCGTCTCCGTGATCGCCGGCGCCTTCGGCGCGCACGCCTTGGCCGCCCGTCTGGAGCCGCGGGCGCTGGAGCTGTGGGAGACCGCGGCCCGCTACCTCATGTACGGCGCCCTGGCCATGGTGCTCGCCGGCCTGTTCGGACGGCAGGGCGCGGCGCGGGGAGTCGACGGCGCCGGCTGGTGCCTCCTCGCCGGAAGCCTGATCTTCAGCGGGACCGTGGCCGCGCTCGCCCTCGGGGGACCCCGCTGGCTCGGGGCGGTCACCCCGATCGGCGGCACGCTGCTGATCGTTGGCTTCCTGATCTTCGCCTGGGCGGCGTTGCGGACGTAGGGGCGCAGCGAATACGATCGTCGGGCTCGCCGGGCGACCGGAGAGCCCTTCCATGGAGACTCCGATGTCGAACGCGATCTTTCCTGTCGCCGATCCGGTCAACGAGCCGGTCCGCTCGTATGGTCCGGGGTCGGCGGAGAAGAAGTCTTTGCAGAAGCGCCTCGACGAGATGCTGCGCGAGGAGATCGAGATCCCGCTGATCATCGGCGGGCGCGAGGTGCGCACCGGCGACACGGCCAAGGCCGTCTGCCCGCACGACCACGGCCACGTGCTCGCCACCTATCACCAGGCCGGAGAGAAAGAGGTCAACGCCGCGGCCGAGGCCGCCAAGGAGACCTGGCACGACTGGTCCGAAATGTCCTGGGAGGACCGCGCCGCGGTCTTCCTCCGCGCGGCCGACCTGCTCGCCGGCCCCTGGCGCGACACCCTCAACGGCTCGACCATGCTCAACCAGTCGAAGACGGTCTTCCAGGCGGAGATCGACGCCGCCTGCGAGCTGATCGATTTCTGGCGCTTCAATCCCTACTACATGCGGAAGCTCTACACGGACCAGCCCTTTTCCCCGCCGGGGGTCTGGAACCGGGTCGAGTACCGTCCGCTGGAAGGGTGGGTCTTCGCGGTGTCGCCGTTCAACTTCACCTCGATCGGCGGCAACCTCCCGACCTCGCCCGCGCTGATGGGCAACACGGTGCTGTGGAAGCCGGCCTCGACCGCGGTCTTCTCCAACTATTCCATCATGAAGCTCCTGCAGGCGGCCGGCCTGCCCGACGGGGTCATCAACTTCATTCCGGGCAAGGCCAGCAAGGTGGGCGACCCGGCGCTGGCCCATCCCGACTTCGCGGGCATCCACTTCACCGGCTCGACCCCGGTCTTCCAGTCGATGTGGAAGACGATCGGCGAGAACATCCCGAAGTACCGCTCCTATCCGCGGATCGTGGGCGAGACCGGGGGCAAGAACTTCGTCTTCGCGCACCCCTCCGCGAACGTCGAGGCGTACGTGATCGCGCTGATCCGCGGCTCCTTCGAGTACCAGGGGCAGAAGTGCTCGGCGGGATCGCGCGCCTACGTTCCGGAGTCGCTGTGGCCGCAGGTCCGGGAGATGCTGGGCGACCTGGTGCCGAAGATCGACATGGGATCGCCGCTCGACTTCCGCAACTTCATGGCCGCGGTGATCGACGAGCCCTCCTTCGACCGCATCATGCGCT
>DASVEF010000065.1:0-20701 GCA_036380715.1 Thermoanaerobaculia bacterium | reverse complement strand
GGCGAGATCGACGGCGTGCCCTACATCTCCATGGAATACGTGCGGGGAGTGACGCTGCGCTACATGCTCGACCAGACGCGCCGGCTTCCCTACTCGGCCGGCCTGCGCCTGGCCAAGCAGCTCTGCGCTGGCCTGAACGCCGCTCACTCGGTGGGCGTGCTCCACCGTGACATCAAGCCGGAGAACATGATCCTGGAGCCCACGGGCAACGCCAAGCTGATGGACTTCGGCATCGCCCGGCCGGTCAACCGGCTGGAGCCCGGGCAGACCGAGGCCGGGTTCATCGTGGGCACGCCGCTCTACCTCTCGCCGGAGCAGCTCCAGGGGCGGGAGATCGACACGCGGGCCGACATCTACTCTTCCGGCGTCGTGCTCTACGAGATGTTCACCGGCGCGCTGCCGTTCCAGGCGCCGAGCGCGGTGGAGATCATGCTCAAGCACCTACGGGAGACGCCTCCGCTCCCGAGCACCCACTGGCCCGAGATCCCGCCGAAACTGGAGGCAATCATCCTGCGCTGCCTCGCCAAGGAGCCGGACGAGCGCTTCCGCTCCGTCGACGAGCTGCTGCGGGACCTCGAAACCCTGAGCGCTTGACAAGGAGAAGGGCGATGATCGCGGCAGAGACGAAATTCCCCGCTCCGGAGCCCCCCGACGATCCCGGACGGCGGCTCGCCGAGTACGAGATGCTGTTCGACGTCGGGGTCAAGCTCTCCAGCACGCTCGACCTCCCCACGGTGCTCGAAATGGCGCTGGAGACCGCCGAGGGGGTCTGCCGCGCCGAGACCAGCTCGATCTGGGAGCTGGACGAGGAGCGCCAGGAGCTGTTCTTCCGGGTGGTGCGCGGCCGGGCCGCGGGCGAGATCCGCAACATGCGCGTGGCGGTCGGCCACGGGATCGTGGGCAGCGTCGCCCTCTCGGGCAAGGCCGAGGTGGTCAACGACGTCACCGCCGACTCCCGCTGGCACGGCGATCCCAAGAGCTTCCACACCCGGGCCATCCTGACCGTGCCGCTGTCGGTCCAGGGGAGCGCGATCGGGGTGTTGCAACTCCTCAACCCCGTGGGCCGGGACCGCTTCACCGACGGCGACCTGCGGCGCATGAGCCTCTTCGCGGGCGTGCTCGCGCCGCCGCTGCAGAACGCCCGGCTCTACGCCGCGCAACAGCGGCAGTTCCTGAAGATGGTCACCGCCCTGGCCGAGACGCTCGACAAGAAGGACCCCTACACCGGCGGCCACGTGCGCCGGGTGGTCAGCTACTCCATGCTGCTCGGCGCCGAGATGAAGCTCAGCCGCGGCGACCTCAGGGACCTCTGGCTGGCGGCCACCCTGCACGACATCGGCAAGATCGGCGTGCCCGACCGCATCCTCGGCAAACCCGCGCCGCTCGACCGCGACGAGGTCGAGGTCATGAAGCGGCACACGCTCGACGGCTCCGAGATCGTCTCCCACTTGGCCAACCCGAACGTGCTCGTCGGAGTGCGCAACCACCACGAACGGGTGGACGGCAAGGGCTACCCGGACGGCTTGGGCGACGAGGAGCTGCCGGTCGTGGCGCGCATCATCGCGGTGGCCGATACCTACGATGCCATGACCACCAGCCGTCCCTACCGCGTCGGCCTGCCGCCGGAGAAGGCCGCCGAGGAGATCCTCCGCTCCGCCGGCAGCCAGCTCTGCCCGCACGTGGTGGAGGCCTTCCGCAGGCTGTTCGGCGCCGGCCGCTTCACCCTGACGGCCAGCGAGGAGGTCCTGCACTCGGTGTACGAGCTGGTGGGGCCGCGGTAGGAAGCTGTACGCAGGCGGCCGTTTCGGTTGCCTGGGGTTGAAACCCCAGGCTGGGCTGTTGCGCTCCTGTGGAGCGACTCCCGATCTCGCCCGCAAGGGCGATACAACCCCGCCTGGGGTTTCAACCCCAGGCGGACGTGCCCACCCTGGCGCCGCCGTCCCCTGATATCATCCTCCTCAAGGAAGCGTTCCATCATGCTGCGTCTGCGTTATGCCCTCGAAGGGGAGGACCGCGTCGTCCCCCTGACCGGAAACAGGTTGCGGCTGGGGCGCGGGAGCGACAACGACATCGTCCTCTCCGACGTCTCGGTCTCCCGCTACCACGCCGAGATCCGCCGCGACGACGGGGGCTGGTCGATCCACGACCTCAAGAGCACCAACGGCGTCGAGCTCAACCGCGCGCCGGTCCAGATGGCGCCGCTCCAGGCGGGCGACCGCCTGGGGATCGGCGTCTTCGACCTCGTGGTGGAGTCCCAGCCGGACATCCCGCAGCCCCGGGGGATCTCGGTCAAGCCGGAGTCGGACGCGGCGCCGCTCTCGACCCTCACCAATGCGACCATCGTCCGCCCGCTCTCCGACTTCGCCGAAGCCCTCGGGCTGACCGGCAAGGTCCAGGCGCCTCTGCCTGCGGCCGGCGAAGGCTCGGACCTCGACTACGCCAACCGGATGCTCGGGTTCCTGACGAGGCTGGCGCGTATCCTGATCGAGGCCGGGTCCGTCGACGAGGTGCTGAGCCGGGTGCTCGACATCGCCTTCGAGGCGCTGCCGGTCGACCGCGGGTTCATCCTCCTCTCGGGCGACGCCGGGGAGCTGGTCTGCGAGCTGGCGCGCGTCAAGGACCGGGTGGAATTCCGCCCCACGACGGAGGTGCCGGTCTCGCGGACCATGCTGCGCGCGGTGATGCGGGAGCGGGTGGCCCTGGTCACCTTCGACGCCCAGGCGGACCAGCGGCTGAGCGGCGGCGAATCGATCCGCCTGCACCAGATCCGCGCCGCCATGTGCGCGCCGCTCTGGTCGGGCGAGCGGATCATCGGCGTGATGCAGGTCGACTCTCCCTTCCAGGTGGGGTCCTTCGGCGAGCGCGAGCTGGACTTCCTGACCACGCTCGCCAACTACGTGGCGGTCGCGGTGGAGCGGATCCGCTACGCGGACCAGGCCGAGAGGGAGCGCCAGATGCGTTCACGGCTGGAGCGCTACCACTCTCCCGGAGTGATCGAGGAGGTCCTGCGCCAGGGCGGGATCGACGCCACCCGCCCGAAGCTGGCGGAGGCGACCGTGCTGTTCGCGGACCTCGTCGGCTTCACCACCTTCTGCGAGAGCTCGCGCCCCGAGGAGGTGGCCGAGCTGCTCGGCGCCTTCCTGAACCTCTCGGTCGAGGCGATCTTCCGCGCCGGCGGCACCCTCGACAAGTTCATCGGCGACTGCGTCATGGCCTTCTTCGGCGCGCCAGTGCCGCAGCCCGACCACGCCGAGCGGGCGGCGCGGGCGGCGATCGAGATCCAGCGCGGGCTCAACGCCTGGAGCGCGGAGCGCAAGGCCCGCGGCCAGGCCGGCTTCGCCGCCCGCGTCGCCCTCAACAGCGGCCCCGTGGTCGTGGGGGACATCGGCAGCGTGCGCCGCGTGGACTACACGGTCCTCGGCAACACGGTCAACGTCGCCGCCCGCCTGGAAGCCTTCGTGGCCCGTCCCGGCGACGTCGTGCTCGGCCCGGAGACCTACCGCCTGCTCGACGGCTCCGTCCCCACCGAAGCCCTGGGAGAGCTCCAGCTCAAAGGCCTGCAGCAGAAGATCACGGCCTACCGCGTGGCTGCGCTCTGAGCCCTCACCCCCTTGCCCCCTCTCCCGTCGCCGGGAGAGGGGGAAAACACGAAGAGAAACGGAGAGAAAGAGGGCGGGTGGTGGCGCCCCTCTCCCGGTGACGGGAGAGGGGACGGGGGTGAGGGTCCGCACAGCGGCCGGAACGAAGATTTTGGGATTGCTCTGAAAAAAAGAAAACGGCCGGCGTTTTCTTGCGCGCCGGCCGTGGTGCTCGGGGAGGAGTCAGATGATCAGTGGTGGCGCATGAGGACGTTGCCGGCCGTCATGTCGCCGAAGTAGAGCCTGCCCTCGCGGAACGAGGCGCCTCGCAGGGTCAGGGCGAGGACGTCGCCCAGCTCCTCGGCGAGGTGGACCTTGAGGGTGCTCCGGATCTCCTCCGGCAGATCCTCCAAGTCGCCCTCGTTCTCCTTGGGCAGTAGGATCTCGTTGATCCCCGAGCGCACGGCGCCGAGGACCTTCTCCTTGACGCCGCCGATCGGCAGCACGCGGCCGGAGAGGGTGATCTCGCCCGTCATGGCGATGTCGAAGCGCGCCGGCCGGCTGGAGAGGGCCGAGACCAGGGCGGTCGCCATGGTCACGCCCGCCGACGGGCCGTCCTTGGGAATCGCGCCCGCCGGGACGTGGATGTGCACGTCGCGGTCGAAGCACTCGGACGGGATGCCCAGCGACTCCGCGTGCGCCCGGGCGTAGCTCCAGGCGGCGCGGGCCGACTCCTTCATCACGTCCCCGAGCTGGCCGGTGAGCACCAGCTCGCCCTTGCCGCGCATGGTCGACGCCTCCACGAACATGATGTCGCCGCCCATCGGCGTGTAATACATGCCCGTGGCGACTCCGACCTGGTCCTGGCGCGCGGCGCGCTCCGGGTGGATCTTGGGCCGGCCGAGCAGATCGCGCACCTTGTCGGCGTCGACCACCATGCTCTCGATCTCGCGGCCGGTGATCTTGCGCGCCACCTTGCGGCCGAGCTTGCCGAAGGAGCGCTCGAGCTGCCGCACGCCCGACTCGCGGGTGTAGCCGCTGATCACCTCCAGGATCGCTTCGTCGGTGACCGTGAGCAGCTCCGGCTTCAGGCCGTTCTCCTTGAGCTGCCGGGGCACCAGGTAGCGCTTGGCGATGGCGAGCTTCTCCTGCTCCGTGTAGCCCGCGAATTCCACCACCTCCATGCGGTCGAGCAGCGGGCCCGGGATGTTCTGGATGAAGTTCGCCGTGCAGATGAACAGCACCTCCGACAGGTCGAACGGCACGCCCAGGTAGTGGTCGGTGAACGTGTCGTTCTGCGCCGGGTCGAGCACCTCGAGGAGCGCGCTCGCCGGATCGCCCTGATAGGAGACGCCGAGCTTGTCGACCTCGTCGAGCAGGAAGACCGGGTTCTTGGTCCCCGCCTGCTTCATCCCCTTGATGATCCGGCCGGGCATCGCGCCGACGTAGGTGCGCCGGTGGCCGCGGATGTCGGCCTCGTCGCGCACGCCGCCGAGCGAGACGCGGACGTACTCGCGGCCCATCGAGCGCGCGATCGACTTGGCGATCGAGGTCTTGCCCACGCCCGGAGGGCCGACGAAGAGGAGGATGGGACCCTTGCTGGCCCGCTTCTCCTCCTTGGTCTGCACCGGCTCGGCGGGAGCTTCGGCGGCCTCTGCCGCCTCGGCCCCGAACAGGTCCTGGCCGCTCGCCGTGGCCTCGGCCTTCTCGGCCTCCTCCTCGGCGATGCGGCGCGCCTCCTCCTCCTGCCGGAGCTGGCGCACGGCCAGGAACTCCAGCACGCGGTCCTTGACGTCGCTCAGACCGTAGTGGTCCTCGTCGAGGATCTCCGCGGCGCGCGGAATGTCGAGATCGTCTTCGCTGCGCGTGTTCCACGGCAGCTCCGCCACCGTCTCCAGGAACGAGCGGATGACCTGCGATTCCATGGCCTCGCGGCCCATGCGGCCGAGGCGGCCGAGCTCGCGGTCGACCTCCTTGCGGACATCGGCCGGCAGCTCGAGCTTGGAGAGCCGCTCGCGCAGCTCCTCGAAGTCGTTGCCGCCCTCGCCCTCGCCGAGCTCCTTCTGGATGGCCTTGAGCTGCTCGCGCAGGAGCATCTCGCGCTGGCGGTCGCCCAGCTCCTCCTGGACCTTGGTCTTGATGTCCTCCTGGGCCTCCAGCACCGAGAGCTGGCGCTGGACGTGGACCAGGACGCGGCGCAGCCGCTCCTCGACCGACAGGGTCTCGAGCAGCATCTGACGCTGCTGCTGGGTCCCCTCGGTATAGGCGGCCACGAGATCGGCGAGGCGGCCGGGCTCGGCCACCCCTTCGAGGACGCCGTGCACGACCTCCTCCGGCAGCCCGGACCTCTTGGCCAGCTCCGCCGCGCGTTCCCGCGCCTCGCGGAACAGCGCGATGAAGGCCGGATCGTCGGTGTTGAGCGGCATCATCTCCTCGGCTTCGCGGACGACCGCCTCGAGGTAGCCGTTCTTCTCGGAGACGCGCATCGCGATGCCGCGGTGCTCGCCGTGAAGCAGGAGCTGCACGCCCGCCAGTCCCCGCTGGAGCTGGCCGATGCGGGCCACCGCGCCGATCGTGAAGAGCGATTCAGGAGCGGCGGACTGATCGTTCTGGCTGTCCTCGCGCTGGGACACGGCGAACACCAGCCGCTCCGGGGTCGCGAGCGCGGCCTCGATGGCGCGCAGGGTCGCCGGCTTGCCGGCGGTGATCGGCGCTGTGACGCCGGGGAAAAGCACGAAATCCCTCAGTGGGAGCACTGGGAGTGTAAGTCGTTCAGCCATTTGGTTCTCCTGTCCCTTTCCGGGACAACCCGAGGAGAAACGGCGTGGTCGCCGATCCACCACGGCGCCGGACCGTGGTGGCCATGATTGGCTTTTGCGGCCCTGCACCCCAGCAAAACCGAGTCTCCGGGACTCAAATTCCCCTGACCTTGAGCACCCTTCACTCAGGTTCTTGGGGGAACTCTACCCCATATCGGTGGCTTATACCAGATCCGTGCCAACGCGCCTCAGCGGACTCCCGCGAGGGGCGGTTGGGGCCGGGCGAAGTCCTGCACCCAGAGCACCTTGTAGCGGTGGTTGAAGCTGCCCACCGCGATCCCCACGCCGGTGTGCGTGAAGCGCGGATCGAGGAGGTTGCGGCGGTGGTCCGAGCTGTGGAGCCAAGCCTCCATGACGTTCTCGACCGAGACCTGCCCGGCCGCGATGTTCTCCGCCACGATGTCCGCGATATAGCCGGCCGCGTGCACGCGCTGCCGCGGCATGGAGCCGGTGAGCCCCTGGTGCGAGTAGTAGGTGTGCGCCAGCATATCCTCGGCGTGGGCCTGGGCCGCGGCGTTGAGGCGGGGATCGACCACCAGCGGCGGCCGGCCCGCCGCAGTGCGCTCGGCGTTCGCCCGCGCGAGCAGCGCGTCGCGGGCGGCCTCCAGATCCAGGAGCGCCTTCGTCTCCCGGGCGAAGTGCTCGCTCTTGGGCCAGGCGAAGAGGAAGACGTAGAGGGGGACGCCGCCGAGGTCGGCGACGCCGACTCCCACATCCTGGAGGTCCGAGCTCATGGCCTGCTGGTAGCTGGGATCCTTCTTCCAGGTCGCGATGACGTCGTCGAGGTCCTCCGTCGTGGCGGTGAGGCTCTCGGTCCAGCCGTGGGCCAGGTAGCCTGAGCGCGCGAGCCGGCCCTGGATCTTCGAGAACAGGATGAACGCCTCCGACTCGTCCGGCATGGCGCCGCGGGTGCGGATCTCGTCGGCGCGGGTTTGCGCCACCTTGTCGAGCGGAGCCGACGGGGCGACCGGATGGACGCCGGCCGTCTGCCGCTCCTTGTTGATGCGGAGGACAAGCTCCTGCCGCAGGGCCTCCGGGTCCAGGACCGGGCGGGACGGGACCGGAGCCGCGGCGAGCAGGAAGGTGCTGAGGAGAAGGGACATCCAACGAACGGTCATCTCGCGTGCCTTTGAGAAATGCGCCTTGAAGCGCCGTACCGATAACACTGGGACCACCCCTTCTGTTTCCTGCGCCCCGTGTTATTCTTCCCCCAATTTGTCAGCGGAAGATCGTGCCGCGGAGCGCCGGAATTTGCCGGCCGGCCTGCGGTTTATCTGGAACGATGGGAATGACTCATGGCTGACCGGATTGCACCTCGCGAAAAGTTCCGCGCCATCGCGGAGCTCCCTGACTATCAGATCGACCTTGCGGAAGCCGCCCTCTGGATCGCCGCGGAGGAGCAGCCCGGCCTCCATCCCGCTCCCTGGCTGGACCGGCTGGACGAGCTCGGCGAGCAGCTCCGGCGCCGCCTGCGCGGCGTCCGTGATGAGATCGACCGCCTCGACTGCCTCAACGAGCTCCTGTTCCTGGAGGAGGGGCTGCGCGGCAACTCCGAGAACTACTACGACCCGCGCAACAGCTATCTGAATGAGGTTCTGCACCGCCGGCTGGGCATTCCGATCTCGCTGGCGGTGGTCTGCATCGAGGTCGGGAAACGGGCCGGTGTGCCCCTGGAGGGGGTCGGCTTCCCAGGGCACTTCCTGCTCCGGCTCGCCCGCCATCCGGAGATCGTCGTCGATCCCTTCGACCAGGGCCGGCTGCTCACCATGGACGACTGTCAGGAGATGCTGTCGAAGGTCACGCGGGGGAGTGTGGGCTTCGATCCGGCGCTCCTCCGGCCGGTCGGGTCGCGGCAGATCCTCCAGCGCATGCTCAACAACCTGCGCGGCATCCACCTGCACCGGGGCGAGCACGAGAAGACGATCTCGGTGCTCGACCGTCTCCTGCTCCTCGATCCGGAAGACCCGGGCCCGCTGCGCGACCGGGGGGTCCTCCACATCCGCTGGGGCGACCCTGAGCGCGGCGTCGAGGACCTGGAGGCCTATCTCACCGCCGCCGACGGCGCGGTGGCCGACCAGGAGGAGATCGCCTATCTGATCTCCGAGACCCGGCGCCGGATGACCCTCGTGAACTGAGCTAGCGCGGCGTCCCGAAGTTCTGCACCCAGGTCACCCGGTACTCGCCCTTGGGGCTGCGGCCCGCAGCGAGGCCGAGGCCCAGCTCCCGGAAGTCGGGGTTCAGGATGTTCTTCCGGTGGCCGGGACTCCGCATCCAGGTGTCCATCACCTCGTCGACGCTGAGCTGCCCCTCGGCGATGTTCTCGCCGATCGTCCGCCAGTCGTAGCCGGCGGAGCGGGAGCGCTCGCGCACGGTGGTGCCGCTCGGGCTCTCGTGGTCGAAGTAGCTGCGGCGCAGCATGTCCTCGGCGTGCGCCTGGGCGGCGCGGTCGAGCTCCGGATCAGCCTTCAGGAGACGCAGGCCGGCGCGCTTGCGGACGGCGTTGACCGCGGCCAGCATCCGGGCGCGCACCTGGTCCGGATCGCGCAGCCCCACGGTCGCGCGGGCGAAGTGGTCCTCCTTGGGCACGGCGTAGAAGAAGACGTAGAGCGGCGTGTCGCGCAGCCGCGAGACGCCGATCCCCAGGTCCCGGTACTCCGCGTCCATCAGCTTCCACCAGCTCCCGGAGTTCTCCGTCCTCCAGTGGCGGAGCAGGCCCGCGAGGCTTTGCGTGGTGACCGTGGTGTTGACGCCCCAGGCGTGCGCGTTGTACCCGGCCCTCTTCAGCTCTTCCTCCGTGCCCTCTCCCACGTCGCGCAGGGCGCCGCGCCGGGCGATCTCCTCGGCGTGCCGCTGGGCGGCCTGGTTGAGCCGGCCGTCGAGCTGGAGCAGGGGAGCTCCGGCCCGCGCCCTCTCGTCGTTGATCTGCCGGAGGAGCTCCGACCGCGCATCTCCCTGTCCCTGGGCGGGAAGGATGGAGAGGGCGAAGACGAAGGTGGAGGCGATGGGGAGCGCGGCTCTTCTCATACCGGAGACCAACGCTCGCCGCGGAAGGCGCCATTCCCCAAGGGCGCTGAGCCCTCACCCCCTGGCCCCCTCTCCAGTCACCGGGAGAGGGGGAACGCGCAGCAGAGATCTTGTTGCTTTGGTGGGTGGAGGCGCCCCTCTCCCGGTGACGGGAGAGGGGACGGGGGTGAGGGCCCGCAAGGGTGACCGGTCAAAGGGCTTCTGCTGTAGGATGGCCGGGCTTGATCGCATCGTCCACCTCCGCGCGCCTCAGCGATCACCAGCGCCCCGGCCGGGCGCACCTGGCGATCCTCGCCTTCGCCTGGGGCGCCTGGTGCGCCGGCTTCTACTCGCTGATGATCCTCTCCTTCCTGCTGCAGCCGATCCAGGACGAGCTCTACCTGTCGGAAAGAGCGCTCGCGCACCTGACAGCGGTCGGCGTGGGCATGACGGGCGTGGGCGGGCTCCTCTTCGGCTGGATGAGCGACCGGTTCGGCCGGCGGGCATCGCTGGCGGTCTCGATCGCCGCCTTCTCGATCGGCAACGCGCTCTGCGGCCTGGCGTCCGGGTTCACTGCGCTGGTCCTCGCGCGGGCCCTCGCCGGATTGGGGATCGGCGGCACCTGGGGGGGCGGGCAGGCCATGCTCGGCGAGACCTTTCCGCCGGCGCTGCGCGGCCGCTACGGCGCCATCGCCCAGAGCGGCGCTCCGGCCGGCCTTGGCCTCGCCACGATCCTCGGCTCGTTCCTGGCGCCTGAGATCGGCTGGCGGGCGACCTTCCTCCTCTCGGCCGCGCCGGGCTTGGTCCTGCTGGCGTGGCGAAAGCTGCCGGAGTCGGACCTCTGGGCCGAGCACCGGCGCCGGCTGCGCGACGGCTCTCTCCACCACGAGGACCTGGCGCGCGCCCGGCGGCCGATCCTGGCACAGCTCGTGGCGCCGGACATGGCCGGGCTCTTCACCCGCGCCTTCTTGCTGACCGCGCTCAACATGTCGGCCTACTGGTTCGCGGTGGTCTGGCTGCCCCGCTACCTCCAGCAGCAGCGGGGGCTGTCGATCTTCGGCACCGGCTGGTGGACGCTCACCTTCGTGGCCGGGTCGCTCGCCGGCTATCTCTCCTTCGGCCGGGTCTCGGACGCCATGGGCCGCCGGCCGGCCTTCGCGCTCTACTGCGCGGTCACTGCCGTGGGGCTGGCCATGGTGACCCTGTTCTGGGACGCCTTCGCGTCGCGGCCCGCCGTGGGGCTCGCCTGCATGTTCGTGGCCGGAGTGGGGACCGGCACCTGGTCGTGCTATGGCCCGTACTTTTCGGAGCTCTTCCCGACCCGGGTACGGGGCGCGGCCATGTCGGTGATCATGAACGTCACGCGCGGAGTGCAGTTCGTGTCTCCGCTGATCATTGCCGCCGTCGCCGGGCGGTGGGGGCTCGCGGGCGGCATCGCGCTGGCCGCCGGCTTCGCCGCCCTGGCCGGCCTCTGGGTCTGGACACTGCCCGAGACAGCGGGCGCGCGCATCGAGGTGTAGACATGGCAGAGCCTCTGGTCGAGCCCGTCGATTCCACGCAGCCCGGTTTCCGGCGCGTCGTCTCCCGCTGGGAGATCGTCGCCTTCTCGATCAACGACGTGATCGGCAGCGGCGTCTACCTGCTGCCCGCGGCGGCGGCGGCGATCCTGGCCGGGGCGAGCGTGTGGGCGGTGGTGGCCGCCGGCTTCGCCGTGCTGCTCCTGGTGCTCTGTTTCGCCGAGGCCTCCAGCTATTTCGACCGCCCGGGCGGAGCCTACCTCTACACCCGCAGCGCCTTCGGCGAGCTGGTGGGGTTCGAGGTGGGGTGGATGACCTGGATCGCCCGCGTGGCTTCGGTGTCCTCGCTCTCCGTGGGCTTCGCGCAGGCCCTGAGCTACTTCTGGCCCGAGGCGGAGGTCGGTTGGGGGAGAGCGCTGGCGATCACGGTGCCGCTCCTGGTCCTGACGTTGATCAACGCGGTCGGCGTCAAGGGAGGCGTACGGACGGCCGTGTTCCTGGCCATTTCGAAGACGGTGCCGCTGCTGATCTTCATCGCCGCCGGAATCTTCGCGGTGTCGCGGGAGGTGCTGGCCGTCAACGGAGAGGCGCCGCGCACGGGCACGCTGGGAGAGGCGGCGCTCCTCCTGCTCTTCGCCTACGCCGGGTTCGAAAACACACCCGCGCCGGCCGGCGAGTTCAAGAACCCGAAGAGAGACGTGCCGTTCGCGCTGATCGCGCAGATCGTCATCGTGACCCTGATCTACTCGGCCGTGCAGTGGGTTGCCCTGGGGACGCTCCCGGGCGTGGCCGGGTCGCAGACCCCGCTTGCCGACTCCGCGCGGCTCTTCCTGGGCTCCTGGGGCGGCTGGCTGATGACCTTCGGCGCGGTGGTGTCGATCCTGGGGACGAACAGCAACACGGTGCTGGCGGGACCGCGCTATCTGTATGCCCTGGCCGCGGACGGTTTCGGGCCGCGGGCCCTGGCCTACCTGCATCCGCGGTTCCGCACGCCGGTCGTGGCGATCCTCGTGCAGACGGCTATCGCGCTGCCGCTGGCCCTGACGGGCTCGTTCGTGGGGCTGGCCGCGCTGTCGGTGGTGGCGCGGCTGGCGACCTACCTGGGGACCGCGCTGGCCGTGCCCGTGCTGCGCCGGAAGTATCCGGATGCGCCCGGGGTGGTCCGCATCCCGGGCGGCTGGCTGATCCCCATCGCGGCGGCCCTGCTCTGCGTGGTGCTCGCGGCGAGCGCCGAGCCGAGGAACCTGATCGCCGGCGCGATCGCTCTCGTCGTGGGGCTGCTGCTCGCGCAGGACAAGAGAATCCGGGACCTCGAGAGGCGGCTCGCCGAGCTGGAGCTCCGGCTCCAGGCGAAAGGCCGGGACTAGGCTACTTCCGCGCCGAGACGACCCGCTCGTCGCGGAACGGCTTCTTGATGTACGTCTTGGCGCGGTCGCGCACCCAGTCCGGCCCCTCCTTCATCCCCAGCACTTCCTTGTAGCAGCGGACCGCCTCGTTGCGGCGGCCGTAGGCGTCGAGGGCCATGCCTTTGCGCAGGCGGCCGAGCGCCTTGTACTCGGTGTCGACCGCGCGCCGGCTGGAGAGCCGCTCGAGCTGGTCGATGTGGGCGAGCGCGAGGTCGTACTGGTTGTGCTGCATCTCCAGCCGGGAGAGGACGTAGAGCGCCTGCTCGGCGACCGAGTCGGTGTAGCCGCTCTGCCCCTTCTCGTAACGATCCAGCACCTGGCGCAGGACGTTGGACGCCTCGCCCGCCCGGCCGAGGCGCTCGTAGGACCGCCCCTCGTAGAGGTGGAAGAGCGAGTTGCCCGGATACCGCGCGCGCAGCCACAGGGCGTAGCGGAGGCTCTGGCCATAGTTCTTCTCGAAGACGTAGTGGATCTGGAGCAGGGAGTAGGCCGTCTCCGCGGAGACGAACTGCCCCTGGTTCATGGCCCGCTCCAGCTCCCGGAGGCCCTGCTCGCGGTTCCCCTTGGGGAAGAGGCGTTTGAACGGGCGCAGCATGCGGTACTGCTTCGGGGCCACGTCGGCCAGGTAGTCGAAGAGCCCGACGCCGAAGTAGAGGTCGTTGTTGCCCGGGTCGCGCTCGACGACCTTCTGCAGGTACTTCATCGCCTGCTGCCCGTCGCGGGCCGCGCGGAGCCACCGCTTGCGGTCGGCGTGGAGGCGCCCCCGGAAAGCGTGCGCCCCGGACTTGAAGAACAGGGCGTCGACGTCCCGAGGATCCGCCTTCAGCCGGCGGTCGCTGCGCTCGATGACCTCGTCCATGGCGGCGAGGAAGGCTTCGTCCTGCGAGGTGTCGTCCGGCTCCAGGAGGATCGTCCACCAATCGACCAGCGCCTCGAGCATCGGGCCCACCGGGTGGCCGGGGTAGCGCCCGGCGACCTGCGCGAAGACCGCATCGGCCCCGGCGAAGTCCATGTCGTAGAGATAATCGAGCCCCTGCCGGACGTCCTTGGTGAACGCCGGATCGTAGAGGATCGACGAGTACGGCGCCGGCGCGGCCTGCTGGGCGGTCTGAGCCTGCGCGGGGACGGAGACCAGCAAGGCGATCGCGCACACGGCGGCGAATGCCGCGGCGCGGAGCTTCTCCTGGGGAGCGATGCCTCGGGAGCTTTCCATGGACGGGAAAACGGCGGGGGTGCGGGCGCTATTCCGCTATGAGGGCGCCGGGGACCAGACGGCCGCGGTCGGGGTCCCAGCGCCACTGGGCCTCCTGCCCGTGCAGGTGGACGCCGCCGAGCCAGCGGTCGATGCCGTGGATCCGCACCCAGTCGTCCCGCCCTTCCAGCACGTCGTGGCCGGTGGCGGTGAGGGTGATCCGGGCGCTGCGCATGCCGCCGCTCCCGTCGCGCTCGATGCGGACCAGGCGCCGCGGATCGGTCGAGAGGCCGTGCAGGGTGTGGAACAGGGAGGAGTCGCCGAAGAACGGCCGCTCCTCCGGGGCCTGCACCGCGGGAAAGAGGGACTCGAAGGTCATGGTGGGACCGGAGGACGCCAGGGCGGCCAGGGCCTGATGCTCCGTGCGGGACAGCCCGTTGCGGGTCGAAGGGAACTCTTCGAGATGGCGCTGGAGCGCGCCGGCCAGGAACGGCAGCGCCGAGGTATCGCGGCGCAGGGCCACCTCGATGCCGATCGGCTCCGGGGAGCAGAAGACCCGCCAGGTGTGGCGGGCCAGGTTGAGCTGCTCGCGAGTGACCGGCTGTCGCGTTTCGAGCAGCGGCCCCAACTGCTCCGGGGTGAGCTGCCCGAGGCCATGGAAAGGCTCGATGTCCGGGAACTCGCCGATGCAGATCAGACTCAGGCGGGTCAGCCCCAACTCGCGCGCCGCGAACCCGTCGAGGAGGCGGATCAGCAGGAGCTGGTCGAACAGGTCGTGCTCGAACCAGAGGACGACCTCTTCATAGGAGCGGGCGTCGTCGACTGTCCGGTCCCAATCCGTCAGCTCGGCGAGGCATTCGTCGTAGCCGGCGTAGCCGGCCTCGGCGAGGTAGCGGGCGCGCACCTTGCGCCAGCGCTCCGGCGGCAGCCCGGCGGGCGCCGGCCCTTCGTGCAGCACGTCCGCCGAGATCGTCACCCGGCCGGGGACGCCGGACCGCCGGATGCCCTCGGCCGCGATGCTCCCATTGGTGACGTGGAGCATGCGCGCAGGTTGCCGGGCGGCGCGGATGAACCGCTCCGGCGAGATGGCGACCAGGGGGATCGGCCCGTACGCCCGTGGGTTGGAGACTTTGCGTTCGGCCATCGTGAGACCGCGGCGCTGCTCCCCGATTCTACGCTTTTGTCTTGGCGATCGGGCCGATCATTCCTCCCACGGCGCGGAGGTAGTCGGCCGGCGCGAGGAGAATCTGCGCGCCGCGCGCACCGGACGAGACCGAGACCACATCGAAGAGCTCGATTGTCTCGTCCACGAACACCGGGTAGTCCTTCTTGCAGGCGAGCGCGGTCACCCCGCCGCGCATGTAGCCGGTCAGGGGCCGGACCTCCCGAAGAGGGACGAGGTTGATCTTGCGGTTGTCGCTGACCTGGGCGAGCGCCTTGAGGTCCAGCTCGACGTCACCCGGCACGATGGCGAGCAGCACGCCCGTGCGGTCGCCGCGCGCCACCAGGGTCTTGAACACCTGCCCGGGAGGGAGGCCGATCTTGCGCGCGACGCTCTCCGCCGTGAGGTCCTCCGGGTCCACCTCGTAGTCCCGCAGCTCGTACGGGATTCCGAGAGCGTCGAGCAACCTCACGGCGTTGGTCTTCATGGGTTCGAGTTACTTCGCGGCCGGAGCCTTCGCCTTCTGGGTCTCCAGGTTGATCGCCACCTTCACGTCTTCGCCCAGGATGACTCCGCCGTTGTCCAGGGCGGCGTTCCAGTTGATCCCGTAGTCCTTCCGGTTCAAGGTGACCTCGGTGGCGAAGCCGGCCTTGTCGTTGCCCCAGGGATCGCGCGCCGCGCCGAGGAAAGTCACCGGCAGCGTGACCTCCTTGGCGACGCCCCGCAGGGTCAGAGTGCCGGTCACATTATAGATATCCTTGCCGGCCTTCTGGATGCGCTTGCTCTTGAAGGTGATCTCCGGGTACTTCTCGACGTGGAAGAAGTCCTCTCCGCGCAGGTGCTTGTCCCGGTCCTCCAGATCGGTGTCGATGCTGGCGGCCTTGATCCGGAATTCGACGCTGGACTTCTCCAGGTTGGACGGGTCGAGGTTGATCGTCCCCTGGTAGTCGTTGAACTTGCCGCGGACCTGGCTCACCAGGTGGCGGACCTGGAATGAGACGTCCGAGTGCGTCTTGTCGATCGTGTGGATGTCGGCGGCCATGGCCGGCAGAGCGGCCAGACCGGTCAAAGCGGTCAGAGCGGCGGCGAGAGTCAGCTTGCGGAACATGTTGGTTCTCCTTTGTAATTGACGCTGCAACGGTTGACTGGTCAACTATCCGGTGAAATTTTTTTAGCGGTGCCCGGCGCGGACGGCATCCAGCAGCCGGATGAGCTCGGTCTTGTCCTCTTCGGAGAGCATGCCCAACGCCTCGTCGTCGGCGGCGTCCATGGCGCCGTCGATCTGTTCGAGGAGCTCGAGGCCCGCGGGCGCGGCGTAGCAGAGGACCTGCCGCCGGTCTTCGGGGCAGCGCTCGCGCCGCACCAGGCCCTTGGCTTCCAGGCGGTCGAGGAGCCGGGTGATGCCGGGCGCCTCCTCGATCATCCGCTCGCCGATGGTCAGCGTGGGAATGCCCTCGGAGCCGGCGCCGCGCAGGATGCGCAGCACGTTGAACTGCTGCGGCGTGATCCCGTAGGGCTCCAGGACCCGGCCGATGTAGCGGCGGACCACGTCCGCCGTGCGGAGCAGTGCCACGACTCCCTCCTGACTGCGCGAACGGAAGGGCTTCCGCTGCTGGATCTCGCGCTGGACCGGGCTCACTTCCTCTCTCATGGAACGAACTCTACAGATCAATAGTTGACACGTCAAGTGTTTTCGGCGAAGAAATTGAGATCCTTCGTCCTGTGCTGGTCTATGGCGACGCGAAGCGGCGGGAGGAGGCGGCGGAAAAGATCGAGAGAATCCGTGCTGGGCTGGCGGGTCTGAGCGATCTGAGGCCGGGGATCGAGCGCCACGGCGCGCTCGCGGAGCAGTTGGTGGAGGCCGGGGAGCTGGAGCAGGCGCTGCTCGATCACCAGCTCGCCCGGGAGGGGAGGGAGCGGGCCACGTCGCTCGCGGAGCGGACCTCGCGCCTGACGCGGGGGGTGGCCGAGGCCCTCCTGCTGTCCTTCCGCCACCAGGAGGCTTCGCCGTCGAAGGTGGCTTCGCTGCGGACCGCGCTCCGCTCCCTCCGCAGGCTCGGCCTGCCGGACGACCTGTCCGTCACCGTCCCGGAAGGGTATGTCCTCTACGGGCTCTATCCGGAGACCTACCTGCGCGCCGCCGAGCGTTTCCGTCAGGAGCGGCCCAGGCAGGCGCTCCGCGTGATCGGCATCCGCAGCATCGGCACCAGCTTGGCGGCGGCGGTCGCGGCGGCGGGGAAGGCCGAGCTGTCCATCAGCCTGCGGCCGGGCGGCCATCCGTTCGCGCGCGCCGTGACCCTCGGCAACCGGCTGTCCCGCAAGCTCCTCTCCATCTATACGGGCGGCCGACCGTTCTACGCGATTGTGGACGAAGGCCCAGGCTTCTCGGGCAGCTCCTTCGGCTCCGTGGCGGACTGGCTGGAGGACCGCGGCGTCGCCGCGGAATCGATCGTCTTCTTCCCCAGCCATCCTGGCAATCCCGGACGTTATGCCAGCGAGAGACACCGGCGGCGATGGGAACAGGCCAGCCGCCATCTCTGCAGCTTCGAGGAGCTGTTCCTCTCGCCGGGCTGCGACTGGCCGCTGGAGCGCTGGTTCGAGGATCTGACCGGCCCGGCCGAGGCCCCTCTGGAGGATCTGAGCGCCGGCCGCTGGCAGGAGAGGCGCAAGTACCTGCTCAGTGCCGGAGGAAAGCGCTGGCTCCTCAAATTCGCAGGGCTTGGCCGCTACGGCCGGGAGCGGCTGGAGCTGGCGGAGGCGCTCCAGGACGCCGGCTTCATCCCGCCGGTCACCGGTCTGCGGCACGGCTTCCTGATCGGACCGTGGCTCGAGGACGCCCGGCCGCTGCCCCTCATCGTCAACGTGGATCGCGAGGCCCTGCTCGATCAGGTCGGCCGTTACATCGCCTTCCGGGCGAGCCGGTTCCCCGCGGAGGGGCGCGGCACCTCTCCCGAGAAGCTCCTGGAGATGGCCGAATTCAACACGGAGCAGGCTCTCGGGAAGGACGCCGCCGAGGCGCTGCGCCCCTGGCGGGAGCGGCTGCCCGAGCTGTCCGCCCTGGCCAGGCCGGTCCTCACCGACAACCGGATGCACGCCTGGGAGTGGCTGGTCCTGCCGGATGGGCAGATCCTCAAGGCCGACGCTCTCGACCACCACGCCGGCAACGACCTCGTCGGGGCCCAGGACCCTGCCTGGGATCTTGCCGGTGCGATTGTCGAGCTGGGGCTGGAGAAAGACCGCCTGCTCGAAGCCGCCGCCCGCCATGGTCTGCGGTCCGCTCCTGTCCAACTCGCCTTCTACACCCTCGCCTACCTCGCCTTCCAGATCGGCTGGCACACCCTGGCTGCGCAGGCTCTGGAAGGGATGAATGGGGAAGAAGCCGCCCGGATGCGCCGGGCAGCGGAACGGTATGGAGAGAGGCTGGGGGCTATTCTTCCCAGTGCGCCCGGAAGCTGACGATCTGTTCCAAGGTCTCCTCGAAGCTCCCCCGGAAACAGACCGCACGGTCGTCGACGAAGACATGGGCGGCGGGCTTGCGGTCGGTCACCTCGGAGATCCACCGCGCGAGGCCGTGCTCCTCCAGCCAGGCCCGCGCGTCGTCTCCCCAGCGGGTGGTGAAGACGACGATCCGGAAACCCCGCTCGTGGAGCGCCCGCAGGAAGCCCTCCGCCCCCTCGCGCGGTGGGTCCCAGTGCTGGGGGTCCTTCCAACCGGTGTAGAGGTCGAGCACTCCGTTCAGGTCGACGCAGACGACCGGGCGCGGATCCTCCGGAGGTTCGCTCATGAGGCGATTATCTCTTTATGGCACGTCGGTTGCAGCTTTATAGAAGCAGACCGTAGTGCGTCAAGGAGAGCATCCATGGACGAGAAGGGCGTGCGCATCGAGGCTCCGGAAGGGAAGCTGGGAGTCCTGCTGGTCGGGCTGGGGGCCATCAGCACCACGGTGATCGCCGGCGTCGAGGCGGTCCGGCGCGGACTGGGCAAGCCGATCGGCTCGCTGACCCAGATGGGGACCGTCCGTCTGGGCAAGCGGACGGAGAACCGGGTGCCGAAGATCTCCGACTTCGTGCCGCTGGCGGGGCTGGACGACCTGGTGTTCGGCGCGTGGGACATCTTCCCAGACGACGCCTACCAGGCGGCGGTGCACGCCCGGGTGCTGGAGAAAGACCTCCTCGATCAGCTCCGGCCGGAGCTCGAGGCGATCCGGCCGATGAAGGGGGTGTTCGACTCCCGCTACGTCAAGCGCCTCCACGGGACCCATGTCAAGGAGGGGCGGAGCACGTGGGACCTCGCCCAGCAGCTCATCGAGGAGATCCAGCGGTTCCAGGAGGAGAGCGGAGTGAGCCGCTCGGTCATGGTCTGGTGCGGCAGCACCGAGGTGCACATGCACCCCGAGTCCGTGCACCAGTCGCTGGAGGCCTTCGAGCGCGGCCTCAAGGCGAGCGATCCGGCGATCCCGTCGAGCATGATCTACGCGTACGCGGCCCTGAGCCTGGGCATTCCGTACGCCAACGGCGCTCCCAACCTGACGGTCGACATCCCGGCCCTGCTGGAGCTGGCCGCGCAGAAGCGGGTGCCGGTCTGCGGCAAAGATTTCAAAACCGGTCAGACCCTGTTGAAGACCGTCCTCGCTCCCGCCCTCAAGGCGCGCATGCTCGGTCTGTCCGGGTGGTTCTCGACGAACATCCTCGGCAACCGGGACGGCGAGGTGCTGGACGATCCCGACTCCTTCAAGACCAAGCAGGAGAGCAAGCTCTCGGTGCTGGAGCACATCCTCCAGCCGCACCTCTACCCCGATCTCTACGAGGGATTCCACCACCAGGTGAGGATCAACTACTACCCGCCGCGCGGCGACAACAAGGAGGGGTGGGACAACCTGGACATCTTCGGATGGCTGGGCTACCCCATGCAGATCAAGATCGACTTCCTCTGCCGGGACAGCATCCTGGCGGCGCCACTGGTCCTCGACCTGGCCCTGTTCCTCGACCTCGCCCGTCGCGCCGGCATGCACGGCATCCAGGAGTGGCTGTCCTTCTACTTCAAGTGCCCCATGACCCTGCCCGAGCTCTACCCCGAGCACGACCTGTTCATCCAGCTCATGAAGCTGAAGAACACGCTGCGGTTCCTGCGCGGAGAAGAGCAGATCACCCACCTGGGGCTGAACTACTACCAGGCGGATTAGCTTCCGCCGGCGAGGCTCACGTGTAGCGGCGGGTCATGCGGGCGCAGAAGTCGGCGAATTCCTCGACGCACTTCGGCGGGCTGGTGTGGTGCGGGCGCACTCCGCAGTGCTCCGGGGTGAAGCAGTAGGTCAGGGTGACGTCGAACTCGTCGAGCACCTTCATCTGGTGGTCGAACCAGGCGTCGGCGTTCGGCCGGAAACTGTCCGCCCAGGACAGGCCGGTGCGCAGCTTGCGCACGCCCATGTTCCGCAGCCAGCGCACGGCGTCGTCGAGCCGGTGGTCCTCGAAATGGAACCATTGGCAGATGCCGAGATCGGGCGTGTACTCGGGGAACCGGGCCGCAGCGAGCTTGGGCGTGCCGTCCTCGCGCAGCAGGCCCATGTAGAAGTGCCGGTAGTAGGACGAGCCCTCGGCCTCCCGGTGCCGGGTCGTGGCCGGCCAGGCGCGCGGCAGGTCGTAGAGGCTGTACCAGTGGATGCGGTCGGCCCTGCCGGTGAGCAGCTCGGCGGTGCGCCGCAGGCCGAACTCCTGCACCTCCTCGGCGCCGAAGGTGGAAACGCCCACCTCCGTCACCCATACCGGGTGGCGCGACGCAGCGCGGATTTCGGCGATGCGCTCGGGCCACTCGTGGATCTGCCAGTGGTTCCAGTCGAGCGGAAAGCCGTGCACCGCCACGACGTCCACCTCGTCCAGGGCGCCCTGGTCGCTCATGCGGCGCACGAAGGCGGGGTCGATGGGCGAGATGCCCCCGAAAACGCGGGTGAGCTTCGGGTTCTCCGAGCGCACCGCCTCACCGGCCATGCGCACCATGCGCGAGAAGATGAGCCAGTCCTTGTCGATC
>DASVEF010000064.1:0-53468 GCA_036380715.1 Thermoanaerobaculia bacterium | reverse complement strand
TTGCTTCGCTAGTCCGGAATCTCGGGCTCTACAAGCTTCGCAAGCTGTGCCAGCGACTCCTGCCAGCCGAGATAACACATCTCGGTCGGGATGGCCTCGGGTAGTCCTTCCTGGACGATGTCGAGCTCCGTTCCGCAGGATACCTGCTTCAGGGTGATCGTTGTCTGCATCTCTCCGGGCAGGTTGGGGTCGTCGAAGCGATCGGTGTAGCGAATTCTCTCGGACGGCACGAGCTCTTGGTACTCGCCACCGAACGAGTGCCCGTTTCCCGTCGAAAAGTTCGTAAACGACATTCTGTAGGTACCGCCCACCTTGACGTCCATATGGTGAACCTTGCAGGTGAATCCGTAGGGCGGGAGCCACTTGGCCATGGCGTCGGCGTCTAGAAACGCCCGATAGACGCGCTCCGGTTGGGCGCGGAGAACTCGGTGAAGTCGGACGGTACCCGTAGGCATGATGGACTCTCCTTTCGGTTCGTGATTCGGTGGCAGCTTGGGTCTGGGCACGCGTGCACGGCAGCCCAGCCCACGCCTCTGTAGATAGTCGAACGACGATCCGCGAAATCGACAAGGGCTGGTGGGAATCTACCGAGCCGAGGAGGAGAGGGACCAACCGGAGAGGCCAGCGGCTGCCGTGAAGAGGCTGGCTCCTCGGCGAGCAGGGATGCTTCCACCTATGGCAAAAATTTAAAGATGATTGTGTATGAATAAAAAGGCGCCGCTCGCCGCAGTAATGGCACCTGCTTTGCACAAAATTCATCGGGCGCGCATTGACGCGCGCGCATGGGAGGCGCAAAATGACAAGAGGAACTCATTCGATGTTGACTGCGGCACTGCTGGCGCTTGCGGTGGTAGCATGCTCAGGAAACAAGCCGCCGGATGACCCTCAGTCGGCGCAAGACCCGTCGTCGACCGCAGGAACGGCCGGCACGACGACCGGAACAACCGGCACCGGTACTGGGACGACCGGCACGACCGGGACAACCCAGACGCCGCCGACCGGAACAACCCAGACGCCGCCGACTGGAACGACCCAGACGCCGCCGACCGGGACCCAGACAGGCACAGGCACCGGAACAACGGGCACAGGCGCCGGCACCGGAGCCGCAAGCTCGCCTACGGGCTCGAATACGTCCACGACGACGCAGACGCAGGTCGCCGCGCCCACGCTGATGGCAGGGCTCGTCAACCTGAACGTCAGCCAGGTGATGGCGAATCTCTCGGTGCAGGCGAATCTGCAGAACGTCGTCGTCAACATCTCCGACGTGCTCAACAACGTGCAGGTACAGGCGGTCGTGCAGGCGCTCAACACGAACCCGCAGGCGAAGACGGTCGCCGATCAACTGACGGACGAGATGCGGAAGCGCGGCATGCTCCAGCCCAACGAAAGCATCGTCGGCGCGAACGGAAGCACGCTCTACAAGTTAGCCCAGTAACCTGCGCGCTCCAGGCGTCGATGCCGCCGCAGCTCGGTGGCCACGTCCAGCGCCGGCACGCCGGGGAGGCGGGCCGGCGCGGCGACGCTCATGGGCTTTCCTAGCCTTTTTTCATCGCGGCCAGCATCTCCTTGACGGCCGCCTCCAGGCCCACCATCACGGAGCGCGCGATGATCGAGTGGCCGACGTTCAGCTCCTCGATCTCGGGGACGGCCGCGATGGGACCGACGTTGTCGACGCGGATGCCGTGTCCGGCATAGACCCGCAGCCCCTTCTCGTGACCGAGCCGGGCCGTTTCGGCGATCTTGGCGAGCGCCTCCTCCGCCTGGGCCGGGTCCTGGGCGCGGGTGTAGGCGTCCGTGTTGATCTCGAACCCTTCGATCCAGCGCGCTCCCCCGCCGGGCATGCTGGAGAGGGCCTGGAGCTGCCGCGGGTCCGGATCGATGAACAGGGAGATCGAGATCCCGGCCGCGGCGAGCTGCTCCGCGACCTCGGTCACCCGGCGGCCGTAGAAGATCAGGTTGACCCCCCCTTCGGTGGTTACCTCCTCGGGCCGCTCGGGCACCAGGGTCACCTGCTGGGGCCGCAGGCGGAGGGCGGCCTTGAGCATCTCCGTGGAGATCGACATCTCCAGGTTGAGCTTGCCGCGCACGCTCTCCTTGAGACGCTCGACGTCGGAGTCCTGGATGTGCCGACGGTCCATCCGCAGATGGACGGTGACGCCGGAGGCTCCGGCCTCTTCGGCGATCCACGCCGCTTCGACCGGATCGGGATAACGGGTATGTCGCGCCTGCCGCAGGGTCGCGACATGGTCGACGTTGACCGAGAGCTTCACTCGTGGTTTGGCCATCAGCGTTCGATCTCCATGTCGCGGCGCGTCTGGTCCTCGGGCTGCCGGTAGATCAGGACCGTGCCGTGGATCGGGAAGAGGGTCCGGTGAATCCGTTCCCCGAAGGCGCAGTTCACTTCATAGTACCCTTCCGAGCTGACCTGGAGCAGGGTCCCCCGCCCTCCCTTGATCCCCAGCAGCTCGTTGTGGATCAACACTTCCGCGGGTAATTCCATCATCCCTCCTAATCGTCTTCGAGATACCCTTCGTCCTTGTACTCCTTGAGCTTCCGCTGCAAGGTGCGCAGGCCGATGCCGAGGATGTCCGCGGCCTTGGCGCGGTGCCCGCCGGTGCGCGCGAGCGTCTCGAGGATCGCCTGGCGCTCGATGTCCGCCATGGTGCGCGGCTCCCCCGCGGCCGACTGCACGGGGCTGCCGGGGGCCGAGAGCGCCGAGGACTCGCGGACCTCGACCGGCAGGTCGCCCGGCTGCACCACCTCCCCCTGGTGGAAGACCACCACGGATTCGACGACGTTGCGGAGCTGCCGCACGTTGCCCGGCCAGGGATAGCGGGAGAGCAGCTCCAGCGTCTCGGGGCTCAGTCGCTTGGGCGATTTGCCGTGCTCCTCGCAGAACAGGGCGAGGAAGTGGTCGGCCAGCCCCTGGATGTCGCTCGGGCGCTCGCGCAGCGGCGGGATGCGCAGCGTCACCACCTTCAGGCGGTAGTAGAGGTCCTCCCGGAAGCGACCGTCGGTGACCTCCTTCTCCAGGTCGCGGTTGGTGGCCGCGATCAGCCGGAAGTCGACGTCGATCAGCTCGCTGCCGCCCACGCGCATGACCTGCCGCTCCTCCAGCACGCGCAGCAGCTTGACCTGGAGCTCCGGGTAGAGCTCGCTGATCTCGTCGAGGAAGAGGGTGCCGCGGTGGGCCAGCTCGAACTTGCCGATCTTGCGCGCCACGGCGCCGGTGAAGGCGCCGCGCTCGTGCCCGAAGAGCTCGCTCTCCAGGATGTCGCTCGGGATGGCGCCGCAGTTGATGGCGAGGAAGCGCTCGTTGCGGCGCGGGCTGGCGCGGTGGAGGGCGTTGGCTACCAGCTCCTTGCCCGTGCCGCTCTCGCCGATGACCAGCACGCTGGAGCGCGTCGGCGCCACCATCTTCATCTGTTCGAAGAGGCGCTCCATGGGCAGCGAGCGGCCGATGATGCTCTCGAAGCCGTAGCGCTTGTCGAGCATCTGCCGGAGGCTCGTCACCTCCTCCTGGAGCTGCTGCTTCTCGATCAGGTTCATCACCCGCCGGCGCAGCTCGTAGAGGTCGACCGGCTTGGTCAGATAGTCGTCGGCGCCGATGCGCATGGCCTCGACGGCCGACTCGATCGAGCCGTAGGCGGTGACCAGGATCACGCCCAGGTCGTACTTGCGCTCGCGGACCTCTTTGAGGAAGGCTACGCCGTCCATGCCGGGCATGCGAAGATCGCAGACCGCCAGGCGCACGCCGTCGTTCTCCTCGAGGAACTCGAGCGCCCGGCGCGCGTCGTCGAAAGTGCGCACCGGCAGCCCCGCCTTTTCGATGGCGATCGCCATCGATTCGCGCGACCCGGTCTCGTCGTCGATCACCAGAACCAGGGGATTGTCCTGCATGCGAGAGTCATTTTGGCACAGACCGGGGCACAGATACACTCTCTTCCGGAAACCGGCATGACCCTGCCTTTCGACACCACGCCCGCCCGCGACACCCTGGAAGGGGTGCTGGAGCGGATCGTCTTCTCCAACGAGGAGAACGCCTGGAGCGTGGTGCGCTTGGCGGTCCCGGGGCAGCGGGACCTGGTGACGGCGGTCGGCAACCTGCTCGGGGTGCAGCCCGGGGAGAGCCTCCGCCTCACCGGAGCCTGGATCAGCGACCCCAAGTACGGCCGGCAGTTCAAGGTGGCCTCCTATGCCACGGTGGCCCCGGCGACCCTGGCGGGCATCGAGAAGTACCTCGGCTCCGGACTGATCCGCGGCATCGGCAAGGCGCTGGCCGCACGCCTGGTCAAGAGCTTCGGGCTCGCCACCCTGGACGTGATCGAGGGCCAGCCGGAGCGGCTGCGCGAGGTGGAGGGGATCGGTCCCCACCGCAGCGCCGCCATCCTGCGCGCCTGGGAGGAGCAGCGGGAGATCAAGGAGGTCATGGTCTTCCTGCAGTCCCATGGGGTCTCCACCCACTACGCGATCAAGATCTACAAGTTCTACGGCCCCCAGGCCACGGAGCTGGTCAAGGAGAACCCCTACCGGCTGGCGGCCGACATCTACGGCATCGGCTTTAGGACCGCCGACAAGATCGCCTCGGCCCTGGGCATCCCCCGCGATGCCCCGCAGCGGATCGAGGCGGGCGCGCTCCACCTGCTCTCCGAGGCGGCCGACCGGGGGCATCTCTATCTACCGCGGCAGAGCCTCGTCGAAGAGGCCAAAGAGCTGCTCGGGGCCGAGCCCTGGCGGGTCGAGCAGGCGGTCGCCGCGCTCGCGGAGTCGGGGCAGGCGGTCGTCGAGCCGCTCGCCGCCGCGCCCGCGGACCCGGCCGAGGCCTCGGTCTACCTCAAGCCGCTCCACATCGCGGAGACCGGGATCGCGGACCGCGTGCGCGACCTGCTCGTGCAGCCGCCGCTCCCCTTCGAGATCGACCTCGACCGGGCGCTCGAATGGTTCGAGAAGGGGGAGCGGATCGCGCTCGCGCCGCAGCAGCGGCAGGCGATCCGCTCCGGGCTGACGCGCAAGATGCTGGTGATCACCGGCGGCCCCGGCACCGGCAAGACCACGCTGGTGCGCGGCATCGTGCGCATCCTGGAGAAGAAGAAGCAGAAGGTGCTGCTCGCCGCCCCCACCGGCCGGGCGGCCAAGCGGCTGGCCGAAGCGACCGGCGGCGAGGCGAGCACGCTCCACCGTCTGCTGGAGTTCAACCCCAGGACCCGCGCCTTCGACCGCAACCGGGAGCACCCGCTCGCCTGCGACCTGCTGATCGTCGACGAGGTCTCGATGCTCGACGCGCTCCTCACCTACCACGTCCTGCGCGCCGTGCCCGACCCCGCGCGCGTGATCTTCGTGGGGGACGTCGACCAGCTCCCCTCGGTCGGGCCTGGCCGGGTGCTCTCCGATCTGATCCGCTCGGACGCGGTCGAGGTGGTGCGCCTGACCGAGATCTTCCGCCAGGCCGAGCGCAGCCTCATCGTGGTCAACGCGCACCGGGTCAACCAGGGGCAGATGCCGGTCCTCGAGGCGGTCGACAGCGACGGCGACTTCTTCTTCATCGAGCGCCGCGAGCCGGAGGAGATCGTCGAGACGATCGCCCACCTCGTTACCAAGCGGATCCCGGCGAGCTTCGGGGTCGACCCGGTCGAGCAGATCCAGGTGCTGACGCCGCGCAACCGCGGCCCGCTGGGCACCGAAGCCCTCAACGCCAGGCTCCGCGAGCTGCTGAACCCCGAAGGCCCGACCGTCACCCGCGGCGGGCACAGCCTGCGCGTCGGCGACAAGGTCATGCAGGTGCGGAACAACTACGACTTGGAGGTGTTCAACGGCGACCTCGGCCGGGTGGCGGAGATCGACGAGGTCGACCACCTGGTCCGCGTGACGATGGACGGCCGGGACGTGGTCTACGACTTCGCCTCGATCGACGAGCTGACGCTGGCCTACGCCTGCTCGATTCACAAGTCGCAGGGGAGCGAGTACCCCTGCGTGGTCATCCCGCTGCACACCACCCACTACCTGATGCTGCAGAGGAATCTCCTCTACACGGCGATCACCCGCGCCAAGCGGCTGGCCGTGCTGGTGGGAGAGGAGAGGGCGCTGCGCATCGCGGTCGGCAACCGGCGCGTCCGCACGCGCCACACGCGGCTGGCCGAGCGGCTGGGCTCGCCTCCAGGATCACTACCAAGTCAGGAGTAGTAGCGCCGCATCTGGGCCGCGACGCCGTCCAGGTCGGGGAAGAGGCGGCGCTCGTCGACGCTGGCCAGGTCGAGCTGGTCGCGGAAGCGGCCGACCTCGGACTTCGGAATGACGAATCTGGTCAGCGCGTCGCCCAAGCCGTGCTCCTCCAGGAAGTCGTCGAAGCAGCGCTTCTGATCCGAGCAGAGAGTGAAGACCGCCGCCTGGGCCACGATCCGCGCGTCCAGCGAGGGAGGCTCGATCATGCAGGCGAACGGCGGCTCCTCCCCACTCCGGTTGAAGAGGACCCAGGGGGTGAACTGGCCTTCCTTGCCGAAGAGCTCGTTGAGGTCCTGGATCAGCAGGGCCAGCTCCGGAAAGTCGAAGGTCCTGTGGACCTTCTTCCAGTCGAGCCGCCAGACGGCCCGGTCGACCTCGGCCTCGCGGCCGAGGGTGGCGAAGTGGGCGGCGACCAGCGGCGAGTAGGTCCAGTCGAGCAGCCGCGTCGGCAGCCCGTGGTGCTGCGCCGCCACGAGCAGCTCCCATTCGTTGACCGGCGGGCTGCTGAAGTAGGGGCGCGAATAGCGGATGAAGTTGCGGAGGATGTGCTCCTCCAGATCCACCTTGGTGTGAGGAGGGTCGACTCCCCCCAGCCGGTCCAGGCTGGTGAGCAGCGGCCGGGCCGCCTCGGCCGAGCCGCGGTAGACGCCGCTGTCGCGGCGGCGTCCGGTGACCGGATCGGGCTCCGTCGGCGTGACCTTGTCGATCAGGTCTCCCAGGCTGGCGACTTCGATCTCGGTGACCGGCATAGACGTCCTGAAGTCTTGCAGTCCCCGTGCCTGTGACGAGTTTGCAGTCGCAGGTATCGAAACGGCCAAATGGCGCTATACTCTCCCGGTGCTCCGTGTCTTAGTGCTCGACGATGAGTCGATCGTGGTCGACACGCTCGCGGTGTGGCTCCGCATGCCCGGCGTGCACCTGACGACCTGCCTGGAGATCGAGGCGGCCGAGGCGCTCCTCAGCTCGTTCCGCTTCGACGTGGTGGTCACCGATCTCTCGGTGTCCGAGCTGGGCGGGCTGGAAGGGATGCGGCTGATCCGCTTCGTCACGACGCACTTCCCGGACACCACGGTCTACGTCCTCAGCGGCTACATCGACGAGGCGGTCCGCTCTCTCTGCTCCGTGCTCGGGGTGACCGCGGTGCTGGAGAAGCCCGAAGGGCTGACGCAGCTCCGCAACCTGCTGCTCGAGCACCGGAGCGCCCTGACCAACGGCAGCGGCGAGCCCGAGGGCTCGGGCGAGGTACAGCAGGTCGAGCGCCTGGAGGAGTTCCTGGCGTCCAATACGATCCGCTCGGTGCTGCAGCCGGTCGTCAAGCTGCGGCAGGGGGGCGAGCCCTACGAGGTCTTCGGGGTCGAGGGCCTGGCGCGCGGCCCGGCCAGCTCCGTCCTGGGCAGCCCGGCGTTCCTGCTCGCCTATGCGGCGCGCAAGGAGCTCCTGTTCGACGCCGACATGATCTGCATCCGGGCCGCCCTGGCCGAGGTCCGCCACCTCGGCAGCGCGGCGGTGACCACGTTCCTCAACGTCCAGCCCCGCTCCCTGACCAATCCGGACTTCACGGCCAAGCTCTGCGACGCGGTCCGCTCCGCGAGCATGGTGGAGACGAGCATCGTCCTGGAGCTGACCGAGCAGCAGACGATCCTCAATCCGCGGGCCTTCGCCGCGACTCTGGCCCGGCTGCGCGAGATCGGCTTCCGCATCGCCCTCGACGATTACGGAGAGGGTTCTTCGAACCTGAACCTCTTCCAGACCCTGCGGCCCGACTACCTGAAGATCTCGGGAACCTTCTGCCGCGGCCTCGCCCATGATCCGTTCAAGCAGATCATCGTCCAGAGCACCGCCGAGATGGCCGCGCGGGCCGGCACGGCGACGGTCATGGAGGCGGTCGAGACGGCGGAGGACGCGGAGATCCTGCGGGTCCTCGGGATCGATTACGGGCAGGGCTATTTCTTCTCGGAGCCTCTCCCCGGCCGGGAGCTCGCGCAGAGCTCCCGGATCGAGATCGCGCAGTCGAGCCAACCCGACCGGGTGGACCCCCTCGGCGCTTCGGCGCCGGTTCCATAAAATAGGAGTCCCGGTTTGAGCTCTTGCCCGCACCTTGACTGTGCAAGGAGGTTGCTCGCCTCCTGGCCATCAAGTTGTCATTTTTTCTTTTGCTTTTCTTGTGGGAGGGATCCTTTCGATGCTCAGGCTGCAAATCCTGCCATCCCAGCTTTTGAGCTGAAACCCCTCGCTCAGCTTTGACCTGCGATTTAACCGTCCGTGGAGGGCTGCGCCCTTCCGCCCGGTCAAAGATCGTGGAGCCGGGCCGTGCGCCTCGCAGCGCGTGCCCATTTGAACATTGTTTATTTTTGCTTGGAGGGAACCGGATGGCTGATTTTTCGCACTGAAACACCCCACCTGTCTGTTTGCACTATCCAATAAAGATGAAACTTTAACTTGAACAGAGGAGACCTCTCTCATGTCGATTCGTGACTTCCATGCCCAACTTGTGTCCGGCAACAACAAGACCCACCTGCTCAGCGCCTTGCGCAAGCTGACCCAGATCTCGGATCCGCAGAGCTTCTTCGGCGAGACCCCGGAGAATGATTGGCCGACGTGGCAAGAGATCGGCTCCGGCTCGCAGCTCCGTGCCGCGAACCCCGCCTGATCCCGCTGTGAAGCACCTCTGCGGGCCCGGATCGCGAGACTCCGGGCCCGTGCCTCACCGCAGCCTGTTTCCCCCGCCCCCAGATTTCGCGGACTTTTCTCCCCGCGCGAAGCTTGTCCCGGCCCGCCCCTGCCATCGCACTCTCTCTTTTAGATGAGCATTGACGCTGTTCAATGAAGTCAAAGTTAAATCTCTAACGCCCAGAGACCGAGTGAACCATGGCCAGAGCCCCACCTGCCCACTGCGATTCCGTTCCATGTCGCGCTGGTCTCTCGTTTGCAACGATCCATAGTGGTTATCTGTGTTCCACTGGAGAGGATTGAGCCATGTCTATCTATGATTTCTATTTGAAGTTTGCATCGGAAGGTGAGAGGAACCCCCTGTTTGCCGCCCTGCGCAAGTTGAGCCGGTTGGAAGATCCGAGGAAGCTGTTCACCTCTTCGTCGGAAGAGGAGGAGGCCCGCGGCTGGCCTGTCTGGGATGAAGGGGTCTGCCGCCGTGTGGCCGGTCTCCTAGCCGCCACTCCGGCCTGAGCCAGGGCTCGCCGCAAGGCTCTTCGGCGCATATGCCCTGCTAGTAGGCCTCTAAGCCTGTCGATCGACTGCTCTCGCGGTCCTGGGGAGACCTTCTCCGGGGCCGCGGACTCCATTCCCACGCCTCCGCCTGCCCTCGGGCGAGCCGGAGCCGGCTCTCTGTGTCTCGGGATAGACCCGAGCAAGCCAACCTGCTATAAATAAGGAGCTTTCCCGATGAGCTTCGAGAGGATGAAACAGCGGATTCTCGCCGTGCCCGAGGTGGCGGCCTGGCCTCAGATGGTGGGAATCATCGAGCGGGCCACGCACCAGCAATACCGCTCCCTCTGGGACTATTCGTTCATCTCCTGCCGCGCGGTGGGAGGGGCCGAGGAAGCGGCCGTGCCCGGCGCCGCTGCCATCTTCTGCTCGCTCGCCAGCATCCATCTGGTCGACGACATGCTGGACGAGGACCCTCGCGGTGAGCACCACGTCCTGGGGGTGGGCAACGCCGCAAACCTGGCGTTGGCGTTCCAGGCCGCGGCGCAACGCGTCCTGGACGAGGTTTCCCAGGATCCGGAGACCCGGGCCGGCCTGCAGGTCAGCCTGGCCCGGATGTCCCTGGCCACCGCCTTCGGGCAGAACCTGGACGCGCGGGAGCTGAGCACGGAAGAGGAGTACTGGCACACCGTCGAGGCCAAGAGCCCGCCGCTCTTCGGCACCGCATTCCACCTGGGAGCCCGGTTCGGCGGCGCTCCCGCCGAGATCGCGGACGCGCTCGACCGGTTGGGAGGCGTGATCGGCCTCTTCATCCAGGTCAGCGACGATCTGATCGACGCTCTGAAGGTGCCGGCCGGGGCCGACTGGCACCGGCGGCACAACAGCCTGCCGCTCCTCTACGCGCTGACCGCGGAGCACCCCGAACGTGAGGAGTTCGAGCGCCTCTCCGCCCGCGCCGAGACCGACCCGGAGGCGCTCGCCGAGGCGCAGAAGATCCTGCTGCGCAGCGGCGCCGTCAGCTACTGCGCGCTCAAGCTGATCGAGCTCTCGCGCCAGGCCCGCGAGCTGCTCGCGGTCATCCCTCTCCAGGATCCCGAGCCCATCCAGCGGCTCCTGGACCACCAGATGAAGCCTCTCGAACGGCTCTTCCGCTCTGTGGGCGTCGAAACGCCGGCGGAGCTGCTGCTCGACTGAGATGACCCATCGGCAGCCCATCGCGTGGAAGAGGAGCGACCTGTTCTGGGTCGCGCTCTCGCTGCTCGTGCTGCCGCCGTGCCTCTACTATCCGTATGCCCGAGAGACCCAGAAGCTGCCCTTCAACCTCCTCCCCACGACCTGGGAGGTGCGCGCCTTGCGCGCCTCCGTCCCTTGCGAGGACCCGGACCGCTGCCTTCAGGTCAACGACCGCGTGCTGTCGGTCGGGGACGTGGAATTCGAGGAGTTCCGGCGGAACCGCTACCTGAGCCTCATCGATTCCTTCAAGGAAGACGGATCCACCATCGTCAAGGTCGAACGCAACGGCAAGATCCTGACGCTCCCAGTCCGGCTCGGACCCGGTCCCAGCCGTTTGCGTGAATACATCTACATCCCCATAACAGCCTTCTTTCCCATGCTTTTCTGGCTGATGGGGACCACGATCGTCCTCTTCTTGCGGCCGCGGGACGAGCGCTGGAGGGTGCTCGTCCTGTTCAGCTACGTGACGGCCCTGTGGATCGCCTTCGGCCTTGGGTCGGAGAACCGCATCAGCGCCAGCAGCGTCCTCTTCCATGTCTTCATCTGGCTCTTCCTGCCGCTGGCAACCCATCTTCACCTGATCCTGCCGAGCGCCCTGGTCGAGAGCCGGCGCAAGATCCAGATCCTTGTGCCTCTCTATGCCGGCTCGGTTCTTTACGCGGTCCTCGACTATTTCCATAAGCTCCACGGTTTCGAGTACTACCTCTCCTTCGCGCTGGCGGTCTTCGTCTCGCTGGGGCTCCTCATTGCCCGGCTGTTCCTGCCGCTCCCTCCGGCGGTCAAAATCGCCAACCGCATCATGCTCTACGGCGTCGCTCTGGGGTTCGGCCCGATCCTGCTTTTCTGGATCATCATCCCCATCTTCCTGCCGCCCGGCAGTCTGTCCGCGCAGAACTATGAGCCGGCCTACCCGTGGACACTGGCCCTGACGCTGCTCGCGGTGCCCATCCTGCCGATGAGCTACATCTACGCCATCTACAAGCACCACCTCGGCGCCCTGGAGTTCCGCGCCAACCGCCTGCTCGGCGCCTACAGCTTCTCGACTCTCTACATCACGTTCTACATCGTGATGCTCTTCTCCGTCAGCAGGCGATGGGCGCCGATGAGCGACAAGGCGCTGGTGATCAACCTGCTCATTTCGTTGCTCTTCCTGCTCGCCGCGCTGTCCCTGCGCAACCGTTTCCACGTGCTGGTGGATCGCCACGTCTTCGGGGTCCGGCACTCGCCGGAGCAGGTCATCGACCTGGTTTCCGAGCGGATCCCGACGGCGTTCGACCGCGCGGTCTTGTCGCAGGTGATCGTGGCCGAGATCCTGCCGAGCCTGCTGATCCGCCAGTCGGCCCTCTATCTGTTCGACGGCCCGCGCATCGAGACTCTCTACACCCAGGGAGTGCCGGCCGACGAGCCGGAGCCGGCCTTGGAGGAGCTCCAGGAGCTGCTCCGCAACAGCAAGCGCTACCTCCCGCCGCAGGAGCAGAGGCCCGGTCCACGTTCCTGGGTCCGCCTGACGATCCCGCTGTCGCTCCAGGCCGAGACGATCGGCATCTGGCTGATCGGCCGCAGGGACCCGGACGACTTCTATCCCTCGACCGACATCCACCTGCTGTCCACGGTGGCCAACCAGATCGCGCCCATGGTTGAGAACATCCGCCTCTATGAGCGCGCGCAGCAGGAGATCGCGCAACGCAAGGCCGCCGAGGAGGAGATCCGGCGTAGCGAGGAGCGCTTCCGCGCCCTCTTCGAGGCTACGCTCGAAGGCATCGCCATCGTGCGCAACGGCACCATCCTGGCGGTCAATCCGCCGCTGCTGGCGATCTTCGGCTATCCACCCGACCAGTTGATCGGCCGCGAGCTGTCCGACCTCATCCCGGAGATCCGGGCCGAGCTCTCCGGAGAGCCGCAGGAGCACGTCGGGACGCGCAGCGACGGCACGCCCGTGGACGTGGAGATCGCGGGCAAGCAGCACGTCTTCCAGGGCGAGGACGTGACCGTCGTGGCCATCCGCGACATCGGCGGGCGCAAGCAGGGCGAGGCCGAGAACAAGATGCTGCAGAAGCAGCTCCTGCACTCGCAGAAGATGGAGGCCATTGGCCGGCTGTCGGCGGGCGTCGCCCACGACTTCAACAACTGCCTGCTCGCCATCTTCGGCTACAGCGACCTGCTGCGCGACCGCTACCGGGAAGACCCCTTTCTCTACCGCAACCTGACCGGCATCAAGGAGGCCGGCCAGAAGGCGGCGACACTGACCAAGCAGCTCCTGGCCTTCGCGCGCCGGCAGCCTCTGGAAACCCGGGTGCTGGACCTCAACCCGATCGTCTCCGGCCTGGAAAAGATGCTGCAGCGCCTCCTCGGTGAGGACATCGCCCTGGTCACCGACCTTCATCACACCCTCGGCAAGGTCAAGATCGATCCGGGGCAGATGGAGCAGGTGATCGTGAACCTGGCGGTCAACGCCCGCGACGCCATGCCCACCGGCGGACGCCTCACCATCCGGACCACACCGCTGCTGGTGACCTCCGAATATCCGGCTCCGCACGCCAACGTGCCGCCGGGCCTCTACGTCGTGCTGACGGTGGCCGACACCGGGTTCGGCATGGACGCCGAGACTCAGGCCCGCATCTTCGAGCCCTTCTTCAGCACCAAGGGGGACGGCACCGGGCTCGGCCTGTCGACCGCGTACGGGATCGTCCAGCAGAGCCGCGGCCATATCTTCGTGGACAGCGCGCCGGGCCGCGGGGCCTCCTTTTCCATCTACCTCCCGGTCACCCAGGAGGCGGAGAGCGTCGCGATCACGGCGGCCGGCGCTCCGGACGACAGCGGCACCGAGACGATCCTGCTCGTCGAGGACGAGGACGAGGTGCGCAAGGTGCTCCACCAGATCCTCACCGGCAAGGGATACCGGGTGATCCAGGCCGGCTCCGGCGAGGAGGCGCTCGCCATGACCCGCCTCTACCGGGGCGAGATCCACCTCCTGCTGAGCGACGTCACCATGCCGCGGATGAGGGGACCCGAGCTCGCCTCACGCCTCCTCGGCGAGAGGCCGCGCACACGCGTGATCCTGATGTCGGGCTACAACGACGAGTGGATGACCGGCGGCGAGATGGCGCACACCTGTCTGCAGAAGCCGTTCTCCCCCCAGGTCCTGACCCAGATGGTGAGGGCCGCCCTCGACACCCGCGGCAGCGAGCCGCCGCTCGCCGTGGCCTCCGCGTAATCGAATCCGCTACCGCCCCACCGCCGTCAGCGCCTCGTTCAGGAAGGCGAGCTGAAGCCGCATCTGGTCGCGCAGCGGCATGCCGCGGACGCCGCTCCGTCCGGCTTCGGCCCGGACCTCCTCGTCCGTGCTGCAAGCGGCCAGGCGGCCGCGCCAGGCGAGGAAGCGCGGGTCGTCGGGCCTCCCCGTCTCCCCCTCCTCCAGGGGGCGGAGAAACAGCGGCATCTCCGAGACCAGGGTGAAGGGGTCTCCTCCGAGCGAACGGACGTATTCCATGGAGCTGGGCCGGAAAAGGGCCGCCATGCCGGGCTCGCCCCGCTCTTCGAACCAGACCCGCATGGAGGCCGAGTCGGGGCGGGTGGAGAACCCCTCTTCGATCCTCCGGAAGCCCTTTTCTCCCCCGCGGTCGACATCGAAGAGACGGTAGCCCATGGCGTAGACCCGCTCGCGCAAGGCCCGGCGCAGGTCCCCTGTGCGCTCGATCCAGGCCGGCTCGATCAGGAACCAGGGGCCGGTCGCGAAAGCGATGCTGTGGAAGCTGGCGTGCAGGTGAAACGGCGCGCCCTGAGCCAGGAAGGCGGCCACGGCTTGGTTCTCCGGCCGCGCCTCCGAGTCGTCCCCGCCGCGCGGGAAGCCGAATTCCATGTCGTCGCCCGGCCGCTCGCGCACCACGTGGCGGAGGTAGAGGGGCAGGTCGTAGGCCCGGTCCTCGGCTCCGAGGTGGTCGACGGCCGGCAGGGTCACGCCGCTCCAAACCGCGTTGAGCGTCTCGCCGTCGGGGTTCACGTGAGGCACCAGATACCAGGTGGCCGCGCTCAGGAGGGGATCTTCCGCCGGCCGCGAGGCCAGCCATGCGGCGAGCCGGCGCAGCATGGCCGGCCCGACCGGCTCGTCCGCGTGGCAGCCACCGATCAGGCTGACGTGGAGAGGGCCGTGCCCGAGGAGGTGGCCGGCGATCTCCCGGCCTTCGCGCGACCGCCCGATCGGCCGGCCCGGGGCATCGCCGGCGTCCGGCGCCAGGATCTCCTCGACCGGCAGCCGGAGCGCGCTCATGCCTCCGGCCTGGTTGTCTCGGGCCGGATTGTCTCGGGCCGGGTAATCGCGTAGTGCGAAGGGTCCGGGGTGAACGCCTGGCGCGCCACCTCGTAGAACACGGTCTCGCGGCCCTGGATCCAGGCCCTCTTCTCGAACGCCATCCCCGACTTCTCCATCACCCGCAGGGAGGCCCTGTTCGGCGCGTCCGCGCTCGCCTTGACGCTTTCGAAGCCGCGCTCCTCGAAGCCGAAGCGGATCAGCGCCCGCGACAGCTCCGTGGCGAGCCCCTGGCCCCAGTGGCTCGGCAGGAAGCCATAGAGAAGCTGGAGCTCCGGCGGATCGAAGAAGTGCCAGTACCCACCGAAGCCGATCATCGCGCCTCCCTGCCGGAGCCGGACGCCCCAGAGGCCGAGCCCCTGCTCGGCGAACATGGCCCGGCTGGCGTCGAGCAGCCAGGCGGTACGCTCGCGGGGGATCACCTCATCGTCCCAGAGGTACTTGCGGACGCCGGGATCGGTGAAGATCTCGTGGAGCCGGTCCACGTCGCCGCGGACGAGCGGCCGGCAGAACAGGCGGGCGGTCTCGATGCGGGGCCAGTCGGACATGGCTGCTCATGATAGCCCTGAACCATGGCGCCCGGCAGGCCCTCACCGCAGTGGAATCAAGGACCCAAAGGACCCCAAGGACAGCAAGGACATCAAGGACGCGGGGTGAACGACCTGTTCCCTCGTCCTTGTAGTCCTTGCTGTCCTTGTCGTCCTTGGGTCCTTGGTTTTCGCTCAGCGCTCGGGCGGCGGGGGCTCTTCCCAGCGGCGGTCGTCGGCCGCCGGGTCTTCCCACCGCTCGGACAGCGGGAGCGGCTCCGCGCCCATGCCGGGACCTTCGTAGGCGGGCATGGGTCCCGGGAGAGGAGGCGGAGGCGGGAGCGGCGCCGTCGCCGGCTGCGGCCAGCGGCCCGGAGTGCTGCCGAAGCGGGCGAGGAGGACGGCCCCGAAGCCCACCAACCAGGCCGCGCACTGCACCGCGAAGCCGCCGACCAGGATCATCAGAGCCACGATGTCGAGGAACCCGCCCGCCAGGCCGATCACCCGCCCGATGAGGCTCCAGATCTCGATCGCCAGCACGCCCATCAGGGCGACGCCGTAGGGGTTGCCGAAGCTCCGGTTGAAGCGTGCCTCGAGGAACCGCCCCAGACGGTAGGCCACCGCCGCGTACCCGAGCAAGAGCGCCAGGAGGATCCCGATGAACAGGAACGGATAGAGGAGGTAGAGCGCGCAGCCGATGATCGTGATCGCCAGCAGGATCGTCACCACCACCAGCAACGGGATGAAGAGGAGCACCGATAGGAATCCCACTGCGCCGGCTTTCCAGGGCTCGGCCGCGACGTAGCGCTCCACCTCCTCCAGCGGGCGGCGGGCCACCAGCAGGCAGAGAAAGACCAGCAGCGCCATCACGGTGATGTAGATCAGCTTCCAGATCACGTCGCCAGCGCCGCCGAAGAACGGCCGGAAGCCCGGGCCGAAGTCGACGTCGTCGTCCCAATCGCGGCCCGGCGAGACCCCCACCTCCTGGGTGGAACCGTGGATCCGGGCCCCCTCTTCGCGCTCGATCGTGCCCCCCACGCTGGTGACGTCGCCCAGGATCTCCGCGTCCGGCCCGAGGTGCACGCTCCCTCCCACCGCGACCACGTTGCCGTCGACCCGGCCGTTGACGGTGACCGAGCCGCCCACGGCCGCCACGTCGCGGCTCACCTCGCCGTCGACGCGGACCGACCCCAGGATGACCACCGCCTCTTCGACGACCTCGCCCTCCTCGACCGTGATACCGCCGCCGAACTTCACCCGGCTGGCCGTGCTCACGCGGGAGACCTCGTCCTCGGGCTCTTCCGGCGCTTCGGGAGCCTCAGGGATCTCCGGCGCCTCCGGCGCTTCGGGCATCCCGGAGGTCATCGTGCCCTCCTCATCGGGCACCTCTTCGGCGGGCGTCTCTTCGGCCGGAGTCTCCTCGGGGATCGGCAGATCTCCCGTTCCCGTCCGCAGGTCGAACAGCGCCTGGCGCTCTCCGGCGGGAAGCCGCCGGAGCTGGAGGATCGGCTCCGCCTGCTCTCCCAGCCAGGCGCGGAGGACTCCCTCGCTCACCCGTTCGCCGTTGACCGCGATCGTGTCGCCGCTCACTTCGACGGTGCGCACGCCCAGCGACTCCGTCCGCGGCTTGAGCACGACGCCGTTGCGGATCGGCAGCACTTCGTAGCGGCTCTCCAGGGCCTGGCGGAGGGACTGCCGGGACACCGGCGCGCCGGACGGCTGCTGAGCCAGCGCGGCCCTCTCCGCCACGGGGAGGCCGAAGGCCAACAGGAGCGCCGCCACCCGGAGGCCCCATCGCGCCGCGTTCCCGAATCTTTGCATCCGATCAGATCGATTCCACATGGGTCCAACTCCTGTCTCGTGTGATGAGATCACGGAGAAAACGGAACGCCACCAGGGACACCAGCAGGCACACCACCACCACCCCGAGCCCGGGGGTCGTCGCCAGAGGGGTCGCCAGAGCGCGGGCTATCGTCAGGAAGAGCTCCCAGAAACCGAGGAGAGAGCCCAGCCAGCGCGCGCCCTCGACCACCAAATCCGTCCCGATCTGGACGAGGTCCCCCAGCCCCCAGAGCCCCCCGAGGACCTGCAGGAGCTGCGGCAGCCAGAACATGGAGACGCCGATCGCCAGCGGGCAGAGCACGAGCAGGGCGCGCACCCAGCGCGAGGCGAACAGATTCCACCCTGGGGCCGGCGCCACCGGAGCGGCCAGACCGGCGCGCAGCAGGACGCGGTTCGCGAAGCCGGCCGGCGGCGCCAGCCGGGGCACGGCCGCGAACAGCTCGAGCAGCGCGGCCTCGGCGTCTTCCGTCCGGCCGTCCCGCTCGGCGTCGAGCCAGCGGCTCAGGGGGTCGTGGTGAGAGGGTCGCATTCGTTTTCTTTCTCCCTTTCCGTTTCGCCCTACGAGGCCGAAGCTTGCAGGGTTTCGCACAGGGGAATCATTCGCGCGGCCCCCAGCCCAGGGCGGCCATCTCCTGGGCGAGCTCCTTGCGGGCGCGGTGGAGGTTGGTCTTCACCGTCCCCAGGGGGAGCCCGGTGGCCTCGCAGATGTCCTGGTACGAGGCCCCTTCGAGATAGAACAGCACCACCGCCTCCCGGTACTCGGTGCGCAGGCGGGAGATGGCGCGCTCCAGCGCCCGCCCCATGTCCCGCCGCTCCGCCGCCGCGGCCGGGTTCTCGGAGGACTCGTCGGAGAGCACGGCGGACAGGCTGCCGCGATCATCCTCTTTTTCGGCCTCCAGAGGTACCGTCTCCGGAGCGTGCCGGCGCAGGAAGTCGATCGTGGTGTTGTGCGCGATCTTGAACAGCCAGCTCGAGAGCTTCCGCTCCGGGTCGTAGGTATCGAGCCGGCGGAAGGCCTTGATGAAGACCTCCTGCGCGAGGTCCTCCGCGGTGCCGGCGTCCTGCACCATGCGGACCACCAGGCTGTAGACCGGCCGCTCGAAGCGCACCACGAGCTCGCGGAACGCTTCCTGCGAACCGGCCCGGGCATGCGCCACCAGCTCCGCATCGGTCATCGCCATCGGTGATCCCATACGCCGCAAGGGCGCCCGGGTTGCGGGGCATCCCTCCCGGGAATCGGCTATGCTTCCCTCACGTTACTTCTGGCGAAACGATTCCTGGAGGACTCTACAATGCGAAGCCTGTCGATAGCGCTGCTCACGTTGCTTCTCGCCTTGCCCGCCCAGGCCGGCACGCTCGCCGGCGTCTCGCTGCCGGACAAGATGGACGTGAACGGCAAGAGCCTCGTCCTCAACGGGATGGGATTGCGGTCCAAGTTCGTGATCAAGGTCTACGTGGGCGGCCTCTACCTCCTGCAGAAGGAGAAGTCGGCCCAGAAGGTCCTCGCCGCCGACGCCCCCCGCAGCATGGTGATGTCCTTCATCTACGACGTCAGCAAGGAGCAGATGTGCGAGGCCTGGGAGGAGGGGCTGGAAGACAACACCCCGAAAGCCTCGATGGAGGTCAAGAACAACTTCAAGACCCTCTGCGGCTGGATGGACGGCGTGGGCAAGGGGCAGAAGCTGACGCTGACCTATCTGCCTGGCGAGGGAACGCGGGTTGAGGTGGCCGGCAAGACCAAGGGGACGCTCTCAGGCAAGCCGACCGCCGACGCCATCCTCTCCACCTGGATCGGCCCCAAGCCCGGCCCGGGCGGAGACTTCAAGGAGGACGTCCTCGGCAGCTAGACCGCCAGACAAAAAAAGAGGAGCGCTTCGAGCGCTCCTTTTTGGAGGGATGAGAGGAGGTCTACGCCTCCCCGCAGCTCGAAGGATAAAACTCCCATCCGTATTTGTCAATAACCTCGTTGGGGAAATCGCTAAGGACCGCGAGACAACACCGTGGCGAGGATCAGCAGGCCGAGAAGCAGGCGGTAGACCACGAAGACCGTCAGGCTCCGGCTCCGCAGCCAGGCGAGTAGCCAGGCGATGACCGCATAGCCGATCACGGCCGAGGCCACGAGCCCGATCCCCATGGGGATCAGCTCCGCCGCCGTGACGCCGGACTCGAACAGGTCCAGCGCCTGCTTCGCCGCGGCCAGGGAGAAGACTGGGATGCCCAACAGGAACGAGAAGCGGGCGGCCGCAGGGCGGGTCAGGCCCAGCAGGAGAGCGGCCGTGATCGTGATCCCGGAGCGGGAGGTCCCCGGGATGATCGCCAGCGCCTGCGCCATGCCGATGACGAGCGCCGCCTGCCAGCCGATCTCCCCAAGCCTCTTCGCATGGCGCCCCAACCGGTCGGCGCCTCCCAGGAGCAAGCCGTAGAAGATCGTGGTCCCGGCGACCAGGAGCGCGGAGCGCGCCTGGGTTTCCACCCAATCCTTGAACAGGAGGCCGGCGATCCCCGCCGGGATCGTCGCGAGGACGATCATCCAGGCGAGATGGCGCGGGTTGTAGTCGCCATCGGCCGAGCGCGGCTGCCCGGTGAAGAACCCGATGACCAGGTCGCGCACGTCCCAGCGGAAGTAGACGAGGATCGCCAGCAGCGTGCCGACATGGGTCGCGATGTCGAACGCCAGCCCCTGGTCCGGCCATCTCAAGAAGAAGGGGACCAGGATCAGATGGCCGGACGAGCTGATGGGCAGGAACTCGGTGACCCCCTGCACTGCGGCGAGAACGAGCGCCTGGAGCGGAGTCAGGGTCGGCGGCGGCGTCATGGCGCGCCATCATATGCCACGGGATATACTTCACCGCCTCATGGAAACGTTCCTGATCACCGGCGGCGCCGGTTTCATCGGCTGCAACTTCGTACGCCTCGCCTTCGCCGAGACGGACGCCCGCCTCGTCGTGCTGGACAAGCTCACCTACGCCGGCAGCCTGGAGAACCTCTCCGACGTCCTGGACGACCCGCGCGTCACGTTCGTCCTGGGGGACATCGCGGACCGCGCGGCGGTGCGCCGGGTCTTCGCCGAGCACCGGCCCACGGCGGTCCTCAACTTCGCGGCCGAGAGCCACGTCGACCGCTCGATCGAGGATGCGAGCGCCTTCATCCAGACCAACATCGTCGGCGCCTTCGAGCTGCTGGAGGCGGCGCGCCACCACTTGGCCGGCCTCGGCGAGGAGGAGCGGCGGCGCTTCCGCTTCCTCCACGTCTCGACCGACGAGGTCTACGGCAGTCTCGGGCCGACCGGAGCCTTCTCCGAGACGACCCCCTACGCGCCCAACTCGCCGTATGCCGCGTCCAAGGCCAGCGCCGACCACCTGGTGCGCGCCTGTCACGAGACCTACGGCCTGCCGGCCCTGATCACCAACTGTTCCAACAACTACGGGCCGTACCAGTTCCCCGAGAAGCTGATCCCGCTGATGGTGCTCAACGCCGTCGAAGGGAAGCCGCTGCCGATCTACGGCGACGGCGGCAACGTCCGCGACTGGCTGTACGTCGAGGACCACTGCCGCGGCATCCTGGCCGTGCTGCGCCAGGGTCGGCCCGGAGAGAAGTACAACCTGGGCGGGCGCAGCGAGCGGACCAACCTCCAGGTGGTGGACACGATCTGCGAGATTCTGGAATCCGAGCTGCTGGCCGCCGAAAACCCCGCCCTGCGCCAGCAAGGGGTCGGCGCCTACCGCGACCTCAGGAAGTTCGTGGCCGACCGGCCGGGGCACGACCGGCGCTACGCCATCGACGACGCCAAGATCCGCAATGAGCTCGGCTGGGAGCCGCGGCACGATTTCGCCTCGGGCATCCGCGCCACCGTGCGCTGGTACCTGGAGAACCGCGCCTGGTGCGAGGCCGTGCAGGCCGGCAAATACGATCGCGAACGGCTGGGGCTGATCCGGAGCTGAGCATGGAGTTTCAACGCCTGAACCTTGAAAAAGTCATCCTGGTCAAGCCCGACGTCTGGCGCGACGAGCGGGGCTTCTTCCTCGAGACCTACCACTTGGAGAAATACCGCGACGGCGGCCTCCCCGAGGCCTTCGTGCAGGACAACCACTCCTTCTCGGTAAAGGGCATCCTGCGCGGGCTCCACGCCCAGGTCCGCCATCCGCAGGGGAAGCTGGTGCGGGCGATCCTCGGCGAGATCTTCGACGTCGCGGTCGACATCCGGCCGGGCTCCCCCACGTTTGGAAAATGGGTCGGCGAGATTCTCTCCGGCGATAATTTTTACCAGCTCTACATCCCGCCCGGCTTCGCGCACGGCTTCTGCGTGCTGAGTGAGACGGCGCACGTGCAGTACAAGTGCACCGAGCTCTACCGCCGCGACGACGAGATCGGGATCGTCTGGGACGATCCGGACATCGGGATCGACTGGCCGGTCAGGGACCCGATCCTCAACGACAAGGATCGGAACGCTCCCCGACTGGCGGAGATCGTGCAAAAGCTCCGGGACGCCGCCGGCTGAGGCGGCAGGAGGAGCTGAGTGCCGACAACGACCGAGCAGGGCGCGCCGGGCGCGCTCGACACCGCCTGCATGGCCGAAGACCTGTTCACCGACCGGGACCTGCGCCAGATGGCCGAGCTGGGCATCCGGCCCGAGGAGGCGATCCGGCAGATCGAGCTGTTCCGCAACCCGCGTCCGTATACGCGCGTCCTGCGCCCGTGCACGCCGGGCGACGGCATCCGGAATTTCTTCGACAGCGATCACCCCGAGCTGCTCGCCGTCTTCGAGGAGGCCGCGGCCCAGGGTAGGATCGGCAAATTCGTCCCCGCCTCTGGAGCGGCGAGCCGGATGTTCAAGCCGCTGCTCGGCTATCTCAACGACGACGCGGCCGAGCCGCCGTCCGAGGTCCGGAGCTTCTTCGCCAGCCTCCCCCGCTTCGCCTTCCGCGACGACCTCGCCGCGGCCCTGCGGCGGGACGGCCTGGACCTCGAAGAGCTGCTGCGGAAGGGCGATCACCGGACGGTCCTCGGCTACCTGCTGACCGGCCGCGGGCTGGGCTACGAGGACCTGCCGAAAGGGCTGCTGCGCTTCCATCGCTATCCGGACGGCGCGCGCACCGCCTTCGAAGAGCACCTGGTCGAGGCCGCCGCCTATACGCGCGACGCGGACGGGGGCTGTCGTCTCCACTTCACGGTCTCTCCGGAGCACGAGCAGGGCTTCGTCCGGCTGCTGGAGGAGGTCCGCCCCCGTTATGAGGAGCGCTACGGCTGCCGGTTCCTGGTCACCTTCTCCCACCAGGCGCGCTCGACCGACACGCTGGCGGTCGATCCGGAGAACCGCCCCTTCCGGCAGGAGGACGGCACGCTCCTCTTCCGGCCCGGCGGCCACGGCGCGCTGATCGAGAACCTGCAGGCGTTGGGCGCCCTGGGGTGGGACGTGGTCCTGATCAAGAACATCGACAACGTGGTCCCGGATCGCCGGAAAGAGGTCGGGCTCCTCTGGAAGAAGCTCCTCGCCGGCGCCCTGCTCGCCCTCCAGAAGCGCGTCTTCGGGTACCTGGCGAGGCTGGAGGCCGGCCCCGCCCCCCTGGAGCTGCTCGACGAGGTCGACAAGTTCCTGGCGGACGACCTCTCCCTCGCGGTGCCGGCGGACATGGGGGTGGCCGGCAGCGAGGCGCGGCGGCGCTACCTCGTCAAGCTCCTGGACCGCCCGCTGCGCGTCTGCGGCGTGGTGCGCAACCTGGGGGAGCCCGGGGGCGGCCCCTTCTGGGTCGAGTCGCCGGCCTGCGACGTCTCCTCGCTGCAGATCGTCGAGACCTCCCAGATCGACCCGGAAGACCGGGAGCAGCAGGCGATCCTCAAATCCTCCACCCATTTCAACCCGGCGGACGTCGCCTGCGCCCTGCGCAACCGGCACGGCCGACCCTACGACCTGAAGCAGTACATCGATCCCAAGACCGTCTTCATCGCCAGCAAGTCGCACGAGGGGAGGCCGCTCAAGGCCCTGGAGCGGCCCGGCCTGTGGAACGGCGCCATGGCGTGCTGGAACACCGTGTTCGTCGAGGTCCCCGACGAGACCTTCGCGCCGGTGAAGGCGGTGGTGGACCTGCTGCGTCCGGAGCACCAGGGATAGGGCCCTCCTCAATACTCGCCCAGATACCGCTCCTGCTCCCACGGGTGGACGTGCGGCGCCTGTGCTACGATTCCGCCGCCTTCGACACTTCTTTTCAGAGGAGAGCCATGGAGGGAAAGGCTTTGAAGCTTCCTTCGTTCAAGCTGCCGAAGATCGAGCTGCCGCGTCCGACCCGCTGGGACTTCTTCGCGATCGGCGCGCTGGCGCTGGGGCTGGTCCTCACCGGCGCCAACCTGGCGGTCGCCAATGCCAAGGCTCCCGGGGAGCCGTTCCCCGCCGGGTTGACGCCGCTGTTCATCACCGGCCAGCTCATCGTGTGCTGCGGCGGTCTGCTGCTCCTCGGCAAGACCGCCAAGGAGGGGACCTGGTGGGGGAACCTGGCCTCGATCGGTGCGATGCTCGTGGGCATGAGCGGCGTGCTGCTGGCCGCCGCTCTCTGGGCCGTGGCCTGAGCCGGGCGGGCCATCCGTCGGGACCGGCTCGCGCGTAGATCTCACGAGCCCGGCGAGCGGCCGGGCTTCGAGAGAGGAGCCGCCGTCGTGAACACCACAACCGCCGCCGTTCCCGGAAAGCGTTCGGGATCGCGAGGCAAGCTCGCCGTCTACGTCCTCATCGGCTTGGCGGTCCTCGCCGCCCTGATCCTCGGCGGGCGGCAGGCCGGCCAGTACATCCCCCAGTTCGCCGCCTGGGTCGAGAGCCTGGGGTTCTGGGGCCCCCTGGTCTTCATCCTGGGCTATGCGGTCGCCACCGTCGCCTTCATCCCGGGGTCGCTGCTCACCCTGGCGGCGGGCGCGATCTTCGGCCTGGTCCAGGGGACGATCTACACGCTGCTGGGGGCCACGCTCGGCGCCTCGGCCGCCTTCCTGGTGGCGCGCTACCTGGCGCGCGGCGCGATCGAGCGCAGGATCGCGGGCAACGCCAAGTTCGCGGCGATCGACCGCGCCGTGGGCAAGGAGGGCTTCAAGATCGTGGCGCTGCTGCGGCTCTCGCCCGTCTTCCCCTTCAACCTGCTCAACTATTCGCTGGGGCTGACGCGGGTCCGCTTCCTCGACTACTTCCTCGCCTCAATCGCCATGCTGCCCGGCACCCTGCTCTACGTCTACTACGGCAAGGCCGCCGGCAGCCTCGCCGCCGTGGCCGGAGGGACCCAGGCCGAGAAGGGGACCGGATACTGGGTGACCCTGGGAATCGGCCTGCTCGCGACGGTGGTCGTCACGACGTTCATCACCCGCCTCGCCGGCAAGGCGCTCCGCCAGGAGATCGGGGAGGAGACTCCCCAGGAGGACCGCCATGTCTGAGCCCGCCCTGGCGTCCCCCCCTGCGAATACCCCCTCCCCTGTCGAGCCGCTCGACGAGCACAACGTCCGGCTCCTCGAAAACGTCCATCCGCCCTCCTGGATCAACCCCGAGCCGGCCGCGCGCTATCACATGGTGGTGATCGGCGCCGGCACCGCCGGGCTGGTCTCGGCGGCCGGGGCCGCGGGGCTCGGCGCCAGGGTTGCGTTGATCGAGCGGCACCTGATGGGCGGCGACTGTCTGAACGTCGGCTGCGTCCCTTCCAAAGGAGTGATCCGCGCCTCCCGCGCCTGGCAGGAGGCGCGCCACGCCCGGGAGCGCTTCGGCGCTCCGGCCGTCGATCCACGGAGCCACGGCGATTTCGGCGCCGCCATGGAACGCATGCGCCGCCTGCGCGCCGGCATCAGCGTGCACGACAGCGCCCAGCGCTTCAGCGGCCTGGGAGTGGACGTCTTCCTCGGCGACGGCCGCTTCGTGGGGCCGGACACCGTTGAGGTAGACGGCAAGCGCCTGCGCTTCCGCCGCGCCGTGATCGCGACCGGCGCGCGCGCCGCGGTGCCCTCCATCCCGGGCCTCGCCGAGATCGGGTATCTGACCAACGAGACGGTCTTCAACCTGACACGCCTTCCCGAGCGGCTGGTGGTGATCGGCGGCGGACCCATCGGCTGCGAGATGGCCCAGTCCTTCGCCCGCTTCGGCAGCCGGGTCACCCTCCTGGACAAGGACGGCCACGTCCTGGTGCGCGAGGACGCCGACGCTGCCGAGATCGTGCAGCAGGCCATGGCACGCGACGGCGTCCACTTCGAATTCGGCATGAACGTCCTGGAGGTGAAGGCCCGGGGCGTCGAGAAAGTCGTCGTCTTCGAGTGCGGCGGCCAGCGCCGGGAGGTGGTGACCGACCAGATCCTGATCGCCGCCGGGCGCGCGCCCAATATCGAAGGGCTGGGCCTGGAGGCGGCCGGCGTCCGCTCCTCGCACAAAGGCGTCGAGGTGGACGACCAGATGCGCACCAGCAACAAGAACATCTACGCCTGCGGCGACGTGGCCACGCGCTTCCAGTTCACCCACATCGCCGACGCCCAGGCGCGCATCGTCATCCAGAACGCCCTCTTCTTCGGCCGCGCCAAGGCGAGCGCCCTGACCGTCCCCTGGTGCACCTACACCACTCCGGAGATCGCCCACGTAGGCCTCTATGAGAAGGACGCGAAAGAGAAGGGGATTGCAGTGGACACCCTTACCGTCCCGCTCTCGGGCGTGGACCGGGCGATCCTCGACGGCGCCGACGAGGGATTCCTGCGCATCCATCTGAAGAAAGGAACCGACCAGATCCTGGGCGCCACCCTGGTGGCCGAGCACGCCGGCGACATGATCGGAGAGCTCTGCCTGGCCATCACCCACGGCATCGGCCTGGGCAAGATCGCGAGCGTCATCCACCCCTACCCCACCCAGGGCGAGGTCGTGAAGAAAGCCGCCGACCTCTGGCGCCGCGGCAAGCTGACGCCGGGGGTGAAGAAGTTCTTCGAGCGGTGGTTCCGGGTGTTCAAATAGAGATTATGTTCAAGGTCAAGCACATCGACCACGTCGAGGTCTTCGTCCGCGACCTCGAGGCCTCGGCTCGCTGGTACAACGAGGTCCTGGGATTGCGGGAGGTCTGCCGCTGGGATCCCCATCCGGTGATGATCGGCACCGGCGGCACCATGCTCGCCCTGTTCCAGGCTGAAGGGGAGCGGCAGGACGGGCCGCCCCGCGCTCCGCACTGGCACCTCACCGCCTGGCAGACCGATCCCGCGGGCTTCGACGCCGCCCAGGAGCACCTGCGGAAGCTCGGCGTCCCCTTCCGCGGCCCCGTGGACCACGACATCGCCTGGTCGATCTACTTCGACGACCCGGACGGGAACCCGCTGGAGATCACCTACTACAAAGATTCGCCGGACGGCTCGAATCGGGCCTGAATCCGAATTGTCCGTGCTTCCCCCTCTCCCGGCCACGGGAGAGGGGGCCAGGGGGTGAGGGCTCAGAAGACCACCCGCAGCCCCAACTGCACCTGCCGCGGGTCGCCGCCGCCCGAGCGGATGGTGCCGTCGAAGCTCGCCGCGACGCCGTTGGTGACCTCCGGGCGCAGGAAGTTCGGCTCGTCGAAGACGTTGAAGACCTCGAGGATCGGCTCGACATGCAGGCCGCCCACTGCGATGGCCTTCGACAGCCGCAGGTCGAGCGCGTTGAACTCGTTGTCCTTGCGCTCGGTGTTGCGCAGGATGATGAACGTGCCCGTGCCGCCGGGCTGGCGGTTGGCGACCGATCTGGGCTGCGCCGAGCGGTAGGAATAGCGGGCGTTCAGATCCAGACCCCAGGGCAGGCGGAAGAGCGCCAGCCCGTTGAAGCGATGGCGCTGGTCGCGGTCGGACCAGTTGTACTCGCGGTCGAGGTGCCGGGGGTCGACGTAGCGGAAGGTGAATGGGTCGCGCTCGTTGTCGTCGTCCGACTTGTCCTGCGAGTAGGTGTAGTAGGCCTGGAAGGAGTAGTTGTCCGTCATCCGCTTGTTGGCGCCCACCGTCACGCCCCAGTAGCGGCTCTTGGCGGTGGACTCGACCGAGGTCAGGGTGTTGATGCCGTTGGCCCCGCCCGGCGGTAGACCGGAGCTCCAGGGCGAGCCGAAGCGCGCGTCGTTGCGGTTGATGAAGCGCGTGATGTGGTCGGTCTTGGCGTAGTTGCCCTTGACGAGCAGCGCCAGACCAGGCGTCACCTCACGCTCCCAGGAGAGCGAGGTCGCCGTGGTGCGCGGAGTCTGCCAGTCCTTGTCGTAGACGAAGACGTCGGGGAAGAAAACCGGCGCGCCGCGCGCATCGATCAAGGTGCGGTAGTCCGGCGGCGGCGGCAGCACGCCGATCGAGCCCAGGAAGCTGTTGCGGAAGAGCGTCTGGCCGATCGAGCCGTTGGTCGAGCGCGTCGAGGCCAGGTTCAAGGCCGGCAGGCGGGCGTGGAAGACGCCGGCGGTCATGCGCACCACGCTCTTGTCGTCGGGCGCCCATGAGATGCCGAGGCGCGGCTGCCACATCTCCCAGTCGTCGGGGATGTTGCCGTCCGAGGGGAATTCCTGGCCGTTACGGGTCTGGCCGATGAACGGCGCGAAGAAGACCTCATCGGCCGGAGTGCGCGGGTCGGGGTTGTCGAGGCCCTCCCAGCGCAGCCCCATCTGGACGGTCAGGTTGGCGGTCGGGTGCCACTCGTCCTGCACGAAGAGCGCCGGCTCCTTCTGCTTGATGGTCTGCGTGCCGGCGTCCTCCGCCGTCAGGTTGCCGACGCCCGCCTGCTGCAGGTAGAGGATCACCGGGCCGGAGACCGTCAGGCCCGCCGGGCAGACGCCGCTCTGTGAGCCGGTGACGAACTGGCCGGCGGCGTTCGAGCATTCGACGTAACGCGGATTGTTGACGTAATTGATGAAGCCGTCCACGCTGGTGAAGAAGAACTTGCCGTTGGCGAAGCCGATGAAAGTCTGCGACGACGCCACCTCGTTGTAGTCGAAGCCCATCTTGATGTTGTGCTTGGTGCGCAGCATCGAGAAGTTGTCGGTCAGCTGCTTGCGGTCGTCGTCGTACTCGACGGGCAGGAAGAACGGCATGCCGAAGCGGTTGTCGACGGAGAGGATGGAGGTATCCGGGAACGGCCGGTCCTGGCCCGGGATGTCCGGCCCCTCGTAGGGCCGCGGCCGCCATTCCTTGGCGTACTGGGCGCGCAGCTCGTTGAGGTTCGAGGAAGAAAGCGTCGAGATCCAGGTGAGGGTGCCGGCGTGCGAATAGTCCTGCTCGACGCCGTTCGAGGAGCGGCCATAGGAGTCGACATCGAAGGTGCCGTTGAGCTGCTCGGAGTTGGTATAGGAGTAGCGGAGGGTGAAGAGGTTGGAATTCGACACCGTCCAGTCGAGCTTGGCGAGCGCCACCTCGGCGTCGTTGGTGCGCTCGACCGGGCCGTCATCTTGCGGAATGCCGATCGAGTTGAGGAAGTTGACCAGCCGCGCGTCCATGCGGCCGGCCTGGGTCTGCTTGGTCTCGTCGCCGCGCTGCGCGTCGGCGGCAAGGAAGTAGAAGAGGCTGTCCCTGACGAGAGGGCCGCCGAGCGTGAAGCCGAACTGGGTCTGGCTGGAGTCGCCTTTCGGGATTCTGCCGCCGCCCGGCCTCTGCGGATCCGAGGACAGGCTGTCGTTCTTGAAGAAGCCGTGGACGGTGCCGGAGATCTGGTTGGTGCCCGACTTGGTGACCACGTTGACGAAGCCACCCGCGGAGCGGCCGAACTCGGCCGGGGCGCCGTCGGCCACCACCACGACCTCCTGCACCGCGTCGAGATTGAAGGTGAAGGGCGGTCGCTGGCCACCGCGCTGCTCGCCGAAGAAGGGGTTGTTGAAGTCGGCGCCGTCCACCGAGATGTTGTTGGCGATGCCCTTCTGGCCGTTGATCGACAGCTCGTCGCCGTCGGGGCCCTGCACGATGGTCACGCCGGGAGTGAGCTTGGTGTAGTCGAGGAAGTTGCGGCCGTTGTTGGGGAGCCCCTCGACGGCCTGGGTGTCGATGCGGGTGGCTCCCTCCGAGCGGGTGGTCTCGACCAGGGGCGCCTCCGCGGTGACGGTGATCTCCTGCTCGAGACCGGCGAGCTGCATGGGCAGCCTCAGGTTGATCGTCTGGCCGACCGCCAGGTCGATGCCCGTGCGGACCAGCGTCGCGAAGCCTTCGAGGGTCGCGGTGATCCGGTAGGGTCCGAGCGGCAGGAGCACCGCCCGGAAGCGGCCATCCTCGTCCGTGGTCGCCACCTGCTCGTAGTTGGTCGCCGTGTTGCGAAGAGTGACCGTCACCCCGGGCAGAGGCTCACCCTCCGCGCCGGTGACGGTCCCCTCGATGACGCCGGTCGTGGCCTGGGACTGGGCGAAGACGCCCGGGGTCAGGGCCAGCAGAATTGAAAGGCTCAGCAAGCTCACACGCCACAGCCTGGACATTGCCGCACCTCCTCTGGAGATGGATCGCCTGAGACCGCCTAGTGGGAAAGAACGACGAAATTGCCATCGACTATACCCTAGAATCAGGGACCCGTGATCCTCCCCGACTCACCGGCGACCCTTCGAGGCAAGTGGCGGACCCTCGGCCTCCTGGCCGCCGCCGTCCTCCTCGCCATGTCGGTCTGGTTTTCGGCCTCGGCTGTGGTGCCGCAGCTCACCGCCGAGTGGGGGCTCACCGGCGGCCAGCAGTCGTGGCTGACCATGAGCGTGCAGGTCGGCTTCGTGGCCGGCGCCCTGCTGAGCGCTGTGCTCAACCTCTCCGACCGCGTCCCCGCGCAGCGCCTCTTCGCCTTCAGCGCCGCCGCGGCGGCGGCCTGCAACGCCGCGATCCCCCTCCTCGACGCCGGGCCGGGTCCCAGCCTGGCGCTGCGCTTCCTGACCGGCTTCGCCCTGGCCGGCGTCTATCCGCCGGGGATGAAGCTCTCCGCTTCCTGGTGCAAGGTGGATCGCGGGCTGGGGATCGGCATCCTGGTGGGAGCGCTCACTGTAGGATCGGCGATCCCCCACCTCCTGAACGCCACCGCCGGCGGGATGCCGCCCTGGCGGCCGGTCCTCCTGCTGGCCTCGGCCCTGGCCCTGATCGCCGCCGTGATCGGCGGCTTCCTGGTCAGACCCGGCCCGTTCCTCGGCAAGGCCCCGCCCTTCGACTGGCGCTTCGCCGGGCGGGTTCTGACGGACCGCCCCACGCGGCTGGCCAACTTCGGCTATCTCGGCCACATGTGGGAGCTCTACGCGGTCTGGGCCTGGGCTCCCCTCTTCCTGCTGGCGAGCTACGAGAGCGCCGGCTGGAGCCCGCGCGCCGCCCGCCTCGCCGGCTTTGGAGTCATCGCCGCCGGCGGCCTCGGATGCGTGCTCGCGGGGACCCTGGCCGACCGGCTCGGGAGGACGCGAGTGACCGTCTGGAGCCTCGTCGCCTCGGGCGCCTGCTGCCTGGCCGCCGGCCTCTTCTTCCGGCAGCCCGGCCTCCTCACGGTCCTCTGCCTCGTCTGGGGCTTCGCGGTGGTGGCGGACAGCGCCCAGTTCAGCGCCGCGGTCAGCGAGCTCGCCGATCCGCGCTACGTCGGCACCGCCCTCACCCTGCAGACCAGTCTTGGCTTCCTCCTGACCCTCTTCACGATCCGCCTGATCCCGCCCCTGCGCGACGTCCTCGGCTGGCGCTGGGCCTTCGCCGTCCTCGCCCTCGGCCCCGCCTTCGGAATCTGGAGCATGCTCCGCCTGCGGAGGCTGCCGGAGGCGGAGCGGATGGCGGGCGGGAGGGGGTGAGCGTTGGATTTGCTGCACCCGAGGCGGAGGAATGGAGGGCGGTCGAAGGGTTCGTGCAGTGGCCAACCAGGAGGTTGACAGGGGCGAAAGTTCGGCGTTACTATTCCCTAGAGAGGAAACAGACGCTCTCGTGTTCGATGTCGCCTAGCACGAGCGACGCGACCTAGCCTCGCCCCTGTCCACCAAGGCGGTTATGGGTCCACGATACGCGCTTTCCACCCTCAGCGCCCGCCACAAACGGGACAAAATTTTCGCCTTTGTTAAGGAATTCTTGTTTTCTGAGCTGAAACGCTCAGTATCGCTGTGATTCGCCCTGCTCATGCCTGTACTGCCTGATACCCTGCCGGCCAGCGACGGTCGCTTATTCCTGGATCGCCTGAGGGCGTTCGGCTGTACCGACGTTGTAGATCTTTCCAAAGGTGCCGCCGCTCCTGCTCAGCTTGAATACCTCGACTTACTGCCAAAGCGAGGACAGCCGAATCCGTTGCCTGCGCCAGTTGCAGCGGTAGCGGAGCATCAAGGAGCGGCACTCCTCTATCTCGTGGACGGGTACCGCATGGAACCCGGCGCACGCGAGAGGATCATCCATGAATTGCAGCATCAGTTGGCCAACCGCAGTGACCCAGCCTACCTTGGCATAGTAACTGGAGGCACGCTGGACATCTACCCCATCGAATTCCACCGCCAGGACAGAAGGCCGCCAAGACCAAGAGCGCTGCACACGATAGAGCAGACGGACCGATCTGCCCCTCTTTTCTTCCAGAGCCTGGTTCACGGGAAATTCGGAGAGCTACACAAGAAGCCTCACGGCTCCGATCACGTTTATAAGGTCATCATGGACCTGCTCGACGGCACGACGGCCCAGTTTGGTGCAGATCCAAAGCAGCAAGTGCCGAGCAAGCTGCCCCCTCTTGAAGTCCTGTCCCTCGCAGGCCGAGCCCTCTTTTTCCGCTTCCTCGTGGATCGTGGCGTGGTTCTGCCGAGCGAAACGCCTGTGATCTGTCCATCGGCTCAGGAGCTTCGCTTGGCCTTTGCTACTGCCGCCAGCGCCGCTGAGGCCTCGGCTTGGCTGGACAAGACTTTCAATGGTGACTTCCTGCCGTTGATTGATGATGAAGAGATCCCCTCTAACGACCGCGAAGCCAGACAGGCTGCCTATCTCGCCTACTACCAGAAAATCCACAGCCACACGGACGGCAGCATCTTCATCCATCTGGATGCCATACTCCGGGGTTGGAGCTCTGTGGACGGCAGGCACATCCAGCCGACATTGGACTTCGGATTGGACTGGAGTGACCTGAACTTCGCCCATATCCCGGTTGGAGTCCTCAGCCAAGTCTATGAAAACTTCAGCCACCGCGCTGACAGACAGTTCGCGAAAAGCACCAGCGTCCACTACACGCCGCGAACCATCGCCAGGTTCCTTGTCGATGAGGCATTCGATTCACTGGCCGATCCAGCTCACGCTCGTGTGCTGGATCCAGCCTGCGGTGCCGGTATTTTCCTCGTGCTGACGCTGCGCCGATTGGTGAAAGAACGGTGGCAATGCGACGGACACCCTCCTAACGCGGAGACCATTCGACAGATCCTCTACAAGCAGATCTGCGGCTTTGACATCAGTGAACCTGCACTGCGCTTGGCCGCTCTCGGCCTCTACATCACGGCAATCGAGATTAATCAATCGCCACGTCCTCCCAAATCCTTGAAGTTTCCACGTAACCTGCGTGACACTGTTCTCTTCAACTTCAACGAGTTTCGCGGACAGCCAGACAAGCAAGGCAGCATTCCCTTGGGAAGTCTTGGGAATGACGTGCCTCGTGAGAAATTCGACAAACAATTCCACCTGGTCCTTGGCAATCCTCCTTGGACTGCCTTGAGGGCACCAACGCCTGTCAGAACGGCGGAGAAGGCTGCGCAGCGAAGGAACCTGCGCAGCGAAGGAAAGGTAATCGAAAAAGAAGAGACCACTAAGCTGAATGAATGCTTCACGGGCATTGCCAGGCGCGTACTAAAAGAGAAAGCCTGCATCGCGAAGCAGGCCAACCTCGAGGAGCTAGCCACCGAGTTGGAGAGACTCGCTAATATATATGAAAACCCAAGGAAGAATCCGGATCTACCCTTCCTTTGGCGAGCCACAGAATGGGCCACTGAAGGAGGAACCCTCGCACTGGTTCTGCCTGCGAGGCTCTACCTCCTAGGACCGAAGACCGGGACTCCTTCCGGCCATGAAGATGAGGAGAATGAAGAAGCCCCTCAGGTCGATGGAACCGACCACATGGCTTGGCGCGCGGTCATGCAGAGCATGGCCATCACCGGAATTATCAACGGGTCCGACCTACGAAAGACCGGGGTCTGGCGGGGTGTCGATGTACCATTCTCAATCTTTTTCGCACGGAACGAGTTACCGACGCCGCGCCACGCGTTTCGCTTTGCCTCCCCGTGTTATGAGCTCCGGCAGCATGAAAGAGGCCACTTCCGCATCGACTACCAGAATGACGTCCTCGTGACATACCGTGAGGTACTCGAAAAACCATGGCTGTTGAAGGCATTGGTTCTGGGCAATTCGTTGGACGTAAACCTTATCGAGCGCTTGCAAGCTGCGTTTAAGGCTTCATTAGGCGGCTTTTGGTTCAAGTGGGATCCCCAATTTCGCCACACGGGAGAAGGATACAATGTTTCGCCAGGGCTTACACAGAAGCTCACGGATTTTCTGCATCTTCTTCCTGATTTCCGAGAACCCGATGGATGGCGGATCGAACTCCCCTTGCCTACTTTTGAAGAAACCCACGGTAGAAAAACAGCCCACATGCCGCGTCGGAAGGAGTTATTTGCAGCGAAACTGGTGATCGTTCCAAAATCGCCTGGACAGGAGCGGCACCGCCCCCACGCATGGATTTCATACCAGGATATGGCGTTCTCCAAGACATGGTATGGCTATTCCTGCGCAGGTCATCCTGAGTCTGACGTATTATCTTCTTTGATTTATCTGCTTCCACATAGCCAGATCTTCTTGTACTACATTCTGTTGACGAGCCCTTGTTTCGGAGCAGATCGCCAGACCTTCAATAAAGGTGACTTGGATTCAATGCCCTTTCCTGATCCAGCCGATCTCTGCCATAATGACAAGGTCTTCATCAAGAAGCTGGCGCACCTCCTAGAAGAGGGCTCAGAGAAGCCTTGGAAAGAAATCGACGCTTTGTTCGCTCGTCTCTACGGCTTGAACGAAGCAGACTGCGAGCTGATGGAAGACACTCTCTTTAGCACCGCCTTCTACCGCACGAAGGGAGCGGCGGCCTTCCATCCCCCCATGCCAGGCGACGTAAAGATCTTCACCGACTGTCTGCAGGAAACACTCCAGCCATTCCTCGCCATTACTGGGCGCACTGTCAGGGTCCGACCAGCAGATTTCCCGCAGGATGTTTACCGGGACTCCTGGTACTTTGTGGAAGCCACCGCTAGCGGCCAGTGCGTAAGCGTGACACCTGGACTTCTGGAGCAAGCTATCGCCATAGCGAACGATCTGGGTGCCAGCCGCGTGGTGGTCCGGGCGCAAGATTCTCAAGCTGGTTTGTTGCTTGGGCAGATCGCCCAGCGCCGCTGGTGGACGAAGACTCGAGCCCGTCTTTGCGCCACTCACATCATCCACAATCATCTCGACGCGTTGCGCCCGTATCGCTGAAAGAAATGATCCCATCCTTCCATAAGAAGGGACGTTACTCCAGCTACGCTCAGGCTGCCGAGCTTCCTCACCCGAAGTTGGAACCTGAGGTATTTATCATCCTTCACCGGGTGCTGATCCGCGCCTTGGAAATCCTGAGCGCAGATGCCCAGCCTCTCGCAACGATGCACGAGGATCCCATCACCTCTGCACTGGCACGCGTGATCGAGAACAGACTTAGGCTGACCGGTGAGGTCTCCGGTTTCTGTGCTCCTTTCTTCGAACGTGTCACACGCCAGCATGAGTGTGATAATTTTGATGGCAGCCTTCAACGGGAACGCCCTGACCTGTTCTTCGGAATCCGCCCTGACGATAGCTTTCGTACCCGCATTCAGAGTGATCAGTGGGGCATCTTCGCCGAATGCAAGCCTGTCGATGCCATTCACTCCGCTGGCAGCGATTACTGCGAAGGAGGTTTGGCCCGCTTCGTCCAGGGGAAGTATGCGTGGGCAATGCAGGATGCCCTGATGGTGGCATATGCTCGCGATGGAAGGGCTATTGCGTCTCACCTGATTCCTGCCATGACATCGCGTGCGCATCTACACGTCCAGGAAGTTGTAGCCCCGGTTCCAGCGGGAGGATGCGACTCCGGGAAGTATCACGAAGGACTTCACTTCAGCACACACGCACGCCTCTTCGAGTGGACCGACGGTCGGGGCCCGGCCTGTCCGATCACCATCTATCATTCCTGGCACGATTGCGAGAACCGCGCTGCACCAGTGGCCCTTAGAACGAACGCGGAATAGTCCCTCCCGACTGGCGGATCAACCCCTCAAGGACACACGAGCGACGAGCCGAGATAGCCCCTGACACCTGCCTGGTGAACCACCTATCGTGCTATCGTTGGAACATGCAGATCACTCTTGAGCTACCCGAGGAAATCGCGAAGCGTCTAGAAGCTGCATGGCAGGATGTGTCCCGAGGAGCCCTCGAAGCCGTGGCTGTTGAGGGCTACCGTGACGGAGCGCTGACGCGCGACCAGGTCGGACGGCTCCTCGGCCTGTCCTTCTGGGAGACGGAAGCGTTCCTCAAGGAGCGTCAGGCGTATCTGGCCTACACGGAGGAGGATTTCGAGCAGGATCGCAGGGCTCTGACGTTGACTCCTCGCGACTGGGAAGCCTTCCTGGTGGCACTGGATGACACGGACCGGCCTCGCCCGCAGCTCGCAGCGGCCATTGCCCGACGCGATGAGCGCCTGGTCGCCAGCTCCAGGGCAGGGGAGGGGGAGGGCACTGAGGTTGATGTGGCTCGGTTGATCGAAGAGGAGCGAAACCGGTAGCGGTAGCGCAAGCCGGATCTGCATCAGGCGGTGCGGAGGCCCAGCCAGGCCCGTTCAGCGATATCCAACTCCTCGCGGTCGCTGTGGAGGACGTAGAGCTCCCGCTCGGGCGCGTCGCGGTGGAGCCTCAAATACGCGCGGAGAGCCGTCTCTCCGTCCGGAGAGGCCTCCACGACGGACAACTCCTCCACCAGCCTTTTTCCCAGCTCCGAACGCGCCTGAAGCGCTTCGACCACAAGCCACTGATGAGGGTAATGCCGGCGTATGTCAGTCCATGTCATGTAGGGTATCCTTGCGGCGACGGTTCCCTGAAATTCACCGCAAGATATCCTGCTTGAGCTACCCGAGGCAAGCGGCGGGGGTGATTTACTTACCAAAGCCCGAGAAGGCCTGCTGGAACCAGGTCGCAGTCGTGGCTGGCGGCGGCGAAGCGAGCTTGTAGCGTCTCGCCACCGCCTCCTCGATCGAGGTGGGAACGTCGAGCTCGCAGGGCCGCACTCCCATCGTCTGGAGCCGCTCCCACCGGAGCTCGTTGCGGAACGCATCCGCCAGCTCTTCACGCGTCCATGCGGTCTTCTTCCACTCATTCAGATACTCCAGGTGTTCCCGTTTCGGCGGAAGCAATCTCACGAGCTGATCCGTCAGCAATCGGGTCACCGTCTCTCGGTCCGCTTCGATCGTGAACCCGGATTTGTGATACTTCGGGAGGATCCTGTTCACAGTTTCCAAGATCTTCTCATCAATACTGTTTTGGATCGACGATTCGATGCTATCCCCGCGGAACACATTCACGATCGGAGAAGGCGCCGCCTCGGTAGCCTTCCAGTTTCTCAGCGCAACCAGGTCCGGGTCCTGGACTTCGTCGCAGACGACCGACGTTCTGAAAGCGGACATCAGATACTCGCAGAGGCACCAGCCGCGATCACAGTAGTCGGAGGAGTGCAGGATGACTACGTTGTGGATCAGCTTGTTCATATGATCGATAATCCGTTGCAGCGCAGCCCTTTCCTCCTCCGTGGCGGGTCGCTGTGGAAACGAGCTGTAGTCATATACGATATCTCACGCTTCAACGCGCGGATCCGTTCGGCGCCCGCCCGATAGTCGGCGTAGGAGATCGAGGAATGTTCTCTATACTCCTTGAAATGGTCCCATTGCTGGAGATCTTCGGCGTGGACCAGCTTCACGGCAGCCCACATCGAATCTGATGAGCTGTCGGCGCTCTCATTCCTCCGCTCGAGCGACGCCATCGCCGTCCGGAAAAGCGCTTCTGCCAGGAATCCTACGATCTTTCCAAAAGCCACGGCAGCCCCTCCCTCGTCTCTTTCCATGATACCGCGCTGACCCGAATCGTCGGCTACCGGGCAGGGCTCGGATTCGCCGCTTGTCCCGCTGCGGCAGAGATCCGCCACTCTAAAGACACAACACTCTCTTCAGGATTGAAAAATCCGCATTCCTGCATTTTTCGCAGTTTGCGAGGATTTCGTCGGAGGAGAACTGCACCTTGAAAGGGGAAGAGTCTCAATGTATCGAAAGATCAGCCACAGACTTGCCCTGATCCTCGGCAGCGCTTTCCTGGTCCTGCTCCCGGGCTCGAGAGCCCAAGCGCAGGCCCAGTGCCCGATCAGCGGATCCACCGTGATCTCGTGTCCGAACCAGATCGAGGGCACGCTCACATTGACCAGCAACAATCCCACCATCGTGAGCGTTCTCGAGAGCGCCGGCCCTACCCGAGGCGGCCTCTCGGTCCGCAGCGTGGGGACGCCCACGGTCCTGATCAGCACGAGCTCAACGCCGGTCAGCGGCTCGAACGACATGCCCTACCAGGTCACGGTGCAGGGGGGCGAAGCGGGGAGCGGGATCGCTCACGACGTCTTGGCGGGACTCTACCGGCAGACGGGCGGCCAGAGCTATTACGTCTTTGCTCCGCGCCTCTCCGACCCGGTCGAGCTCGAGCCTGCGCCGGACGTCCATCTGGACTTCCAGGAGTGCGCCGGCCTGCTGGACATCCGCTGGGTGGGAGACGGTGGCGTTCCAGTGGCCGTGCAGGGAGGCCGGATCGAAGCGGTGAATCCCACCGACGTGCGGTTCGGCAATCCTCCCGGCTTCGGACTGTCGCAGGCGGGGCAGCTCATTCCCGCCGGCTCCACCGGCGAGCTGCTGCTCGTGCGCGGCGATGGCAGCACCTACCGGGTGAGAGTGTTCATCAATTCCGGGACCGACCCGTACTCCGACCTGATCACGATCCGGCACAACGTCGACGTCCCGGTGGCGTGCGACGAGGTCGTGGAGATCACGATTCCGCTCGGCTCCGGCGACCTGGGGCGCATCGTCGGACAGGTGGACATGCCCGGTGAAACCGAGCGCGCGATCGGGATCCGGGCGGGCGACGGGCCCTTCGGCAACATCCGGCTCGACAAGCTCCTCACGGCGGGTCCGTTCGAGCTCGAAAACCTCGTGCCCTCCAACGTCGTCACGCCGCCTCAGGGATATCAGACGTTCGGCCGCCTGTTTCTCTTCGGCGACGACCGGCTGGAGATTTTCCATACACCGACTCTGGAGCACTCCAGCCGTCCGCTGGCCGTGGGCGGACAGACGACCGATGTCGGAGACGCCTTCGTGATCGATCCGGGCTATGTCTCCGGCGCGGTCGAGCTCCACGGTCCTCCGTCCGGGCTCAGCGGCGGCTCCTGCCTGCAGACGATCGTTCAGGGCGGGAGCATGGACCCCCAGGAGCCGAATTTCCGGGGGATCATGCTGTCTTACATCGAAGCCCGAGGGACGTCCTCCGTGGCGCCTGGCGCGACCCGGTCCAGCGCTGGCGGCGTGGCCGAGGTGGCTTACAAAGGATCGTACTCGCCGGCCGAGCAGGGCCTGCTGGGGGATTACCGCTTGGCGCTCGGCGGCCTGGACGGCGAAAGCTCCATCTGGGATCTGCAGCGGCTCAGGATCGAGAACCGGCTCGCCGGCTCCATCGTCCAGGCGACCCTCACGGATGCCAGCCTCCTGCCCCTGGAGATCGTGCCGGGACAGGAGTCCGCGCGCGACTTCCGCTATTGCTACAGCGAGGTGAACATCGGCTACCGCACCACGTCGGGCACCTTCAGAAGCCCGAGCGCGGGCGGGAGCGGCTCGTTCACGGGGACGGACTTCTTCGGACGGCCTACGAGCTATTCGGTCACGACGCACGGAAACGGCGTGACCCTTCCAAATTTCAACGCCCCCTCCGACTGGGGCCGGTTCACCCTGTGCCTGCCCCAGGCCACCTACACGCTGACACCCGGCATGCTCGCCATCAACCCGGACGGCACCATCAGCCAGATCACCCTGCGCCCGATCACGTTCGAGGCCGGATGCGGGCAGGTCATCGACCTGAGCCTGGGCCTGCAGCTCTCTCTCGATTCGCTGCCGCAGTGCTCGGCCACGGCGCCCCGCCTCACCGGCCAGGTGAGGAGCGACGGGCCGGTGGATCGCATCTTCGCCCAGGTCAACGGCGGCGCGGAGAGCCCGATCTGCACGAATTGCGGTGAGGATCCGGCCTTCGACGCCACGGCGCCGGCCGTGCAGTGCGACAACACGATCGTGGTCACGGCGCAGGCCGGAGGCGAGACGTCCTCGGCCACGGCTTTCACCCGCGTCGACGGGACGGCGCCGGTGTTCTCCGGCTGCCAGGACGTTACGGTCGACAGCGAGCCGGGCGGCCAGGGCGCCACGGTGTTCTTCAACGTCGGCACGGAGGACAACTGCGACGGCAGCCGGCCGGCGACCTGCGATCATCCGTCCGGCTCGTTCTTCGGGCCGGGCACGACGGCCGTCACCTGCAGATCCGCGGACCGTTGCGGCAATGAGCAGACCTGCACCTTCCACGTGACGGTCAACACCGCATCGCCTCTCGTCGTCGCCGTCCATCTCGCCAACGTGACCGTGAACGAGGGCCAGACGGCGACCAACACGGGCACGGTCAGCGGCGGCAACGGCGGTCCCGTGAGCCTGGCCGCCTCCGTGGGCACGATCACCAACCACGGCGACGGCACCTGGTCGTGGAGCTTCCCCACCAACGACGGCCCGCCTCAGAGCCAGACCGTCACCATCACGGCGGACGACGGCAGCGGCGGCGCCAGCAGCACGAGCTTCGCCCTGGTCGTCAACAACCTGCCGCCGGTGATCACCAGCGTGAGCAACAATGGCCCGATCACCGTCGGCGGCTCCGCCACCATCAGCGTCGCCGCCACGGATCCGGCGGGGGCCAACGATCCGCTCACCTATCAGCTCGACTGTGACAACGACAGCGTTTTCGAGGTCGGTCCCCAGGCGAGCCCCGACGCCGCGTGCACGTTTGCCAGCACCGGCCTGTTCACCGTCAACGTGCGGGTGGCGGACGGCGACGGCGGCGTGGCCACCGGCTCGACCGTGGTCCGGGTCAACCCCGACTGCTCGACGGCGGTGGCGAGCTCCGGCCTGCTCTGGCCGCCCAATCACAACCTCGTTCCCATCCAGATCTCGGGCGTCACCAGCGGCGGCTCGGTGACGATCTCGGTCACCAGCATCTTCCAGGACGAGCCCGTCCGCAGCCCAGGGAGCGGCAGCACCGCTCCGGACGGCACGGGCGTCGGCACCTCGACCCCCTCGGTGCGCGCCGAGCGGGAAGGCGGCGGCAACGGCCGCGTCTATCACATCGCCTTCACCGGCACCGATGCCACCGACGGCACGTGCACGGGAGCGGTGACGGTGGGGGTGCCGAAGAGCCAGGGGCACGGCGCCCCGATCGACGGCGGCCCGCTGTACGACTCGACGCTGCCGTAGGAGGGATGGAACGCGGCAGGGTCTGAAGGGCGTGGCTTCGGCCACGCCCTTGCCTATCTCACCACCTTCCGGTACTCCGCCTCCAGATGCGGCCGCCCTCCACGGACCTCCCGGACGAGCCCGTCCCTGCGGCGGCGGCGCAGGGCGGAGGCGATGACGCGGGGGTCGACGCCGCGGCGGAGGAGCACGCCGTAGCGGCGGCGGACTTCGGCGGCGATGCTGGTGGCGGTGAAAGGGACCTCCGGCGGCCAGCTCTCCAGCACGCTATCCAGAGCGCGGCTCAGCTTGGGATTCGGGCCGAGCGTCTCCTCTTTCGGCTCCTCCTTCGGCTCGGGCGGCACCACCCGCACCTTCTGGACCGCCTGATCGAGACGCTCCGCGATCTCCCGCAGCTCCTCCAGATGCCGGGAAGCGGCCTCGAGCTCCGCGGCATGCCGGGCCCGCTCTTCCCCATGAAGCTTCTCCTGCTCCGCATGATGCGCCTGCTGCTGGGCGTGGAACGCCTCGCGTTCCTGGTGGAACGCCACCGTCCGCTGCAGGCCCTCGATCGTCTCGGGAAGCGAAGGTTTCTTGGTCATCACTCTGGTCCTTTCCAGCGACACGGTTTCGTTGTCAGCCCATGTCGCGCCAAAGTCGCCTGACGTTGCGCCGCCGTCACCCGACATCGTTCAAATGTCGCTCCATGTCGTCACGTCGTCGAGAGACATTGCGCCGCCATCAGGAGATGTTGCTCCAATGTTGAGCCATGTTGCGCCGCCGTCAGGAGATGTCGTCACAACATGATCTCACATCGTCACGATGTCGCGCCACTTTGCTCCATCGTCCAGAGATGTCGTACCACTACAAGCTGACATCGTTCCATTGTTGAGTCATGTCGTTACGACTTCGGGAGATGTCGCCCCGCTGTCGAGCGACTTCGTAACGTTGTCGAGCCATGTTGCTCCATTACCTGGAGATTTCGTCACGACTTCTCCAGACATCGTTACAGTGTTGCGCCGCGTTGTTACGTTGTCCGGAAATGTTGCGCCATTGTCAGGCAACTTCGCAACGTTGTCGAGCCATGTTGCTCCATTATTCGGAGACTTCGTCACGACTTCTCCAGAGATTGCGCCGTTGTTGCGCCAAGTTGTTACGTTGCCCCGAGATGTTGCGCCGCCGTCCGGAGATTTCGTCACACTGTCGAGCCGTGTTGCTCCATCGCCCAGAGACTTCGTCACATTGTTGAGCCACGTTGCGCCAAAGTCTGGAGATTTCGTCACGACTTCTCCAGACATCGTTACGGTATCGCGCCGTGTCGTCACGCCATCCGGAGATGTCGCGACGACGCGGAGGGACATCGTCACCATGTCGCGCCACGTTGTTCCGTGGTCAGGAGACGTTGTACCGAGTTGGAGCGATTCCGAGACGGTGTCGAGCGGTGTTGCGCCGATGTCAGGGGATTTCGCGCCGTTGTCCCTGAGCGGGTGTGACGCCGGGAGGAGAAGGTGTCGAACGAGTGACGCTCAAGCGGCGCGGTTCGGCACGAAACGGACTTCCAGCTTCTGGTTCAGGGCCTCGGCAATCCGCCGGAGCATGCCGAGGGAATGGCCCTGATAGTCGGCGTCTTCCAGGCGAGCTATGGCGGACTGTTGGGTCCCGAGCAGGTCGGCGAGTTGCTTCTGGGTGAGTCCGGCCGCCACGCGAGCTTCGTAGATCATGCGCGCGACCTGAGCCTGCACCGCCTCCTCGGCGACCATCTCGCGCATCTCGGGATCGTCTCCCGTGAGCCGGTCCAGGATCTCGATTGCGTCACAAGTCGTCTTTGCCATGTGGATCCTCGTAGAGATGGCGCTTCGGATTCTCCTCGAACGCCGCCTTCCTGCGGCGCGCACGCTCGATTTCGGCGTCAGGAACCTCGCTCTCCTTGGTCATGCCATGTGCAAGAATAACCACGTTCTGACCATGAAAGAAATAGAGGATCCGGTAGTTGACATGCCCTTGGCGAGCCCGTAGCTCATAGATCCCGTCGCGGAGGTAGTCGGCCTCCGGCCGTCTGAGAGCATGCCCTTCCGCTGCGAGGCGCTGGATACGCACGACACACTTCGCATAACCCCGCTGATCCTGCTGCCGCAGTTGCCGGAGCCAGTCGAGGACTGGGACCGTGCCATCGCCTGACATATAGAAGTGGACCTTGGCGCCAGGCACTTCACCCTCCAAGTATAACAACTTTGAGATAATCAGGGACATACCAGGTCGAAGGACCTGGTGAAGATCGGCATCTCTCTGCGGACTGTGTTGCGTCCAGACGATACCGCCTTCCCCCGGCCTTGTCCAGCCGGCAGATCCAGAGGGGGGCACGCCTGGCGTCTTTGGGGCGCCCCGCTCCATGCCCAGCCGACCTGATACTCTCTCGCCGATGGACGAGAGGGGAGCCTACGGATGAAAGCCATCGGCCTGCGGACTTCGCTGCCTGTCGACGATCCCGAGTGCCTGTTCGAATTCGAGACGGAGACGCCCACGCCGGGGCCGCGGGACCTTCTCGTGCGCGTGCGGGCGGTCTCGGTCAACCCGGTGGACTGGAAGCAGCGGCAGCGCGTGGCCCAGGGGATCACGCTGCCGGAGCCGCGCATCCTCGGCTATGATGCGGCCGGCGTGGTGGAGGCCGTCGGAGCGGAGGCGAGCCTGTTCCGGCCGGGTGATGAGGTGTTCTACGCCGGGAGCATGCAGCGGCAGGGGACGAACGCCGAATTCCACCTCGTCGACGAACGCATCGTGGGCCGCAAGCCCGTGACGCTGACCGATGCGGAAGCCACGGCGCTGCCCCTGACGTCGCTCACGGCCTGGGAGGCTATCTTCGACCGGCTGCGGGTTCCGGAGGGAGGCGGCGCAGGCAAGGTGCTGCTGATCGTCGGCGGCGCCGGCGGGGTGGGCTCGGTCGCGATCCAGGTCGCTAAACAGCTCACCCGGCTGCAGGTCATCGCCACGGCGTCGCGGGACGAGTCGGCCCGCTGGTGCCGCGACCTGGGAGCGGACGAGATCGCCGACCATCGGGACCTCGTGGCCTCGGTGCGCGGCCTCGGACGGCAGCACGTCGATTTCATCCTCTGTACGAACGACTTCGAGGGTCACTGGCGCTCTTTGTGCGAGCTGATCGCGCCGCAAGGGGCGATCTGCTCGATCCTCGGCGCCAAGGAGCTCGACGTGAGCCCTCTGATGGCCAAGAGCGCCACGCTGGCCTGGGAGCTGATGTTCACCCGCTCCAGCTTCGCGACGGAGGACATGGGCGAGCAGCACCGCATCCTCGACCGGGTGGCCGACCTGGTGGATGCCGGCCGGATCCGCACCACGCTGACCAGGACCCTGGCGGGCTTCACGGCCGGCAACCACAGACAGGCTCACCATCTGGTGGAAGCCGGCCGCATGATCGGCAAGCTGGCGATCGCCTATACCTGACCTGCGACCACGGCCGCCGCCGGCTCGTCCTGGCCGGGCCTGCGGCGCAGGATCGCGGCGGAGACCAGCGTCACGATCAGCCCGACCGGGAAGACCTCCATGAAGGTGATGCCGATGTTGAAGAGCGGGTTCTTGTAGAGCTCCGCCATGCGGGCCATCTGCGCCGCCGTCTCCCGGACCGCGGCCTCGCTCTCGCCCGCCGTGCGCATCTTCGCGAGGACGTACGCGGTGTACTGTTCGAAGAAGTCGGGGAAGAAGTTGAAGTAGGTGATCTCCCAGGCGATCACGTACATCGCGCACGTGACCAGGGTGATGAGGAGGCCGACCCTGAAGGCCTTGCCGAAGCCGATCGCGCCGCCTGCGACGTTGTCGCGGTACGACCGGATGCCGAAGAAGACCAGCAGGAACGATAGGACCATGGCGCTGTAGCCGAGGATCTCGCTGTGGTCGAAGTCGATGACCCCTTTCATGCAAAGGGGCAGCATGACCGCCGTCATCGCCACCAGGATGGCGCCCGACGCGAGGCCGAAGCGAAGCACGATTTTCTGCATTGCCGTTTCCTCCATGTATGCCCGCAGTCTGGCGCCGCAGCGCCGTGCCCGTCGTCCTCCGTTCGGGTGATTTTCGGGCCGGAACCCGGAAATCATACTTTCGTTGACCCCCCGAGTTGACCCCGATTCAGGGAATCAGGCCGAGCTCCCTCCCCTTCTGGACGGCCTGGACCCGGCGGTTGACCCCCAGCTTGTCGAACAGCCGGGAGGAGTGGGTCTTGACCGTGTTCTCGGAGACGAAGAGCCGCTCGCCGATCTCCCGGTTGCTCAGCCCCTCCGCGATGAGCCCGAGGATCTCATGCTCGCGCTGGGTGATGCCGAGCTCCTTGAGCTTCCCGGCGTCGAGCACGAAGGGCTCGGTCTCCGGGACGCGGATCTCCTTGACCACCACCACCTCTTTGGGCCGGGCCCACCGCAGCCCGAAGTAGAGGCCCACGGCGGAGAAGATCACCGCCACCAGGCCGCCATAGATCTCGGTGGGATAGGCGCGGACGAAGTGCTTGTACTCGAGGACCTTGAGGAGCGCGATGAGCAGGCCGCCCGCGAGCCCGTAGAGGATGACGCGTTTCATCGGCGGGGAGCATAGCGCGTCCCGCAGCCGGCCTATCCCTCAGAGAGCGCAGTCCGCGGATCCGTCTGCGCCGCGCGCAGCGCCGGCAGACCCCCGCGGACCCGTTCGGGATCTCCCCCTCCGGTCATCGTGAGCTGATCGAAGCCGTTGTAGACCGCGATATCCTCCAAGCTGCGCACGCGCTGCCGCCAGTCGAATACCTCTCGTATCGGATGTCAATAGGAAGGGTGTCGGGCTGCGGGCTCAGCGCTGCTCGTTGGCGGGCGCGGAGAGCTCGGGCTCGTCTGCCACGAGCTCCCGGTAATGGTCCCAGAGGCCGAGGATCGCGTCGACGTAGCCGACCGGCTCGGTGCCGCGTGCGAAGCCGTGCTTGACGACGGGATCGTTGTAGACGGCGCGTTTCGACTTTCGGATCAGCCAATACGCCACGTCCTCCCACGAACTCGTGTCGTCGCCGTTCTTCTCCACCAGGCGGACGGCGTCCTGCACGTGGCCGAGACCGACGTTGTAGGAGGCCAGGGTGAACTTGATCCGTTCCGCCTGGCTCTCGACCGACTTCTGCCAGGTCTCCTCGAGCCGGCTCAGATAGCGGCAGGCTCCCTGGACGCTCTGGCTGGGATTGTGAGGGTTGACGCGCAACTCGCGCGCGGTGCGCGGCATGATCTGCATCAGGCCGATGGCGCCCGCCCAGGATCGTGCTCGCGGATTGAAGCGTGACTCCTGATACGCCTGCGCGGCGATCAGCCGCCAATCCCATTCCGGAATGCGCGAGTGCTTGCGAAAGGCATCGTCGTACGGCGAGAGGCGTCCCGTCTCCGCGGTCAGGTAGCGGCTCTCGACCCGAGTGCGGTATCCGCGGCGGTCGAGGAAGTACTTGCGGTAGAGGATGTTCAGCAATCCTGACTCACGTTGGTCGGCGAGCCAGCGATTCAGCGCTGCGTGGAGCTCCGGCGAGCTCCGGCGCAGCCCCCAGACCACCGGTTGCGGCGGACCGATCGCCGGCTTGATGACGAGGTTCGTGTATTCGCCCGTGCGCAGCGCGGCCACGTTCTCCGCGGCGACGGTGTACGCGATGTCCCCCTGCGCGAGCCGCTCGATCAGCTTGTCGGCCGACTCGTCCACCTCAACGACCTCGATGTCGTCGGCCAGCTCCGTGTTGAGCTCGAGAAGGCGCCGGCGATACGGCGACACCTTGGCCAGGTGAACCGGCTGTCCGGCGAGCTGCGCCGGGCGGGAGATGAGCCGCGCACGGATGGTGACCGCGGCCGGCGTCGTCTCGCGCTCCTCACGCTCTCTCGCCTCCTTCACCGTCGGAGAGGTCCCGGCCGCCGGCGACTCCCCTCCCCGCTGCACCACGACGGGGGCGGTGGAGTAGAGCGAATCGGTCATCAACACCTCCTCCTCGGTCGGGGACGCGGCGAGCTGCGCCGCGACGACGTCCCCCTCGCCACGATTGAGCTTCTCGAAGAGGAGCTTGCTGTCGCGAACGACCACCGGTTTGAGGCGAAGCTTCGATTCGCTGGCGAACCGGCTGAGGAGCTCGTACTCGTACCCCATCGTCTGGCCGCGGTAGATGAAATAGCCCGTCGTGTTGAAGGTGAACAGCACCTTGAGGGTCTCGTCCTCGACGATCTGGGGGAGATCGCGCGCGATCGGTGGGGCGACGGGGGCGGCGGCGCCGGTCGCTTCCAGCGGCTTGGGCACAGGGGGTCCGGGAGCGCGCTTCGCCGTTCGCTGCGGCGGAGCCTCACCGCCGCAAGACAGCACGAGGAGCGCCACGACGCTGAGGGTCGCCGATCTCATGGGCGAGATCTTATCCCTAGTGCCCTCTCCTGTGACAGGGTCTACTGCTCCTCCAGGTGCAGGTGCAGCTCGACCTCGCGCTCAACTATAGCCTTGACGGATATAACCACTGTGGCTATAGTAGAGGCATGACGAACGATCGCGAGCTTGCAGACAACCTCCTGCCGCTGCCGCCGGCCACCTTCCACATCCTCCTCGCGCTCCTCGACGAAGAGCGCCACGGCTACGCCATCATCCAGGACGTCGAAGCGCGCACCCAGGGCGAGCTGCGCATGAGCGCCGGCACGCTCTACCGCTCGATCGCCCGCATGGTGGAACAGGGGCTCATCACCGAGGTCGTCAAACGGCGTACGGCCGCCGACGACCAGCGGCGGCGCTACTACCGCCTCACGCCCTTCGGCACCACCGTCGCGCGCGCCGAGATGCGGCGCCTGTCCCAACTCGTGCAGATGGCCCGTGCGCGCGGGCTCAAACCCGAGACGACGTGAATGCGCCTCTACCGCACGCTGCTGCGCCTCTATCCCTCGTCCTTCTGGGCCGAGTACCGCGATGAGCTGTACCACACCTTCGCCGAGCGGACGCGCGGGCTCTCCGGTCCCCTGGCCTCGGTGAGGATCATCCTGGCGGCGCTCGCGGATGTGATCCCCAACGCGATCGCGGCGCACTGGGACGTCCTGCGGCAGGACCTCGGTTACGCCGCGCGTTCCCTGGGGCGCACGCCGGGTTTCGCGCTCACCGCGGTGCTGGTCGTCGCTCTCGGCGTGGGGGTGAACACCGCGGTGTTCTCGCTGGCGGATTTCGTCTTCGTCCGGCCGCTGCCGTACGCCGACCCTGACCGGCTGATGCAGCTCTGGCAGAGCGCGGAGGGTGGCACGAGCGAGGCATCGCCCGCGAATTATCGTGACTGGAAGGCAATGACCACTACATTTTCCGGTATGGGCGCGTACTGGTCCTGCGCCGCGAACCTCGTGGGCGCTAGCGAGCCGCGGAGGCTGGAGACCGCGTGCGTGACGCCGGATCTGCTGCCGCTCATGGGTGTCGCGCCGGGGATCGGCCGCGTCTTCACCGCGGAGGATCTCAAGAGCGGACAATTCGTGGTGCTGAGCCATGCGCTCTGGCAATCACAATTCGGCGGCGACCCCGGCGTGGTCGGTACGTCCGTGCGCCTCGACGGCGTCCCGCACACGGTGGCCGGCGTGATGCCAGCTTCCTTCCAGTTTCCGAACCGTTCCGTCGAAGCGTGGACGCCGCTCGTCCTGCGCGAAGACGACTATACCGATCGCACCGACAACTACCTCTACGTCGTGGCCCGTCTGCGTCCTGGTGTCTCCATCGAGCAGGCGCGCCAGGAGATGGCAGTCGTGAGCGCCCGCCTCGAGCAACAGTATCCGGAGGCGAACAAAGAGATCGGCGTCCTGGTCCGCGGGCTGCACGATGAGCTCTCGGAGCGCGCGCGGCTGCTGGTGCTCGCGCTCTGTGGCGCGGCGCTCTGCATCCTGCTTCTCGCCTGCGCCAATCTCGCGAGCCTCTTTCTGGCGCGGGGCGCCCACCGGACGCGCGAGCTGGCCGTGCGCGCCGCCCTCGGCGCCGGCGCTGACCGTCTGGTGCGCCAGCTCGTCACCGAGAGCGTGGGCGTCGCCTTCGTCGGCGGCGCGGTGGGGGTCGCCGCTGCGTTTGCGGTGGTGCCTCTGCTCGCGCGGTTCGTCCCGAGCACGCTTCCGATCGCGGAGCATGCCTCGCTGGACCTGCGTGTGCTCGCCCTCGCCGCCGGCCTCGTGCTCCTCACCGGCCTCGCCTTCGGCCTTGCGCCTGCGCTGCGGGCGGGACGGAGCAACGCGCTCGACGCGCTGCGCAGCGGAACGCGCACGGGCGGCGGACGCACCCAGCGGCTGCGCGCCGCGCTCGTGATCGTCGAGGTCGCGGCGTCGGTCGTCCTGCTCATCATGTCGGGGCTTCTCATCCGGGCGGTCTGGCGGATTCAGGCGATCGATCCCGGGTTCACCGCTGACAACGTGCTCACGCTGCGCACGACGCTCCCGCTGCCCAAATACGACTCGGCCGAGCGGCGCACGCAGTTCTACGACCGTGTGCTGCAGGAGGTGCACGCGCTCCCGGGGGTACAAAGCGCCGCGTACACTACAGGGCTGCCGATGGTGCAGCGCGGCGGGATCTGGCCGGTGTCCTTCACGGGAGAGGAGGTCCTCCGCAACAAGTCGAACACCGTGAGCGTCCGGTTCATCACGCCGCGCTACTTCGCGACCCTCGGCATTCCCATGCGACGCGGGCGCGACGTGACGGAGACGGACTCGCGCGAGCAGCCTTTTGTTGCAGTCGTGAGCGAATCGTTCACAAAGCGGCATTGGCCGAACGAGGACCCCATCGGCAAACGCTTCTACCTGGCGTCGAAAGAGCGCACCGTCGTGGGCGTGGTGGGTGACGTCCGGGTGCGCGGACTGGAACGGCAAAACGAGCCGCAAGTATACCTGCCGTACCAGCAGGTGGTCGACGGCGAGCTCACCGGATACACCCCCAAGGACCTCGTGGTGCGGACCGCGGCGCCGTTGGGCACCGGCAATCTGTTGCCGAGGATTCGCGAGATCATCAAGTCGGCGGACCCGGAACAACCGATCTCCGACGTGCGCACGATGTCCGAGATCGTGGCCGAGGAGACGGCGTCGCGCGTGACGCAGCTCTGGCTGCTCGGCGCGCTTTCGGTGATCGCGCTGCTCATCGCGGGGCTCGGCATCCATGGGTTGCTCACCTTCACCGTGTCGAAGCGATCGCAGGAGCTGGGCGTGCGCCGGGCCTTGGGAGCGCAAGGTAGAGACATCATCGGATTGGTGCTGCGCGAAGGGCTGGCGCTCGCGCTGATCGGAATCGTGATCGGTGTCGCCGTGGCCTATGCCGCCGCGAGAGGGATGAGCGCCCTGCTCTCCGGGGTGCGGCCTGAAGATCCGCTCACGATCGCCATCGCCACGGCGCTGTGCCTCGCGACCGCCGTGGCAGGCTGCCTACGTCCCGCGATGCGCGCTGCACGCGTGGACCCGCTGTCGGCGCTGCGTACGGAGTAAATCGAAGGAGAGGAACAGATGATCAGAATCCGATCGCTGTGGATCGCCCTCCTGCTGATCGTCGTGGCCCTTCCCGCCGCGGCGGCGAAAGACCTCGGAGGATTGTGGCAGGCCAAGCTGCGCTTCGGGCCCGACCTTCGCGGGCCGTTGATCGTTCGTCGCGACGCGGAGGGCTGGAGTGCGGACTTCGCCGGCCGCACCCTCCGCGCGCGCGAAGAGCATGGCGTGATCTCTTTCGAGCTGCCGGACGGGGAGGGCTCCTTCCGCGGCCGCTTCGACGAGAGCGACATCGCCGGCCACTGGGCGCAGCCGCGCACGACGTTCAACGGCGCGGCCTTTGCCACACCGGTACGCCTCGCTCCGGAAACGCCGGGCCGCTGGCGCGGAGAGGTACAACCCTTCGACGACGCCTTCACCGTCTATCTGATGCTGCAGCCGAGAGAGGACGGCTCGTACAACGCGTTCCTGCGCAATCCCGAGCGCAACTTCGGCATTTTCTCGAATCTCACACGCCTCACGCGCGACGGTCGCACGGTCAAGCTCCTCGCCAAGCGCGGGGACGAGCCCGAAAACGTCGACGCCGAGGGGATCTACGACGAAGAGCGGGACGTCCTGACGATCCCTTTGCGCGGCGGGACGTACGACTTCGAGCGCGGCAATGAGCGGAGCCATTTCTATCCGCGCGGCAAGACGCCCGAGCGGTACGCCTATCGTCCGCCGCTCGCGCGCAACGACGGCTGGCCGACCGGCACGCTCGCCGAAGCAGGCATCGATCGCGCCGCCGTCGAGACGTTCATTCAATCACTGATCGATACGCCGGTCGATTCCATCCACGCGGCCGAAGACCACGGCGTGCTGATCGCGCGTCACGGCAAGCTCGTCCTCGAGGAGTATTTCCATGGCGAGCATCGCGACAAGCTGCATGAGACGCGCTCGGCGGCGAAGAGCCTCACGGCCACACTCGTCGGAGCAGCCATCGAGGCCGGCGCGCCCCTGGACGCCTCCACGCCGGTCTACAAGATCATGTATGGCGGGACGTTCCCTGCGAATCTCGAAGCGCGCAAGAAGGCCATGACGGTCGAGCATCTGCTCACGATGTCTTCGGGCTTCGACTGCGACGACAACGCTGAGCCGCAGCGGCCGGGCTCCGAGGACCTGATGCAGGAGCAGAAGGACGAGCCGGACTGGTATCGCTATACGCTCAACCTGCCGATGGCGAGCGCGCCGGGCGAGGAAACGGTGTACTGCAGCATCAATCCCAACCTCCTCGGCGGCGTTCTCCGTCGCGCGACCGGCGAGACGCTCCCCGATCTCTTCGACCGCCTCATCGCCAGGCCCCTGCAGTTCGGGCGCTACGCCATGTTCCTCTCGCCCACGGGCGACGCGTACATGGGCGGCGGCGTGCACATCCTGCCGCGCGACTTCATGAAGCTCGGCCAACTGATGCTCGACGGCGGCACGTGGCACGGCCGGAGGATTCTCAGCCGCGATTTCACAGAGCGCGCATCGTCTCCGCTCAAGAAGCTCGGCAACTCGCAATATGGATATCTCTGGTGGGTCTTCGACTTCCCGTACCAGGATCGCAAGATCCGCGCGTACTCCGCCAACGGCAACGGCGGGCAATCGGTGATCGTCGTCCCCGAGCTCGATCTGGTCGTGATGTTCTACGCCGGCAACTACAGCGATGCTCCGGGATTCAACTGGTACCGGCAGTACATACCAAAGCTTCTACCGGCGGTCGCCCCCGCAGCCGCCGCGGCGGGGGCGAAGTGATCGGGCGGCCTCAGTCTTTCGTCACATGGTTTAGGATAGCAGAAAGGCTCGTTTGTCAATTACCGGAAGCGCCGGGGCAGCCGCCCGTATTGTAGGCCGCGGACCAGACGAGATCATTTCCGAGGTTGCAGGTGGCGCCGTTCTGGCCCACTTGAAAAGAACCATTGGCGAGAGGGCATTCACAGACCACGATGGGCTGGCCTTGCTCGTTCGTCTTTTTGGTGCAGGGCGCCGTCATGCATCCGGCGTACAGACCGTGGCACTGCGTACAGCCCTGCCCGTATTGCGCGACCTTGGCCGTGCTGAAAGTCGAGACCAGGTCCGCATTCGGCATCAGAGCGTTCCGGTTGATGTAGGCGCAAACCGGCGCGGAGTTTTCGCTCGTGCAGTTGGAGCCGTCGGGAAGACACTTGCGGGCGGTCTCGATGTAGACGCACGTGTTCAAAATCGCGTTGATATCCACGAAATACTTGTAGTCCTGGGTTGACGACTCGTAGCCATAGCATTCGCAGAGCGCCACGTTCTTCTCCCTGTCGATCTTGCAAGGCATGGGAGAAGGACCGGAGTAGTAGCAGAGCGCGTAGGCCCCGCCGCTGCACGGCAGCATGTTCTTTTCCCCGGCGACGATGATGTCGGCCCTCGCGGGTCCGTGAATGCTCGTCGGAAAGTCGTTGTACACGAACGGAAGGCTCTTGCAATTGAGAGAACCAGCGGTATTGGGCGGCGCGGCATGGGCTCGGAAAGAAATCAACAACAAGGCGCCAACGACAGCCAGGTACACCAGCCGACTGCGTTTCATGTCACCCCTCCTTTCTGAAGCCGGGATCACGTCAGCCAACATCGACCCGGTAATATACGGTTTGAGAACCCCAGGTGATCGCCACGAGATTGCCCTTCGGGTTGATGGCAAGGTTCACCCGCTTGAGAGTGAAGCCCATGTAGTCGTGTGTCCACCCTGTCTGAGGCCACACCGCGGTACGCAGTTTCTGGTGCGCATAGCCACGGCTCTCGAGCAACCCGTAGCAGAACAGACAGCAATCCTGCGTCGCAAGCACCGCCTGGAAGCCGGGAAACGCGGTGATGAGCCCGATCTCCCCGTGCACGCAGGACTCCCGCTGTCCGAGGTCTTCCTGAGACACGGAGAAGTCCATCTTGGCTTCGTTCTCCATGGCACTGCCAAAGTCCGCCGTACCGACCGTCCCCATTGTCATGACACCTTCAAAGTAGCTTGACGCTCCCACGGCGTAGGTCCCTTGACTGCCGGGCTTGGGCACATCCTTCCCGGACATGAATTTCGCGAGCTTGGCCAGCACCCCGGAAGGGTCCGCTGACGCCGCGCCACCTGCCCTTGCCGCCGCTTGCAGGATCCGGTTGAGCTCGGCCAGGATCTCTTCGCTCACACTTCCCTGGATGACCTCCACCGAGGCGGTGATAGCGGAGCTGCTGACTGGCACTGCTGCTGCGGCGGC
>DASVEF010000063.1:0-7410 GCA_036380715.1 Thermoanaerobaculia bacterium | reverse complement strand
TCCGGCGTCCACGAAGGCGCCGGCACCAGGAGCCCGCGCACCGCCTCCTCGACGCTCGCGAAACGGTCGGCCGGCTCGCGTTCCAGGCAGCGCAGGATGACCGATTCCCAGCCCGGGTCGAGCCCGGGCACCTTGTCGCGCGGCGACGGCGGCGGCTCCTGGAGCCGCTTGAGGGCGGTGTAGAAGGCACTCTTGCCGAGGAAGGGCAGCTCGCCGGTGACCATCTCGTAGAGCACCACGCCGAAGGCGTAGACGTCGGTGGCTGGCGTCGCGGTGTCGCCGCGCACCTGCTCCGGAGCCATGTAGGCGGGCGAGCCCAGCATCTCGCCCGCGACGGTCAGCGTGGCCGCGGAGGCGTCCTGCTCGGTGCTCCAGGCGAGGCCGAAATCCGTGACCACCGCCCGCATTCCGGCCGGATGATCGACCAGGAAGACGTTGGAAGTCTTGAGGTCGCGGTGCACCACCCCGGCGGCGTGGGCGGCCGACAGGGCCTCGGCGATCTGGCGCACGACCGGCAGCGCCTCGGCCGGCTCCATGCGCCCGCGGCGGGCCAGCCGGTCGGCCAAGGTCTCGCCGCGCAGCAGCTCCATGGTCAGGAAGACCCGGCTCGGCCCGCCCGCGGGCTCCCGGTGGTAGACCAGGTCGTACGTGCGGCAGACGTTCGGGTGGGTCACGCGGCGGGCGAGCTGGATCTCCTGCTTGAAGCGCCGGAAGGCGCGGTCGTCTCCGGCGATTCCGGGGCGGAGGATCTTGACCGCCACCCGCGACCCCAGCTCCAGGTCCTCCGCCTCATAGACCTCGCCCACCGCGCCGGCCCCGAGAAAGGCGGCAATCCGGTAGCGGCCGGCAAGGATCTGGCCGGAGGCCAGGGAAGAGGAGATCTCTCCCGCAGCGGGCTCGCTCTGCTCGGGTGCCATGGGTCTCCTCTATTCTACGGGAGTTCATGAGAGTCGGGACTACGAAATCGTGCCGGCCTTCTCTTCTTTCTAATCCTTGATATCCTCGCCGTGATCATGGAGCAGACCTTATGCACTGTAAGAGATTGATTTTCGCCATCCCCCTCGTGCTCCTCGGCGCCGCCGTCCTCGCCGGCGCCGCGGCTCCACCGGCGCCCGTGGTGAGCGGCCCGCTGGGCGAGAAGATCGACACCTACATGTCGCGCCTGGAAGGGTTCGGCTTCGCCGGCTCTCTCCTGGTCGCCAAGGACGGCAAGGTCGTCATCCACAAGGGATACGGCCTGGCGAACCAGGAGAAAAAGGTTCCGTTCACGGCCGAGACCGTCTTCGACATCGGCTCGATCACCAAGCAATTCACCGCCGCCGCCATCCTGAAGCTGGAAATGGCGGGCAAGCTGAAGGTCACCGATCCGATCACCAAGCACTTCGATGGCGTGCCACCCGACAAGCAGGGCATCACCCTCCACCACCTGCTGACCCACTCCGCGGGCCTCGAGGACGTCTTCGGCGGGGACTACGAGGAGATGCCCCGCGACGAGCTGGTGAAGAAGGCCTTCGCCTCCAAGCTCCTGTGGGCGCCCGGCACGCGCTACGAGTACTCGAACGCCGGCTACAGCCTCCTGGCGACCGTGGTGGAAAAGGTTTCAGGCCAGCCGTACGAGACCTTCCTGCGGGAAAACCTTTTCAAGCCGGCCGGGATGGAGAAGACCGGCTACCGCCTCGCGAAGTGGGCGCCGGAAGATCTGGCCCACGGCTACGAGGTCGAGGGACACTGGGGGACCCCGCTCGACCACCCCTGGGCGCCGGACGGCCCCTGGTGGAACCTGCGCGGCAACGGCGGCATCCTCTCGACCGTGGGCGACCTCTACAAGTGGCACCAGGCGCTGGAGGGTGAAAAAATCATTTCCAAAGAGGCCAAGGCGAAGCTGTTCACGCCGCACGTCCCCGAGGACGAGGAGGGGGGCTCGCACTACGGCTACGGCTGGGCCATCTTCAAAACCTCGCGAAACACCCGGCTGATCGCCCACAACGGAGGCAACGGGATCTTCGCGGCCGACTTCCGGCGCTACGTGGACGAGAACGTCGTGCTGATCATCGGCTCGAACCAGTCGGATTTCTCGTCGATCGCGGTGAGCGGCCAGCTTCCGAAGATCGTCTTCGGGGTGGACTACACACTGCCGCCCGCCGTGGCCAGGGTCGATCCGGCGGTCCTGGCGCGGTATGCCGGCACCTACGTGCTCCCGTCCGGCGGGCGCCTTCAGGTGACCTCCGCTCCTCCGGGGCCGGGCGGGAGCCCGCGCCTGTCCGTGGCCGCCGAGGGCGTGGATGCCTTCGCAGCGCTCGCGGGAGGCAATCCCGCCGACCGCGAGCGGTACGCCGCGCTGGAGAAGAAGATCGTTCAGGCGACCGAGCAGGCCCGCAAAGGAAACTACGCCCCCCTTCACGAGGTGTTCGGAGTCAACAGGCCGCTGGAGGAGGTCGCCGAGCTCACGAAGGGGACCTTCCGCAGGATGGAGGAGCGGCTCGGCCCCTTGCGGAGCGTCGAGGTCCTCGGCTCCGCCCCGCGCGGCGCGGGAATCGCCATCTACCTCCGCTTCCAGCACGAGAAGGGCTCCCGGGTCTTCGAATACCTCTGGCAAGGGCCCGTGATCGCGAACGTCGCAATCCTGGACGAGCTCCCGGCCGACCTGTTCCTGCCGGCTTCCGAGCGGGAGCTCGTCTCGTTCAACCTCCGCACCCAATCCGCGAAGCGCATCGGTTTCGAGCTGTCACCGGATGGCAAGGTCCAGGCCCTGGTCGTGCGCACGCCCGGCGGAGAGGTGAAGGCGAACCGGATGGGGTGAGGCCTACCTGCGGTTTTCGGCGGTCGCCTCGCGAGCCCTCACCCCCTGACCCCCTCTCCCGGAGGGAGAGGGGGAAATGCATAGAAAATCGCAGCCTTCTGAGCTTTTTCCGGAGCTTTCACCCCCTCTCCCTCTAGGAGAGGGGCCGGGGGTGAGGGTCCACAGCGTGACGGTCACGAGGGTTTCTTGGACACCTCTACCGCCTGCTGCCGCTCAGGAGGCCGCCGACCAGGTCGTCGATGAACTGGCCGTCGCCGTCCCGGTCGAGGAGGGCTCCCAACCCCTTGCGCGCCTGCGGGTTGACCTCGGCGGCGCGCCGGCTCTCGCCGCCGAGCAGGTCCGAGAGCCCGCCGGGGTCGAGCCCCTGCTGCCGCTGCCTGCGGCCGAGGGCGCCGAGCACGATCGGAGCGAGCAGCATGAGAAGGCGGCCCATCGTCGCCGGATCGAGCCCGGTCGCGCGTCCCAGGTTGGTCTCGACCTTCTGCTGCCGCCCGCCGAGCACGTGACGCAGGATGGAGGTGCCGACGCCGAAATTCGAGCCGGCCCCGGGATTCGAGCCGCCGCCGAAGCTCGCGCCGCCGCCCAGGAAGTCGTCGAGAGAATCGAGGATGCTCCCGTCGTGGTCCTTGGATAGGGCGTTCGAGAGCTGTTGGGCTCCCTGGGGTTGGGACGCGTTCTGCGCCATCGCCCCCGTGAGAGCCGCGAGAGCGGCCGGAAGGGCCTCCCGGGTCTGCTGCTCGGGGATGCCGAGCTGCCGGCTGATCTGGGAGAGCCGGGGACCGCTGAGCTGTTCGCTGACGAGATCGATCAATGGAGCCAAGATGCACCTCCTTGTGAGTCATTCAGGGCGAGCGTCTGCTGCTGGATGAGGTCCGGGAGCCCGAGGCGCCCGGCGCTTCCTGGATCAGAGAAGCAATGACGCTGCCAGCGCCGCAAGGAGGGAGAAAAAGGGGCGGGCCGGACCGGAGACAGAGAGAGGTCGTAAGGTCCCCGTACCGGCCCGCGTGGAGTTGGAGATGCCTAGTCGTGGTCCGGGCCGTGACCGAAGCCATGGAACCGGTGGCCGCGCTCGCCATGCCTCTCGTGCATCTCCTCGAGCTTGGTCCGCTGCTCCTCGGTCAACAGAGCGCTGAAGCGGGCCATGCCGTCCTCATGCAGCGCCTTGAGCTGCTTGCGGGTCGCATGGGCCGCGATCGCCTTGTTCCCGACCTCGGTGGGGTTGGGGTTGGCGGTGTCCAGCAGGGCGTGCAGCTCCTCCCGCTGCTGGTGCTGCTGCTCCATCAGGGACTCGGCCCGGGGCATCAGCTCCTCGTGGATCTGCTTCGCCGAGGCCTGCTGCTCCGCGGTCAGATTGAGGGCCTTGGTGAGATGCTCGTGCATCCTCATCATGTGCCGTCCGCCTTCGTGGCGCTCGGCGGCGATGGCCACGGCCGCGAGGACGAGGACCGCGAAGACACCGAAAAGAATCTTTTTCATGGTTCGATCTCCTTGTCGTTGGCTCCGCGGGTCGACGCGAAGCTCATCTGTCGAGAGAGTAGCTCCGCGCGGGAACCGCAGTCCTCAAGGAGCCGCAAGATGTTTGTAAGGAATGTAAAGCCCGTCACCCCGCGAACCGGTAGCCGCGCCGGTGGACCGTCAGGATGAATTCAGGCCGCGACGGGTTGCGCTCCAGCTTCTGCCGCAGCGAGGCCACGTGGACGTCCACCGTGCGGGTGGTGGGCATGGCGTCGTACCCCCAGACCTTGTCGAGCAGCTCGTCGCGCGTCAGCAGCGCGCCCCGGTTCTGGATGAAATAGGCGAGCAGCTTGAACTCCAGGGCCGAGAGGGCCAGCGGCTCGCCGTCGCGGAACGCCTCGCCGCGGCGGAAGTCCACGCGCACGGTCCCGAACGCGTAGGTGCCGGCCGAAGACTGCGACAGGGGCGCCCGGGCGCGCCGGAACAGGGCCTCGATCCGCGCGAGCAGCTCCGCCATCTCGAAAGGCTTGGTCACATAGTCGTCGGCGCCCAGCTTCAGGCCCACCACCCGGTCGATCACCTGCCCCCGTGCCGTCAGCATGAGGATGGGGATCTGGAGGCCGCGCTGCCGCAGCTCGCGGCAGACCTCGAAGCCGTCGCGGCCGGGGAGCATGACGTCGAGGAGGATCAGGTCGAACGACCCGGCGACCGCGCAGTCGATCGCGGCATCGCCGTCGCCGACGGTCTCCACCTCGTACCCCTCGCTGACCAGCCGGTCGGCCAGGGTGAGGACGAGGCTCGGCTCGTCCTCGACGAGCAGGATGCGCCGCGCGGGAGAGGATTGCGACGCGATTACGCGGCCTCCTCCGGAGCGGCGGGGAGATGGAGAGTGAACGCGCTCCCCTGGCCCGAGCCGCCGGCCGCCACGCTGACCCGGCCGCGGTGGGCCTCGGCGATGCGGCGCACCACGCTCAGGCCCAGGCCGCTGCCGGGGATGCCTCCCGTCTTGACCTCCCGGCCGCGGTAGAACGGCTCGAACAGGTGGGGCAGGTCCTCGCGGCGGATGCCCGGCCCACGGTCCTCGACCGTGACCTCGACCTCCCGCCCTGCGGCGCGCGCCCGCACTCCGATCCACGGCGCCTTGCCTCCGTACTTGGCCGCGTTCTCGACCAGGTTCCGCAGCGCCCGCCGCAGCGCCCCGGCGTCCCCGAGCACGGCCGGCAGATCGGGGTCGAGGTCCTTCTCGACCCGGGCCTGCCGCTCCTCGAGCAGCCAGCGGCAGTCCGCGATCGCCTCGTCCAGGACCTCTTCGACCTCCGTGGGCTGCAAGCTGTACGTCGCGCGTCCGGACTGGAGGCCGGAGAGCTCCAGCATCAGCCCGACCATCTGGGAGAGGCGCCGGCCCTCCTTCTCGACGAGCTCCCCGTAGCGCTTCACCTGCGCCGGGTCCGCGACCACGCCATCCGCCAGATTCTGGCCCGCCGAGCGGATGGCGGTGATCGGCGTGTTCAGCTCGTGCGTGACGCCCGCCACCAGCTCGATCTGCTGCCGCGCCAGCTTCTGCGCCCGTTGGGTCGTCATCACCATCATCCCCATGGCGGCAGCCAGCAGGATCAGGATGCTCCCGCTGAGCGCCAGGTTGTGGCGCCGGAACCGCGCCACCGCCTGCTCCAGCGAGCCGTTGCGGTGCACGAGGACGAGCTTCCAGGCTCCGTCCCGGTCGCGCCGCCCCCTGGGCATGAAAAGCGCGTGGGGCTCGCGAGAGCGGGAGTGCCTGCGCGTCCCCGCGATCCCGCGCTCCCGCCAGAGGCTGCGCAGCTCGTCGAAAGGGCGCAAGCCGAACATCGGCAGACTCGCGTCGCCGCCGGACCGGAGGGTTGCGGAAGACACGGGATCGGACTGGAAAATCACCCGTCCGGGATCGTCCGCGGCCACGACGGCCACCGAGTAGTCGCGCACCTGGGCGTCGCCGAAATACCGATGGGTCAGGGCGGGGAGGATCTCGCCCGAGATCACGTTCGCGTCCAGCCGGACGACCAGATGCTCGCCGGGCGGTCTCTCCGTGGTGGGATCGCTCATCAGGCGCAGAATGGGAAAAGGGATCACCAGGGCCGGGATGCCGGCCGCCACCGGCATGCCGTGGTCGAGGTGCAGGTTGTGCCCGAGGTGCCGGCGGAAAGGCTCGAGGTCCGCCGGCGAGGAGACCGGCTCGAAGCCGCTCGCCCCCGGCTTCAGGACCTCCGCGGACAGCCCGCCTTCCGGGTCCCGCCGGACCAGCAGGACGTCGAGGACGAGCCGCGGATAAGGCGCCTCGTCGATCCAGCGGTCGAGCTGCCGCACCATGCGGTCCCGCCGGCCGGAGACATCCCTCGGATCGGGATGGAAGTACAGGAAAGCCCGCGTCACCTCGCGGTCGAAGTCCTCGGCGAAGCGGGAGCTCGAAGCGAGCAGGTCCGCCTGCTTGCGGTGGCGATGCATCGCGCTCACCTGGCCGATCCACCGGTACTGGAGAGAGGCCAGAAAGGCCAGGAGGACCACCAGCACCGCGGCGATCAGAAGAGGGGTATATCGGGAGAGGCTTCGGCGGAACATGGCTTCGAAGGCGAGTTTAGCAGCGGTCGAAGCCGCAATGCGGCGAGCGGGCGCAAACTTTACATGCCTTACAAATCCCTTGCGTGGGCTTGAAGACTGGCCGGTTGCAGGATGAAGACGCTGTCGAGCCGCTCTCCGGAGCGCTGGCGCGGGGAGCCCACCTGGTAGTCGAAATCGTAGAGGGCCAGGACGCGCAGCCCCGCGCGGCGGAAGAGCCGCCGGGCCTGGGCCGAGTCATAGGTGCGGAAGAACCAGTGCGTCTCGATCAGCAGGTCCGTCTCCGGGCCGGTGACGCGCAGCCGGTTGCGCATGGGGGAGCGGCGCAGCCGGCGGTCGGGCAGCCCCTCCTGGGTGTTGCACACGACCGTCTCCTCTCCGAGCCGTTCCACCCACCGCTCGCGCTGCGGCTTGTCGCGCCGGTAGTGGGTGAGATGGAACCCGAGCACATAGAGCCCCCCGGGCTTGAGCAGCCGCCGCGTCGCCTCCAGGTGCGCGAGCGCCGCCGGCTCGCTGTCCAGATAGCGGAAGGTGGACACCAGATTGAAGGCCATGTCCACGCGCCC
>DASVEF010000062.1:0-8873 GCA_036380715.1 Thermoanaerobaculia bacterium | reverse complement strand
GTTGGAGCTGCTGCGCGAAGCCGGCTTCCACCCGCTGGAAGTGATCCGCTCCGCCACCCTCTACGGCGCCCAGGCCCTCGGCATGGACAAAGAGATCGGCTCCCTCGAGCCCGGCAAGCTCGCCGACCTGGTCGTCGTCGAAGGAAACCCTCTGGCGGACCTCAAGGTTCTCTACGGCACAGGAGCGATCCGCGTGACCCCGGACAACAAGGTGGTCCGCGTCGGCGGCGTCAAATACACGATCAAGGACGGGATCGTCTACGACGCCAAGAAGCTCCTCGCGGACGTGAGGAAGATCGTCGCGGAAGCCAAGGAGAAGTCCGGGAAGCAGATCGTCCAGCCCGGAATGTGAGGAGGCGGGAGTAGGAGCAGCTCAGAAAGGAAGCCAACGTCTCAGCCGATGGTAGAGGCGAGGGAAAAGGTTGAGCCAGGATTTCTTCAGGTCCAATACGCCAAAGGTGTCCGGGAGATCATATAAGAAAGAAAGAAGAGACGCTTGCTTCCACTCCGCTATGGGGATCTGTACATGAAAAAACGGGGAGACGAGTGTGATCTTATCCAGCCCGCCCTTTTCAATCCCCGTAGTCTCAGTCGTAGCCAAGCCATAAAAGGCATACCGAGGTATATGAAGAAGAAAGGCTGACGGCCTGCTCTCGGGGGACTCCGCATCCGGTTCCTCGGCATCAATGAAGTGAGCCGCTTTCTGGAATTCGTGCGCCACGGTCGAGGGCACCACCTCGATCACTTGATGACTGCCTCCCTCCATCTCGATCGACCGCGCGAAGCCGAACTCTTTGGTGGCCGTGCGTAGCTGGTGATACCAAGTCACCTGTCTGCGGATCCACTGCTCAATGCCAGCGCCTTGTTTGAGAAGATCTTTCCAATCCCGGGGAAGGTCGAGAATCACCTCCGGGCAGGACTCGCACAGCTCGAGGCCCGGCGGGATGGGAACGCCGCCCAATCGACCTTCGCTGGTGAAGGCATCGATCAGCTCTGCAACCTGCTTGGCGATTTCCTTCCTCTGCCCCTCAGACAAGCTGGGAAAGAACATCTAGGATCCTTTCTTCCAAAAGAGATTGGTCCAGGTTCTGCTCCACTTCCCATATTGGAGGTGGGCTTCGAGCAAATCGAAATCTGCCGGAGCGAGGCCGCTATTGATTGAAACTGGATCTGCGATCGATACCGCGCGCTTGCCGCTGGCTGTCATCTCAGCTCCCACGATGAGCACGAGGTGACCGTCCTTGCTACCGGCATCGCCGATGCCCAAGAAGATCTCCACCGGTCGGCTGGGCTCGCCTTTGTCCTTCTTGGGCTTGAGTTCCTGCTCGATGACGTCCCACCCCACCGCGCCGAGGTGCGGCTTAGCCAGCACGCCGTGCTTTTCCCACAGAGCCTTGATCTTGTCAACCTCATAACCCTCATCGCAGCCGTCCATAATGACCTCCTCCAGGTTGCATGGAACTTCGCAGACAGCCTTGGCGATCGTGCATTGTCTTTTGGGATTTCCAAACGCCTTCAGCACCATCGCCACGCAGGCCGCCCAACACCAGCGATTCCCACGCTGTTCTTCCCTCTTCACGTTGGTGGAAGCCTCCCAGGTTCCACCTTGCAGCGGCAAAGGCACTCCCTTTATATCCTCAAGCATGTTCTTGGCTCCAGGCATTACCAGGCGTTCATGATGTCCTGATACTTGGACGCAAACCCACTGAACTTGGTTCCGCCGCACGTCCCTACCTCGTTTCCTCCGTTGCCACCTTCGACCCGATGAGGAAGATGATATTCCTTGCTTTCCGGAGCATAACCTTTAGCCTGGGTGTACAGGTAGCGAAAGTCGACGTCCACCGGATGTGGTTCGAATTCGGCGAAGCGGCGAGGAAGGAAGATCTCTTCAAGCTCGCGATTCTTGATGTAGATCTCGACCTCGCCTTCGCAATGATCAAGTTTCAACGTCAGGGTTTTCTGTGCCGTTGGTGAGTATGCCACGGTGATCGTAACTGGCTTCTCCAGATTGCTCGCTTCGAGCGCGATGGAGTTGGCCAGTGCTTGACGACGAATTCCTTTGCCAACCTCGGCGCCATGAGGTCGAAACTCCCAGATGGTCGGTACTGCCTGACCGTCTGTGGAGAGTTTGTCGATCTTGTGCGTACCCAACGAGCCGTGCTTGAGAAGGACATGGCCGGCGATCGCGCCTGCCTCGGGAAAGCCGAAATGTTCTTCTTCTTCGCGGAAGTATCCGACGTCCTCCCTACCGAACCACTGGAGCTTCTCACTGAGCCAGCTCATGTCCGGCATCCATTTCATCGACTTTCGCCTGAGGTCCTCAGGATTCTCGGGATTCAGCAGCCCTAGCACCGCATTCTGGTTTGCCATATCGAGGTCGATTTCCTGATCTAAAACTTCCAGATCCTTGGCTCCTGGAATATCGAACGTGACGCGATGGCCATCGAGGAGGAAGAGCCCTTGTGGCTCTCTATCGGGATCGCGAACCGTGAGGTCGATATCCGGCAGCACCGGGGTGTCAAACTTGGCCTTCGGGAATTGCACAACCGCCCGGTGGCGGTCTACTCTAACCCCGTCGGCGGTGTCTTCTGCCCGCAAGCCTTTGCGTATGTCCGGCAGGATCACCGACCAGCTCTTTGCGCTCCCTGGATCACCCCCTTCCACGATGTTCGGCACATACGCGCACGGGCCGGAGAAGATCACTCGAAATGTGTAAGGCATCCCTCATCCTCCTTGCCGAAGGACGGGCGCGTCCGGCCCGCCGTAGAGTTGAAAGGCGACCCAGCCGTTCTTGCTGAGCCCTTTTCCATTCGAATCGTTCAGCGCTGTAAGCTGGGCTTCGTGGAAGGCCTGAAAGGCCGAGCCGTGCAGCGCGAGCTGGCGGTAGAAAGCGTCGAAGAAGGCGGCGCTGTCCTGGTCTCGCACGTCCCAGAGACTGCCGATCACCAGGGGCACCCCGGCGGCGAGGAACGGCCGCGCCAGGGTCGTCGCTCCCGGCCAGGATTCCCTGGCCGAGGCCGCCGAGCCGCATGCCGAGAGGACCACGCCCCGGAGGCGGCTCAGGTCCCAGGTGAGAAGCTCCGCGGCCGTGAGCCTTCCGGAGTGCTCCGGCGAGGGGCCGAGCAGCAGGTAGGAGTCGAGCGGCCGGCGAGGAACGGCCACCGCGTGGCCGGCGAAGTGGAGCCACGACGCGTGAGCCAGGCGCCCCCGGAGCGCGGGGGCCGTGGCGTCCCCTCCATCTAGAAGCTCGGCGCGTCCCGGGAGGAGCCGCTGGAGGGAAGCCCCTTCGGCGGCGGCTGCGTCCAGCGGGAGCAGGTGCGGCCAGATGGATTCGTCGATCGCCGGATCGGCCACGGCGACGGCGCGCAAAGGCTCGCGCCCGCGGCGGTCCTCGCGATGCTTGCGGACGGCGCGGGCGAAGAGGCTGGCGCTCGGGCTCACCGCCACGGCGTAGTCCTCCACCAGGAGCTGGTCCGTACCCGGCAGCGTCAGGGCCGCGAAGGGGAGGCCGAAGAGTTCGTCGTCCGGGACCACGATCAGCGAGGTGATGCCGGCGCGCGCGAGCTCGGGCTGGACGGCGCCGAGCAGGATCTTCCCCAAGAAGGCGGAGGCGTCCCGCCACTTCGGACCGCTCCAGTCGGCGACCAGGAAGTCTTCCACCGCCGCGCTCAGCTCCGCCCTGGGGACTGCGGACTGGCGGAGCGCCACTTTGCCGCTCGCGACGAGCCAGACCAGGAGGCGATCCGAAAGGACGGCGTATTCCACCAAGGCCATGCCGGGAGCCAAGGCCGAGCGCACCTCGGAGATGGCGGCGGGCTTGGTGAGCCACGCGTCGCCCTGAAGGAGGGGATGATTGAGCGCCCGCTCCTGTTCGAGCTGGGAGAAGGAGGCCTCGGGGTCCGCCGACTCCGCCAGGCGAAGCCGCAGGGTCTGGTCGAAGGCGTTCTCGATCCGTCCGGCGAAGGAGATCCGAATGGCGTCCTGCTTCAACTGGCGGCCCACCCGCTCGTAAAGCTCGCGGGCGCGCGCCAGGTCCCGAAGCTCCGACTCCCAATCCCCGAGCCGGCCGTAGGCCAGGGCCCGCGCTTCGAGCGAGAGCAGAATCCGCGACCAGTGCTCTGTCCCCTCGAAGTAGCGCACGGCCGTGGTCAGGGCGTCCACGGCGGCGGCGGGATCGCGGTCCAGCAGCTCGGCGCCCATGTACAGGCCGAGATCCGCGCGAAAGCGCTCGACGCGCAGAGGATCGCGCACCTTGGCCGCCTCCTCTCGCGCCCGCTCCAGGTCGGCCAGCGCGGCGGGCTCGTCGCCCCGGCGGGAGCGCAGCAGCGATCGCCAGAGCAGGACCTCGGCGAAGAAGCTCGGATTTTCCAGCCGCGGCCCCAGCGACACGGCCGCGTCCAGGTAGTGGAGCGCGAGCCGCTCGTCGCTGGCGCTGAGCAGGAAGTCCGCCATGGCGTTGAACGCCGCCAGCTCCCGCAGAGGAGTGCCGAGATTCTCGATCTGGTGCAAGGCGACATAATAATGCCGCCAGCAGGATTCGAGGTCTCCGAGCAGGCGGTGGCTGTCGCCGAGGAGCGTCCGAGCCCATGTGCCGGTTTCGGCGTCTCTCACGGCGTCCAGGGTGGTGATCGCCGAGGTCAGAAGAGGGATCGCCTCCTCCGGCCGCCCGAGGTTGTTCTGGATCCGGCCGCGGAGGGCCTGGGCGCGGGCGCGCAGCGAGGGAAAGGGCATGCTTTCGAGATCCGCCACCAGGGCGCTCAGCAGCTCGTCGGCGGCCGGCTTGAGCCCCTGCTGGTCCAGGCTTGCCGCGCGGTAGTAGCGCGCCCAGTACCGCAGGGCCGGCCGGCCGGTCCCCAGCTCCCGCTCCACTCTGTCCAGGGTGTCGAGGGTGGATTGATAGTCGCCCTGGACGTAGCTGGCCCGAGCGTCCTGCAGGCCCAGGATGGCGTGGGCCAGGGCAGGCGCTGTGGCGCTCTGGGCCTGAAGGACTTCACGTACGTCGCGAACCTGCGCCGCGGGCAAGGCCTCGCGCGGCCCGGCCGCAAGCGCGTTCGCCAGCGCCGCGGCTACGTCGAGGTGCTCGCCGGCCGCGGCGGGATCTTTCCGCAGCCAAGCCTGCGCCCAGGCGGGCAGCAGCTCGAGCTCGATCCAGTCCCGGACCGGGCGGGCGAAGCTCGCCACCAACTCTCCCGCCTGGCCCGCGGACGGCCCTGAGGCTTCGATTTTCCGCCTTGCGGCTTTCCACCGCTCCGCCTCGGAGGGCGCCGACAGCGTCTCCAGATGCTGCTGCGCCTCGCGTCTCCAGGGAGAGGTCTCCGGCTCGAAGCTCAGGAAGTCTTGCCAGGCCTCTCGGGCTTCGCTGCGAAGAGCCAGCGCCTCGAGGATCAGGGCCCGGTTGAAGGCCGCCGCGGGATTGCGCGGATCGAGCTCCAGCGCCCGTTCGGACGCGGCCAGCGCCGGGCTCAACAGGCCGGGCAGATCCTCAGCCGTGGCGGCGAGGTAGAAAGCTGCGCTCGCATCGACCCAGAGGCCCGCATCGTCCGCCGAGCGAGCCTCGGCCTCCAGTCCCCGTGCCGTCGCGACAAAGCCGCCCTTCCTGGCCATGGCAAGCCGCAGCAGCCCATAAAGCCGCCGGTCATGCTCTCCCGCCTCCTGCAGGGTGCGCTCGGCAGCCAGCATTCTCGGTCGCAGGAGGCCTGGGCTTGCGGGACTCTCCGCACAGTCGTATCCCGGGACCAGCCCGGGCTCGGCCTCGGGCCGGCATGGCTGGTAGGCCTGTTGCCGAGACAGCCGCGGATACACGAAGCGGCTGGTCCCGTAGAGCGCCTCCAGGGCAGGGATCCCGGCGCGGCTCGAAATGAGCAGCAGGGCAGCGCCGACCGCCACCAGGATGAGGCCAACCGCCCAGGATCTTCTTTTGAGCATCGGTATCTCGGTAGGATAGCGCAAAGATCCCGGCCACCTCCAAGGAGCTCGATCGCCGCTCCCCGAGGCCGGCCGGCGCCGCGGACGCCTTCTTATAGACGGACACACTCGTCGTTTTTCCCGCAAAATCCCCATCCCAATGGGTCGGCCGCCGGAAACAGTGCTCCGGCCCCTTGAACAAGGTTCGAACCCGGAGAAACATCGCTTCAGCAGGTTTCAACATTGTGAGGCGCGCCTCCGCTTACCAGCACCGGCCTCTGAACCTGAGGGACTCTGCCGGGGACTCACTAGAAGGAGAGTGAGCTGGCACGACTCCGGTGCGGCGCCTGCCAGCTCAGGCCACCATCATCCCCAGGCCCGAAGCCGGTCCGAATCCGGCAGACCCCGGGAGGCGAGGAGCTTCCCGGGGTTTTTTCATGCGTTGACCGGAGAGGCTGGCACCCAACGGCCGCACCCAACGGCCGTGGATCAGAACCGCCTCCCGGTCCCTGGACGGCCTCCGTTGACCGTGCATAGGATTTGTGCGACGCTCTATGCATGAGAACGACGCTCGAGATCGACCGCGATCTTCTCGCAGAAGCGATGCGGGTCACCGGTGCCCCCTCAAAATCGGTTGCCGTTCGGCTGGGCCTGAAAGCGCTGGTGGATGAGGCTGCCCGCCGGCGGTTGGCGGCGCTCCGTGGGAAGGTGCCCGAGGTCGAGGTCGCTTCACGGCGGCGTCCGATCCGGAATGGCGCCCAGTGATCCTGGTCGACACGTCTGTCTGGGTCGACTTCTTTCGCGGTACAGAACGCGCAGCGGATCTCGCCGAGCATCTCGAATCCAATCTGGTCTTGCTTCATCCGTGGGTTCTCGGGGAGCTCGTCCTAGGCGGTCTCGGCCCACGACGGAAATCAGTGATCGCGGATCTGAAGAGGCTTCCTGCCGCGCCACTCGTTCCAGATGAAGAGGTGCTGGAGCTGATCCTGGTGCGCCAGCTCAGCGGACGGGGGGTTGGCTGGGTCGACGTTCACCTGCTGGCAACTGCACTGGTGACTGAATGCGGGCTCTGGACGTTCGACGGGAACCTTGGAGCAGTGGCTCGAGATCTCGGTGTGGTCTCGGTGCACGGGTAGCCGAGATCATCGGTGACCGATGCGCGCCCGGGGGAAGCCGATCGCTTCCGCGGCCGCCTGCTCGGCTCCTCCAGTCCGAAGCCGGTCCGAATCCGGCAGGCTCCGGGAGGCGAGGAGCTTCCCGGGGCTTTCAGTAGCACGCAGCGGCTCGCGCCCGTTGCCGCAAAAGGCTTTCCGATCGCGCCGCCGCTGGCGAAACCACCGCACCTCGAGCTGCACTGCCGCAACATCAGGAGATGTCGCGGCAGCGCCAGAGATGCCGCCGCGTTATCAGGAGCGCTGCCGCAACACCTCGCCAAGCCGCGGCGCCTGTCCCTCGGACAAGAGAGCACTCGTTATCATTGCGGCGTAGAGATTGAAGTCGCGGCAGGTCTTCACAATCTGCCGCGATAGCTTGAGCTATGCCGCGGCTCCTTGAGATATCGCGGCAGGTTCTCTCAAAGTGCCGCGACACCCCGTGATGCTATGGAAAAGTCTGTCAATCTGCCGCGATATGCCCCGATCGCCTGTGTCATGAGCTGATTTCGCAGCATCACGGATTCGCTAACTCGTCCTGCCGCGATGTGCTTGGCGCGTTGGCAGCTATGCCGCAATATGAGCTGCGATCCGCGTCGGTGGCCTCGACAAGAGCGGCTGGTTGCGTTATTGTCGCAAAACCAGGTCCGTTTGACGCAAAGCTGTGGACATTGCGGCGGCCTGCTTTCCGACGGAGAGCGTTCCATGGCGAGCCTGTCGATCTCCCAGATGTTGGCCGAGTTGCAGGGCCAGATTGCGTATCACTGCCAGCAGGAAGAGCATCACGCCGCGCAAGAGGCGTTTCACCGCGAGAAGAGGGCGCTCCATGCGGCCTCGCTGCAGACGGCGATGGAGCGGTTCGAAGCCTTCGAGGCCGCGGCGGCTGCGGCCGGCGAGCTCGTGGAGCGCCATCGCGCCGCCACCGCGCCGGCCGCTCCCACGGGGGATGTGCCGGCGTGGAAGCGGCGCCCGGTGGGCCCCCTGGTTGCCCGCGTCGTCGAAAGCCGGCGGCCCGAAGACGTCTTCAGCCCGTCGCAGATCGCGCAGGAGGTCAACCGCCACTATGGCGCGAAGTTGCGCAAGCCCGTGGACGGCCGCGCGGTCTCCGTGACCCTGCGCCGCCTCGCCGCCTCCGGCCGTCTCCACGTCATCCGCGCAGGAACGGCCCACCGCGAAGCCCTCTACTCGAAATCCCGGCCCGCCAAGAAAGCCGAGTGAGGGTCAACCTGACGAAGAGGCTGGCGCCAAAACCCGGTTTCAGGAAGCGCTGCTTGCCCATCTGCCGCAGCGACACACATCATGCGCAGCATCAGAATCAGGGTCCGCTCGCCCACCAGTCACCCGATTAGATCCGCGGAGGCTATTCTCGCCGATCCGACCTTCCCGACGGAGCACGTTGATCGTGTCCGCTCGTACACTCAACATGAGCGTAGGCAGCGAGCGGAATACCATGCCCGCCGGTACCTTCGCCATCTGCCGGAAGATGCTCTCCACCGCCGTATTGGGGACCTGCTTTCAAATGTGGTCTACGTGTCGCACCGGAATCGCTACTCGGCCAACACCCTCTATGGCCACTATTGGCGGGACCGGCTCGCTCACACCGCCGAGGAGCTTGCCATCCGTGGAACGACCGCGAGCACCCCGGATGGCGTGCTCGGTCACCTGCCCCCTCTTGGCTTTCCTATTCCCAGCGAGGTGGCGACGATGCGGGATGCGCCGGCTCTCTATCGGTATGACAGACTGGAATACATCACGAAGTTGCAGCGAGAAGGCCAGATCTTCTTGCGGTGCGCCTCGACGGAGGATCCAGCAGGAGAC
>DASVEF010000061.1:0-10335 GCA_036380715.1 Thermoanaerobaculia bacterium | reverse complement strand
TGAGACAGGAGAGCTTCTGGACGTGCCGTACAACAGCGTGCAGGAGCTGACGCTGTTCACCCACAACTCTAGCTTCGGGGACCAGTTCACCCTCAACACCGACACCCTGGGAGGCTACGCCAAGGGGCGCTCCCACGTCATGGGCCGGCTGGAAGTGCAGTTCGGCGAGCGCTTCGGCGACTCGGTCTCGGTGGCTGTCTCCTCTCTCTCGCCGGGCGGCCTCCTGGCCGACACGGTTCCCCAGCCACTGACCGCCGTCTTCCCGGGCCGCCTCTACCCTGGCCCGATCGGGCACGATGAGTTCCTGCGGTTCCCGCTGCGCACCTACTTCCTGGACGCGGTGAACTTCCTGGATGATCCCTTCGACCTGGCGGTGGGAGCGGTGGACCTGCGCACCGGCGACTTCCTGAACGAGGTCCTACGGCGGGGGCTCATCGGCCAGGATGTCTTCTTCGCCCTGGTGCGGGTGGAACCGCGCACGCCGCAGTCGTCCTTCTTCTTCCGTGGACCGGCCCGGCTGGAGCGGGGGGCGCGCGGCGAGTCGGTGTTCCGGCTCAAGGCCGAGGTGAACATCCCCTATCCGCCTGGCTTCCTCTTCCCGGCGCCGGACCTCGCCACCGGCTTCGTCATCGGCCCGGGCTCGGCGCTCGACCCGTTCCTTTGGCTGCGGGCGATCGGGGACGACGGCGACCCGAAGGCGGCCAAGCAGGGCGAGGCGAAGAGAGTGCGGGCCTCCACTGGTGAGGAGTTCTCTTACCGCTACTCGATCGCAGCCGATCCCGGGCGCGAGACCTCCTTCTTCGAGTACACGAACCACAGCCAGCAGGAGGGGACGTTCCGCCTGTCCACCCTGGCCTGGGCGAGCTTCGTCCACTCCCTGGAGTCGCGGCCGCAAGAGGGGCAGTACGACACGGTCACCTTTACGGGGTATGGGACCTGGAGCCTGGATGGCGGACGGAGGACGCACGTGGCTACGGTCCAGGTCTGCACCTCGCCGGAAACTCCCTACGTCAGCATCCAGATCGACGGCGGCCTAGTCTCCAACGTCAACACCAAGCCCGCGGACGAGCGGAAGGCGCTGCCCTGAGCGGACCGGGCGTCACTTGCGGATGGCAGCGGGGTTGCCCAGGCGCCGGTTGAGATCGACCGCCTGCCGAACGAGTTCCTGGAAGGCCTTCTTCCGGATCTCTCCCTTCTCTTTGAGCTTGACGTGCCCCATCTTCGAGCCCCCGACCTCCAGGAGCCCCTCGGGGTCCTGGAGCTCGGCGCCGCGCCAGAAACCGAAGTTGACGTGGCTTTTGAACGGCTTGATATAGCAGACCGGTCCGCCGGCCTCGAACACGGGCTGCCCCCACTTGACGACCTCGGCGAGGTCGGGTTCTGCCTCCCGGACGAGTTTGCGGAGCGCGGACGCGATCTCGGCCTGCCACGGCTCCAGACCGGCGATGTACTCGTCCAGGCTCTGCCCCCTCTTCGGCGACGTGCTTGGTGCCTGCGTGCGTTCCGCCATGGCTACCTCCCCGGCGCCTCGGCCTAGGCGACTACCTCGTAGGTGCGGACCTCGAACGTGGCCTGCCCCGACTGGATGAAGTGCATCCACTCGCCGCCGGCCGCGGCGACCTCTGGGCTTGCCAGGCAGGCCTCGTGCTGAGCCTGGCTTTCCCATTGGAGATAGCTGGTGACCTCCTCGCCATCCAGGCTGCGGTGCACGGCCATGAAGATGAAGCCCGGCTGCTTCTGAAAGGCGGGGACCATGCGCCGCGACTGCTCAAGCATTTCGGCTTGATGCTCGGGAGAGATCTTGACCCGGACGATGACGGTGAAAGCTGGATGATCGGGCGAGATGACCGGCATGCTGAGCACCTCCTGGCGGGATTATGGCTCATGAGGCCCGCCGGGCCTCCCGGATGATCAGAAAAGAGGGGATCATCACCAGCCAGAACCCTCCCTTGGGCAGCAGCGCCGCGGCGACCAGGTTGATGGCGATCAGCTCCCATCCGAGCCAAGCCGGCGGGCGCTGGCCCTGTCGCTCCATCCACGAGAGGAGCTGGCCCAGGACGAAGGCGAACACCCCCCAGAGCACGAACCAGAAGAGGAGCTCCTTGTCCGTGTCCGCGGGGACGTTGCCGAGGCCGGAGTCGGCTTCGCCAAAGAAGCCCTCCCGGAAGATGCGCAGGAGCGGCTCGCGCCCGACCCAGGCGCCTCCGAGCACGTGGAGCACGCCGATGACCATGAACAGGCGGGCCGCCTTGCGCTCGCGCAGGTAGAGCACCACTCCCAGGCAGATCAGGAACAGGGGACCCAAGGCGAAGCGGGTGAGGTCGGCTTCGAGCATCCTTGAGAGTATTTCCCCACCGCAGAGAGGATCTTCTCTCTCTCGACGGCGGTAGATCCTTTTTGGTCCCCGATGCCCACCCCTCCGAATAGGAGCTTGTTTTAAAGTGGCTCAGCTGTCGTTCAAAGACGATTCGCCGTGCCCAGAAAGCTCCTCCTGCCGCGCCGGACCACCTTCTACTTCGGCCTGTTCCTCGCCCCGGTCCTGCTGGCCAGCGGGGCTTGGCTTTCGTTCGGCCGGCTCGATGCCGAGGGGCAGAGGTTCTTCCAGACGGGATGCGGAGTGGTCGAAACTCTCGGGTGGCTCGCCCGCGCCGTCCAGGCGCGTGATCTGAAGGCGATCGAGGGGTTCTACAGCCCCGAGTTCCATGGTGGCTCGCTGGGCCTTGCGAACCTACAGTGGGTCGAGCTGCGAGACGGCATCTCGGTCCTCCGCTTCGCTGCCCGCGGTGGTAACCTCGACCGGGCCTCGGCGCTCGCGGAGTGGCAGGCCTACCTCGCCAGCCTGGAGTCGATTGAGGAGGTCGGCTTCCACCTCCACCGTCTCCCCTCCTGGAAAGGGAACGAGCTCGAGGCGATCGTCCGTTTCGAGCTGATCGGTACTCCGCAGGGTGCCGCGCGACCGGGGATCGACCGCGCCTACTTCCGCATGCGCCTCGCGAGCTCGCCCGCGGGGTTGCGCATCCGCGAGGCCTCGCTGGTCGAGGGGGAGCGCCAGGTCAGCGCGAGGCCGCAGTTCGTGAACGTGGCCGGGCCCGCAGGGATCGACTTCGTGAACCGCTACTATCCGCCGTTCCTCACCGAGCCTCTTCGCTTTGGCATGATCCGCCACGGTCCTGGCGGGATCAGCGCGGTCGACTACGATAACGACGGCTTCTACGACCTGTTCATCCCGGACGGCGTCGAATCGCGGCTGTTCCGCAACCGAAAGAACGGTACGTTTGAGGACGTGACCGCGGCGGCCGGGCTCTCAGGACTCGACGGCATGTCCGTGGGGGTCTTCGCCGACTACGACAACGACGGCCATAAGGACCTGTTCGTCAGCCGCACCTTCCGGCCCAACCAGCTCTTCCACAACCGGGGTGACGGCACGTTCGAGGACGGCACCGCGGGCTCCGGCCTCGGCGAAGACTGCTGCACCACGGTCGCCTCTTGGGCCGACTACGACAACGACGGCGATCTCGACCTCTATGTGGGCCGCTATCTCGACCCGCGAACGAAAATTCCCACAACCTTCTATGCCCGCAACGGCGAGCCCAACCAGCTCTACCGGAATGAAGGGAACGGTCGATTCACCAACGTGACCGAAGAGGCGGGCGTGGGCGATACCGGTCTGTGCCTGGGAACTGCCTTCGGGGATTATAACGACGACGGCGCCGCCGACCTCTATGTGGTGAACGACTTCGGCCGCAGCACGCTCTACCGCAATGCAGGAGACGGCACGTTCTCCGATGTCACCGTGGACACCGGCACGCTTGCCTACGGCGCCGGCATGAGCGCCTCGTTCGGCGACTACGACAACGACGGCCGGCTCGACCTCTACACCGCCGATATCCGCTCTGAGCACGGCTGGTTCGCCGAGCCGCCGACAGTCTGGCGCTACATGGCGAACTCTTGGCGGCAGGGAGTGTGGAAGACCGACATGCCCCTCTACTTCGAAATTTTCCGGCAGTCCGGCTTCGAATTCGTTAAAGTCTTCCAGGACATGGCCTCGGGAAACCATCTGCTGCGAAACCGCGGCGACGGCACTTTCGAAGACGTGAGCTGGACGGCCGGTGCCAACCCGATCGGCTGGTTCTGGGGATCGGGCTTTGCTGACTTCGACAACGATACATGGCAAGATATCTATAGTACGAACGGCTGGGTCTACAACGACCGCGGCACCGAAATCGAGCTCGACTTCCTGAACAACGTGGTCGGCCGGCAGAGCGATTACAAGAAGGGGATCTTCTTCGATCCGAAACATTTCGGCCGGCAGTCGTGGCACGGCTGGGAGCGCAACCGTCATTTGCGGAATAACGGTGACGGCACCTTCCGCGAGATCGGTACCCCGGCGGGCACCGACCTGCTGACGAACAGCCGCGGCATTGCCATCGCCGACTTCTGGAACCGGGGCGCGCTGGACGTCGCCGTGGCCGCCTCAGCCGAAAGCCATGCCCTGCTGCGCAACGAGGTCGGCCCCGTCCGCCGCTGGCTGCAGGTGGAGCTGGTCGGCACGAAATCTAACCGGGATGCGGTGGGGGCGCGGGTGACGGTCCGCGCCAGCGGCAAGCTCCAGGTACGCGAGGTGGTCGCCGGAGATGGCTATGCTTCCCAGAGTGCGCTGCGGCTCCACTTCGGGCTCGGCGAGGTGGCCAAGGTGGATGAGCTGACGGTTCGCTGGCCGGCTTCCGGGATCGAGCAGCGGTTCCGGGACGTCGCGGCCGGTCGCATCGTGCAGGTGACCGAGGGGGGAGGGATGGTGGAGAAGCGCTACGGAGCGCCGGAGGGATGAGGTTGAGGGCTGCCGGGGGGACCGTCGTGATCCTCGCGGCCATGGCGCTGGTCGGTGCCGCCGCGCCGGAGCGGTGGTTCGAGGACGTGACCGAGCGAGCGGGAGTGGGGAAGCCGCACACGAACCGCACCTTCCAGAACCCTTACGCCGAGGTCATGGCCGGCTACACGGCGTTGGGCGCGGCGGCGGCGGTGGCGGATTTCGACGGCGACGGCTTCGAGGACCTGTTCGTCACCGACTCCGCGGAGAGCGGCAAGAACCGGCTTTACCGGAACCTCGGCGACTTCACCTTCACAGACGTGGCCCGGCAGGCGGGTGTGGCCGACGGCAACGACGCGCGGAACGCCTCGGCCGACGCGCTCTGGCTCGACTACAACGGAGACGGCCGGCCCGATCTGTTCGTGGTTCGCTTCGGCCGCAGCCAGCTCTTCGAAAACCTGGGGGGAGGCCGCTTCCGCGACGTCACCCGTCGGGCCGGCCTCGACCGCTACAGCAACGCCATCGCGGCGCTCGCCTTCGACTCCGACCGCGACGGCGACCTGGACCTCCTCGTGGGTAGCTATTTCCAGCCGGTTGACGTCTTCCGGCCCGACACGCCGCGCTTCTTCCCTGAGAGCTTCGAGACCGCGGAGAACGGCGGCGGCGTGACCTTCTGGCGCAACGAAGGGCCCGATTCATCCGGACAGACGACTTTCGCCAACAGGACGCAGCAGGCCGGGCTCACCCTCTCGGGATGGACCCTCGACCTCGGGCACGCCGACGCCGATAATGACGGAGACGACGACCTCTACGTCGCCTGCGACTTTGGGACCGACCGCTTCTTCATCAACAACGGGGACGGCACCTTCACGGACCGCACCAGGGAGGCCGTCGGGATCGACACCAAGAAAGGGATGAACGCCGACTGGGGGGACTTTGACAACGACGGCCTGCTCGACGTCTTCGTCACCAACATCACGGATGACTACATGCGCGAGGGGAACTTCCTCTGGCGCAACGAGGGGGCAGGCCCTGAAGGAGTGAAGTTCTCGGACGTTGCGCGGGAGACCGGTACCCACGATACCGACTGGGGCTGGGGCGGCAAGTTTTTCGACTACGACAACGACGGCTGGCTCGACCTCTACGTGATGAACGGCTGGGTCTCGGCCGGCCCGGAGAGCTATGTCCCGGACATCTTCGAGATGATCGTGCGCCCGGATGTCGACCTCGCGGACGCCCGCAGTTGGCCTCCCATGGGGAACAAGAGCCTCTCCGGATACCAGAAGAAGAGGCTGTTCCACAACAAAGGGGGGCTGTTCAAGGATGAGGCGGCGCGTCACGGTCTCGACTCGACCCGCGACGGGCGCGGCATCGCGGTCGCGGACTTCGACAACGACGGCCGCCTCGACCTGTTCGTCGCCAACGCCAACGCCGCGCCCTTCCTCTACCGCAACGTCCTGCCGACCGGCGCGCGCTGGATCGAGCTGGCCTTGGAAGGACGGCGATCGAACCGTGACGCCGTGGGGACGCGGGTGCTGCTGACCGCCGGAGGCCGCAGGCTGCTGCGTTTCGTCGACGGCGGCAACGGCTTCGCCGCCCAGAGCACGCGGCGCGTCCACTTCGGCCTGGCGCAGGCCTCCAGGATTGAGCGCCTGGAGGTGCTCTGGCCGTCGGGCGCACGCCAGGTCTTTTCGGACGTGGCCCCCGACCGCATCTACCGGATCGTCGAGGGGGAGCCCGATCTCCAACCTTTCCTCACCGGGGGCAAGAAGAAGAGATGAAACGCCGTGTTCTATGCTTCGTGCTCCTCTCCTGGGCTGCCGCCGGCCTGACATCCGCCGGCTCCTTCGACGAAGGGATGAAAGCGGTCGCCGCCGGCCAGCACGCCGCGGCCCTGCCGCACTTGGAGGCGGCCCTCGCCTCCGACCCGGAGAGCCTCCGTTACGCCAGCGAGTACCGCATGGCGGTGATCAAGGCCGGGGAGTACGACCGGTCGATCGGGTTCTTCGAGAAGCTGGTGGCCGACCATCCGAAGTCGGCCAACGCCTGGCTGAACTTCGGCTACGCCTATGTGGACAAGATCCCTGCGGCCGGCTCGATCACCCAGGTAATCCTCGCCAACAATGCCCTGACCCACTTCAGCAAGTCGATCGAGCTGCAGCGGAGCTGGCTGGCCCTCTACACGCGTGGCAACAGCTATCTCTACTGGCCCAAGATCTTCGGCCGCGCGCCTCTGGGAGTGGCCGACCTGGAGGAGGCCGTCGCGATCTCCAAAAAGGAGCCGAGGAAGAGCGTCCACGCCCGCGCCTATATCGCTCTGGGCGATGGCTACTGGAAGACGGACCAGCCGGAGAAGGCGCGGGCGGTCTGGCAGGAGGGGCTGAAGCTCTTCCCCGGCGAAGCGCAGCTCCAGGCGCGCCTCGCCCGCAACGGCGAGGCGCTCTTAACCTACATCGACGATCAGCTCGATCCCAACAAGCGGGTGGACACCAACCTGGCCTCGCTGTTCTCCGAGGAAGCAAAGTGACTCCAGCCCTTCGCCGCGCATCGTTTCTCCTCCTCGCCCTGCCTCTCCTGGCGGCTGGCGGGGATCCGTCCGCGATCCGCTTCGAGGAGATCGGGGAGAAGGTGGGCGCGCGAATTGTCCATCGCACCCGGACGTTCCCGGGCAAGCACGCCGACGTGCTGGGGATGTTCACCTCAGGAGGGGCCGCGGCGGCGGTGGGGGATTACGACGGCGACGGCGACGACGACCTCTTCGTGACCGATTCGGAGACGGGCCGGCCGAGCCACCTGCTGCGCAACGACTGGATCCCCGCCGGAAAATGGGCGTTCACCGACGTGGCCTCCCAGGCCGGCGTCACCGGTGGCAACGACCGGCTGTCGATCGTCTCCGATGCCTTGTGGCTCGACGCGGACAACGACGGCCGGCTCGACCTGCTGGTGGCCCGCTTCGGCACTCCAATCCTCTACCGCAACCTGGGAGAGGGGCGTTTCCAGGACGTCTCCGCGGGCTCCGGGCTGACGAAATTTGGCAACACGATTGCGGCGATTACCTTCGACTATGACAACGACGGCCGTCTCGATCTGCTCTTTGGAAACTATTTCAAACCGGTCAATCTGATCGAGCTGCCGACGCCGCACGTGCTGCCGGACAACCTGGACGCCGCAACCAACGGCGGCGGCGCCACCCTGTGGCGCAACGTCACCGAGCCGGGCTCGGGCGCGATCCGCTTCGTCGAGACCACGGAAAAGGCCGGCCTTGCCCACCACACCGGCTGGACCCTCGACGCCGGCCACGCCGACCTGAATAACGACGGCTGGCAGGATGTCTACTTGGCCGGTGATTATGGAACCGATCGGGTTTTTTTCAACAACCGGAACGGTACGTTCCGCGACGCTACCCGGGAAGCCACCGGCTTCGATACGAAGAAGGGGATGAACGTCGATGTAGGGGACTATGACCGTGACGGCTGGCTCGACGTCTACGTGACCAACATCACGGACGAGTACATGAAAGAGTGCAACATGCTCTGGCGCAACAATGGGGACGGCACGTTCACCGATCTGTCGAAAGAAACCGGCACCTGCAATACCTTGTGGGGTTGGGCGGCCAAATTTGGTGATTTTGACAACGACGGCTGGGAGGATCTGTTCGTCGTCAACGGCCTGCGCTCCGCTGGCAAGGAAAATTACATCCCTGTCTTAGTGGAGATGATCATCTCCCCCGGGATCGATTTCACCGACGTCAACAGCTGGCCGGCCATCCGCGACATGACCTGGAGCGGATATCAGAAGAAGAAGTTTTTCCGCAACCTCGGAGACCAATCTTTCAAGGAGATCTCCGCGGAGGCGAGGGTGGACAACGATCTCGACGGGCGCGGTATCGGGATGGGCGATTTCGACAATGACGGCCGCTTGGACCTCTACCAGACCAATGCCAATCAGCGGGCTCTGCTCTATCGCAACGTCTCTGGAGGCACCGGCCGCTGGATCGGGCTGAAGCTGGTCGGCACGAAGTCCAACCGGGACGCCATCGGTGCCCGGGTCACGGCCCGTTCCGGCGAGACGATGTGGATCCGCGAGGTCAACGGCGGCAACGGCTACTCCAGCCAGAGCAGCACCCGGCTGCATATCGGGCTAGGATCTGCGGCGAGGATCGACTCCCTGGAGGTCCGATGGCCGAGCGGTCCCAGCGAAAAGTTCGACGTCCTGGTCGACCGGGTGACGATCCTGCGCGAGGGAGAAGGGAGGAGGTGAGGCTGGCCGTGCTCGCCCTGACGGCGCTGCTCCTCGCCGCCGCCTCCCCGGACCTCCCCCGCGAGGAGCGCCTCTGGCACCACCGCAACCTGGGCAAGGCGTTCTACGAGAACCCGACCACCCAGTACGAGGCGGTGGAGGAGCTGCGCAAGGCCCTGGAGATCGCTCCGGACTCGCCCCGCGAGCGCCTCAACTACGCCCTCGCGCTCCTCAAGGCGGGCAAGACCGCCGAGGGGGTCGCCGAGCTGGAGAAGGTCCAGAAGCAGACCCCGGACCTCCCCCACACCTGGTTCAACCTGGGCATCGCCTTCAAGCGGGACTCGCAGTATGACAAGGCCGTTGCGCAACTCGAGCGCATGGTCGCTCTGGTGCCCGACGAGCCGGTCAGCCACTACAACCTCGGGGTCCTGTACAAGCTAACAGAGAAGCCCGGCCTGTCGCTGCGCCACTTCGAGGAGGCCGCTCGCCTCGGGCCGAGCCTCGCGGGTCCCCGCTTCCAGCTCTACAACGCCTACCGGCAGGCCGGCCGCGCCGAGGACGCGGCGCGCGAGCTCGAGGTCTTCAAGAAGATCAAGGCCGGCCAGGAAGGAGCCGCGGTCCCCGAGGATCTCGAATGGAGCTGGTACTCCGAGCTACTCGACGAAATCGAGCCGCGCCGCGCCGCAGCCCCCGAGAAGCCCGCCGAGCCGAAGCTCGAGCCCGTCGAGCTGGCGAGCGGCCTAGACCCGGCCACCGCCGGCCTCGCCGTGCTCGACGCCGACGGCGACCGCCGGCCCGACCTCCTCGCCTGGTCGGCGAACGGGGTCTCGCTCTTCCGCAACGGCGCCACGCCCGCCTCCGGGACCGGGCTGGAGGAGATGCGCGGGGTCGTGGCCGTGGCGCCCGGCGACTTCGACAACGACGGGCTGGCCGACCTCGCCGTGCTGGCCCCCGGCCTCTCCCTCTGGCGCAACGCCGGCGGCCGGTTCGCGAAGGTGACGGCGGCGGTCCCCCCGGAGGGTTTCCGCCAGGCGGTCTGGCTCGACTTCGACCACGACTACGACCTCGACCTGGTGCTGCTGGGCGACGGCGCGGCCCTGCTGCGCAATCAGGGGACGGGCGGCTGGAGCGACGAGACGGCCCGGTTGCCCTTCGAGAAGGGGAAGGCGCTTTCCGCGGCCGTCTTGGATCTCGTGGCCGACACGCAGGGAATGGATCTCGCGGTCTCTTACGCGGACCGGCCGGGTGTGATCTACCGCGACCGGCTGGGCGGGAAGTACGAGGCCGAG
>DASVEF010000060.1:0-4167 GCA_036380715.1 Thermoanaerobaculia bacterium | reverse complement strand
TCACCAAGCCCGTCAACCTCCAGGTCCTGGAAGAGGCCATCCAGCAGGCCACCCGGGAAGCCGCGTTCCACAGTTGAGAGGGGCCCGCTGACTCTTCGGGTGTCCGCAAGCTCCCGCGAGCGGCTCACGAGGTCACGGCGGGTGCGCACGAGGCCACGGCTGGAGCCCATGAGGCCACGGCGGGAACGCGCGAGGCCACGGCGGCGGCTCACGAGGTGACGGCGAGCGCTCACGAGGCCACGGCGGCGACGCACGAGGCTACGGCGGTGCTCACGAGGCCACGGCGGCGACTCACGAGGTGACGGTGAGTGCTCACGAGGCCACGGCGGGAACGCACGAGGTCACGGCGGGTGCTCACGAGGCCACGGCGGCGACGCACGAGGTCACGGCCGGCCGCACGAGGCCACGGCGGGAGCTCACGAGGCCACGGCGAGAACGCGCGCGATCTCGTGAGCCAGCCCGTTCCCCATCTCCCAATGACGGGAGAGGGGGTGAGGGCCTCAGGCCGACTCGGGGAAATCAAGAGGAAATCGCGGAGAGAGGGAATTCGCTGGGAGCGCCGGCATCCTGCCGGCCCGCACTTCGTAGAGTGAGGGATGCCGGCAAGGATGCCGGCGCTCCCAGCAAGCGGAAAGGAGATTGCCATGAAGATCGTCGCCCTGGCCCTGGCCCTCACCCTGTCCGCCTTCGGAGGCGCGCCCGCCTGGCTCACCAGCCTCTGGAGCGGGTCGTCCACCGAGGAAGGGTGCGGGATGGACCCCTACGGCTGCCTGAATAACACGCGGCCCAGCTCCGACATCGGCTGCGGCATGGACCCCTTAGGCTGCGCAGATGGCCCGCAGCCGTCGTCGGACATAGGCGCCGGTTGGGATCCCTTTGGCTGAGCCCCTGGGGAAACTGTTCACACCTCGGTGAAACGGAGCCCCTCGTCGTGGCGGGCTCGAAAGAGGTAGCGCAGCACGCGCCGGGCCATCTCGGCCGTGGCCGCCTCCTGCTCGACCGCCTCCTGGAAGAGCCGCAGGGCGGCCAGGGCCTCCCGGTGTACCCCCTTGGAGTCCAAGATCTTGGCCAGTTGGGGCGCCAGTTCCTTGACCTCGGCGGTCCTCCGCTGCTCCAAGAGCAGGCCCGCCTCTTCCAGCAGGGCGAGTGCGGCGTCAGCCCACATGTCACGGGCCACAAACGCCCCGCAGGCCTGCGCAAGCAGCGCCAGGGCTTCCGCAGTGCGGCCTTGCCCAGCGGCGACCCGGCCTTCCAGCCATACTGCGCGCAGAACGCCGATCTCGTCTCCCATCTCAATGGCGAGATCGCGCACCTGCTTCGCGAGATCGGCGGCTTCGGCGTAGCGGTGGACGTGGCAGAGATTGAACCCAAGGTTACAGTGAAGGATGTTCCTCAGACGGCGATCACCTTTGAGCTCCACCAGCGGCTCAGCCTCGAGAAGGGTCTCGATGGCGCGCTCGTAGTCCCCCATGGCCTCCAGAGAGAAGCCTTTCGTGATCAGGACGGCCTCCCGAGACCGACTGATCGCCGCCGCTTGGTCAAGCCGGTCCAGCGCCTCCTCGAATCGGCGTTCATCTCTCAATAGAGCGCCCTCAATGTGGAGCAGCCGCCCCGGGTCGAGCAGACCGGTGGGGTCGTAGCCGGCTTCCCACAGCCGCTGGGCTTCGTCCAGCATGGCCCTCGCCGCCTTCACCTCGCCGGTGACTCGGACGACGTTCGCAGTGTGAGCCGCAGCATAAGCGCTGGCGCGCTTGACCAGGCCTTCCGGTCCCCGGACCTGCTCCGCGACGTCCTGAGCAAGCCGCGCCAGCGAGGTTGCGCGGTCCAGGTCCTGCGAAGCCGCCTCGACGGATTGGTCACAGAGGACGGCGCAGGAAAACGCCAACCTTTCTCCTTCGGCTAGGTCCTTCAGCGGGGCCCACAAGGCTTCCGCGCGTTCGTCGACCAGCCCGTTGGGCACGCCTTTGGGGTGCGGCAAGCGCAGAAGGCGCTGGTAGACCGCGGCCAACGTCCCGTACAGCGCATCGATTCCAGCCCCTTGTCTCTGCCGGGGCTTCCGGCGTTCCTCCGCCTGGTCCAGGAGGTGCTCTCCGTCGGCCACAGTGAACCCGGCGGCTCGAGCGCAACGCTCCAGGTGCTCTTCGCCGGGCTCGACCGTGTCCAACTCGTACTGAGCCAAGAGAACGGGATGAATCCCGGCTCTTTCCGCAAAGGCCCTCTGGGTCAGGCCGGAGAGCGCCCGGTACAGCCGCACGAGTTGATTCCGCCGTCTCATGAAATTCCTCCCGAAGTGGGGTTGCTAGCACGCAGCCGGGATTTTTCGCCACCATAAAGGTCAGACGCGGCCCTCTCGGACCATGGTGGCCCGGCGGCGCCGCGCCGGAGACCCACCCCATGCGTCGATCCCTTTTCGCTGTCGTCGTCGCCGCGTCTCTCTCGTTCTCGCTGGCCGGGCAACCGAACCCGCTCTGGACCTTGCTCCTCTCGCTCTTCAACGAGTCTTCCACCGATGCAGGGTGCGGGTGGGACCCGGCCGGCTGCCCAAACGCCAGCGGCGAGGAAAGCCCAAACGAGCCGCCATCGGGTGACATCGGTGCCGGTTGGGACCCCCTCGGCTGATCGGAGCCTCACAAATCAGCAAACCGGAGGCCCTGGTCGTGTCGGGCTCGGAAGAGGTAGCGCAGGACACGCCGAGCCAACTCGGCGGTCGCCGACTCGCGTTCCGCTGCCTCTTGGAAGAGCCGCAGAGCAGCCAGGGCTTCCCGATGTACACCCTTCGAGTCGAGGACCACGGTGAGCTCCCGAGACAGCTCTTTGACCTCGGCTGTGCGACCTTCGTCCAATAGCAGGCCCGCTTCTTCCAATAGAGCCAGGGCGGCGTCAGCCCACATCTGGCGCGCGGCAAACGCCTGGCGGGCTTGCTCAAGAAGCGCCTTGGCCTCCTGATTCCGCCCCGTCCCGGCGGCGACGCGGCCGTCCAACCAAGTTGCACGCAGAGCTCCGATCTCATCCCCCATCTCCATGGCGATCTCGCGCACCTGCTCCGCGAGCTCGGCGGCTTCGGCGTAGCGGTGGACGTGGCAGAGATTGAACCCAAGGTTGCAGTGAAGGATGTTCCTCAGGCGGCGATCTCCCTTGCGCTCCACCAGCGGCTCCGCCTCGCGAAGGGTCTCGACGGCCCGCTTGTAGTCCCCCATGACCTCCAGGGTGAAGCCCTTGGTGATCAGGACGGCCTCCCGAGACCGGCTGACGGCCGCCGCTTGATCGAGGCGGTCCACGGCCTCATCGAATCGGCGTTCGTCTCTGCACAGAGCGCCTTCAATATGGAGCAACCTTCCCGGGTCGAGCACGCGCGCAGGGTCGGAGCCGGATTCGTACAGCCGCTGGGCCTGGTTCAAGGTGACCCGCGCAGCCTTCAGCTCGCCAAGGACGCGGACGATGTTCGCCGCATGCGCCGCGGCATAGCCGCGGAGGCAGTTGAGCCAGGGCTCCGGCCCCCGGACCTCCTTCGCGATGGCCTCGGCCAGCCGCGCCAGCGACGCCGCGCGTTCCAGGTTCTGCGAAGCCGCCTCCACGGAGCGGTCACAAACGAGCTCGCAGAGAGACCAACTCTGAAACTCGCGGTCGTCTCGGACCTTCGCCAGGCGCTCGCTCTCGTGGAGACCGTTCAAGCGGGACCAGAGCTGGCCGGCGTGCCAGCGGGCGGGCTCGAGCTCGTTGGGTTTGGGGTAGTCGTCCAGGGCCGGCGTGGCACGGGAGCGGCGGACGGCTTCGCGGAGGATCTCGCGGAACTGGCGGCAGGCGGCGAGGACGCCCATTTCGACCTCGTCGCGCTCCTCGGGAGTCAGCTCGTTGTCGGCCTCCAGGGCTTGCAGGCCTTCGAGCGCCGTGGTGACGAGGGCGACCTCGGCGGGCCGGCCCTTGACGCCGGCGAGGAGGCGCTGGTAGTCCTCGTGCTTGAGGTCGGGTTTCTTGAGGAGGTCCGAGACATACTTCGGGGGGATGCCGGAGCGGACCCCGATCTGCTTCTGCGAGAGGCCCTTCCAGAGTGCCAGGATGGCGACGACCAACGAACGGAGCGAGCGGATCATGAGCGGTCTCCCGATGGACTCTTCTTTCCCTCTACGGTGCCGCGGACGCGTGCGGCGTGACACGCCCGAACGGGAA